>VYGS01000078.1:8999-21260 GCA_009841725.1 Gammaproteobacteria bacterium
CATGCCCGGATACATGTCGGTGTATTCGTGGGTTTCGCCGGCAATTGCCGCCTTCAGGTTGTCCGGGGTGCTGCCGATCGGCAGACCGGTTGCCGGGTCCCCGCATTCTTCCAGGTATTCAAGATGACCATGCGCATGACCGGTTTCCCCTTCCGCGGTGGACCGGAATACCGCTGCGACATCGTTGAACCCTTCGATATCGGCTTTCTGGGCGAAGTAAAGATAGCGCCGATTGGCCTGGGACTCGCCTGCGAAGGCATCCTTGAGGTTCTGTTCGGTCTTCGAATTTTTGAGACTCATGGTATATCTCCAATGGTTGAAAAACGATTAAAACGTCTGTCAATTCAGACCCGGTCATTGTATAGGCGAGCCTGTCAATTAATCAATTGAATTATTTTAATCAATTTAATAGTATATTTCTATTATATTGATCGTAACGCGGGGGCCGGACCAACGGTTTAAGAAGTGCTCCGGCAGTGCCGAAGGCGGGGGTTCGGGGAAGACGGAAGCGAACCGTCCTGCCGGGTCAACGATAGCGAACTGAAGCGGGAATCGGTGATGCGCCTTGCGGACGAGCCGGCATCATGCTCCTTGCAATGCCTCGATCCTTTCATCCAGGGGCGGATGGGAGCTGAGCAGACGCCGCAATCCGGATGCATGCCTCCCCGACACCCCAAATGCCGCCAGTTGCTCCGGGAGCGCGGGCGGTTCATAAAGGTCGCGCAGCCTCCTGAGGGCCGAGATCATCTTGTCCCGGCCGGCCAGCTCCGCGCCGCCCTGGTCGGCGCGAAATTCCCGCCGTCGGCTGAAGTACATGACGATGACGCTGGCCAGGATTCCGAGCACGAGTTCGGCGATGATCACGGTGATCCAGTAGCCGGGGCCGATCCCGGACCGGCTCTTGAAGATCGCCCGGTCAACCATCTGGCCGATAACCCGGGACAGGAAAATCACGAAGGTGTTGACCACACCCTGGATCAGGGCCAGGGTGATCATGTCGCCGTTGGCCACGTGACTGACTTCATGCCCCAGAACGGCTTCGACCTCGTCCTCGGTCATGTGCTCCAGCAATCCCCGGCTGACCGCGACAAGAGCGTTGTTCCGGTTCATGCCGGTGGCGAAGGCATTGGGCTGCGGGTGATCGAAAACGGCGACTTCGGGCATCCCGATTCCGGCCTGCCCTGCCTGCCTCTGCACGGTCTCAACAAGCCATCTTTCCCTGGCCGTTGCCGGTGTTTCGATGATCCGTGCGCCGGAGAATTTCTTGGCCATGTGCTTGGACATGGCCAGGGAGATGAACGAGCCGAGCATTCCGAATGCCGCGGCGAAGACCAGCAGCGATCCCATGTTCTGGCCCATCCTGTAGAGATACTGATCAAAGCCGAGCAACCTCGCGGTGACATTCAGCACCGCCAGAATGGCCAGGTTTGTTGCCAGGAAATAGCCGACCCGTTTCAGCATCGCCGCCGATCAGAACTTGATGCCCGACAAACTCTCCTACAAGAGGCCCAGGACCGTATCCGCGTCACTGACCTTGAGCTCTCCCGGCGACGGATCGACATTGAGGTGCGTAACGACCCCGTCTTCGGCGATCAGCGCGTAGCGTTTTGAGCGAACCCCGAGATTTCTTTCGGTCAGATCCAACTCCATGCCCAGCGCCTGGGTGAGATTGCAGCTGCCGTCGGCAAGCATCAGGATGTTGCCGTCCGTGTTCTGGGACTTCCCCCATGCATCCATGACGAAGGCGTCGTTCACCGACAGGCAGGCGACCGCGTCGACGCCCTTCGCCTTGATCTCGTCGTGCCTGACGACATAGCCCGGAAGATGCGATGCGGAACAGGTCGGGGTGAAAGCGCCGGGCAAGGCGAACATCACCACCTTCTTTCCGCTGAATATCTCGTCGGTGCTGATCTCCTGGATACCGTCGGAGGTCATGGTCGAAATCGTTACGTTGGGGATCTTGTCTCCGATCTGAATGGACATGCTCGATTCTCCAAAATGGGTTGATTCGTGATAGGTAATGTGGAATTTTCTGACCGACCTACTAGCGCCTCATTCCCTGAATGCGCGGTTGCCGTCCAGGAATCCATAAGTTTATCGCATAACCGCAATCCATTCGGCATCGAATACAAGCATCATCAAAGTGCGCTGTCGGCACCCCGCCCGACAAGCATGGATCGCTCCGGACCTTTCGGGGCGTAAGACAACGGAATGGGTGTCTTGATCCGGCCTTATCCGAGAAGAGTTGGACCAACGGTTGATTCAAGGGCGCCCTGCTACCTCACCGTTCGCGTTGACGGCGACCTCGATAGAACGCCTCGCGGCGCAGCCAGAATGCAGCCGTGCTTCCCAACACGCTTTCCAGCCGAAATGCGGTGTCTTCCGTCAGAGACGCCTTGCCATTGATCAATTGACTTACATGCGTTTCGCTATAGCCCAGCCGCTTCGCCAATTCGGCCTGGGTCCAACCGCGCTCTTTCAGCACATCCGCTATCGTGTCGCCCGGTGGCGAGGCCCAATTCGGTGTAAAGGCTGGATTCAGATCGGTCATGATAGTCTCCGATATAACGGTGTTGCCGCTCTGGTGCTCCAGGATCGCCGGACTCAGGTTCCATCGAATTCCGTCTACCATCGCTCTCGTAAGGAATCGAGCAGAGGTTCAGGCATCCGGCGGAGGACGAGGGCCCTGAGCCGACATTGATTTTCGCAGTGGATACCATGTATCCGTGGATGTCGCTCAGATACATAAACGGCCCCGCATATTGTGTATCATCCCGGAAATTTTCACACCGGGATATTCTCCGATTACAACCGAACGCATCCATGATGACATCGAAAGCAAGCATTCAAGATCTTCTGGCAGATTTTACCACCGAGGTGACCCCGGGTTCGGCTGCAAGGGTTGCCGACTTCCGTGATCATCTGCGCGAAGGAACCGTCGTGTATATCACCTTCCTGCCGGGATCGGATTTCGATGACACAGTCAGGGTCGCCGCCCGCTTGCGCAAGGAGGGCTTCATACCCGTGCCCCATTTCGCCGCCCGCAGCATCCCGGACAGAAAAACGCTCGACGACTATCTGGCCCGGTCGGTTGGAGAAGCCGGTGTGGACCATGTGCTGTGCATCGCCGGGGCGGTCGACAAGCCGGTTGGCGAGTTTTCCGATTCAACGCAGATTCTCGACACCGGACTTTTCGACCGGCACGGTATTCGCAAGATCGCCGTGGCCGGTCATCCGGAAGGCAGCCCCGATATGTCCGACGAGGCGATCATGAGCGCCCTGAAATGGAAGAACGCCTTTCACCAGAGAACCGATGCGGACATGTATCTCGTGACCCAGTTCGTCTTCGAGTCGGACCCGATCATTGCCTGGGACCGGATGCTCGGGGAAGAAGGCAATGCCCTGCCCATACGCATCGGCATACCCGGGCTCGCGACGATCAAGACCCTGCTGATGCACGCCAAGGCATGCGGTATCGGCCCTTCCATGAAATACCTGACCCGCCAGTCAAGGAACATCGCCAAACTGATGACGGTCAACACACCCGATGTGCTGGTGCGCAATCTGGCCGGCTACCGCGAATCCGCTCCCGAAACCGGCATCGCCGGGGTCCACATGTATCCCCTGGGCGGACTGAGGCGAAGCGCGATATGGAGCCATGCCGTCGCCGACGGCCTGTTCGACCTGAACAGCAAGGGCGGGCTGGACGTCACGGTCGACTACACCTGAGCCGGACTAGCGGGCACGATGACGCTTCAGGCGTCCCCGTCGCACACCAGGATCACGTGAAAATGGCGCGGCCCGTGCGCACCGTAGACAATCGTCTGTTCGATGTCTGCGGTTTTTGAGGGCCCGGAAATCAGATTGACGGTCCGGGGCTGCTCGGCAATCAGCGGCCACAGGTCCTCCATGGCCGGGACCAGGCGCGATTGCTTCAGCGCGGCAATGTTGACCTCTGGCAGGAAATGGGACGTGATCGGGGAGCTTGCGGACGACACCATCGCGACGGTTCCGGTTTCGGCGATCCCGGCGAAGGCCATGGTTACAGAGCACCGGTCCTCCCGGCTGGCGGCCCGGCCCTCGACATCCACCCCCTCCCAGTTGATCGACGAGAACTCCGGGTCCGGCGACATCACGATTCGGAGCGGCACTGACAAGTTCTGAAGGTAGCGGCATACCGCCCGGGGCACACCGGCCAGATCGTCAACCTTGTCCAGAGTTCCGTGAACCCGCTCGTGCATCATCGCAAACTGCTCGGAAAGCGAGCCCGGTAGCGGCGTGCGGTAGCTGGGAGCCGGCACCTTCGGCGGAGCATCGGGCCGGGCCGGTCGGCCAGACCCGTCGAGAGCGCGCCGGATGGCGCCCAGAATTCTTTCACGAGCGTCCACGACGTCCCCGCTTGCGCCATTGCGCCTGAAAAGTCGTGGCCTGAGGCACCGGAAAATCCCGGGTGCGGGTCCATCCGCCTGCAAACGGAATGGACCTGAAGCTGCCGCGTCGGAACGGCGAGCCCAGCCGGGCTATCAGGTTCAGCTTCAGCACGTACAGGCGGGTAGCCAGCCTGTACAGGGCCGGACGCCGGGCCACCCGGTACCAGGCCCACATCCCGAGCCGGTGCACGATGCCCGTCTCCCCCATCTCCACAAGATTGTTGCGATGTTCGCGAAGCAATTCCGGAAGGGGAATCATCACCGGGCAGACGGTCTTGCATCGCCCGTTCAGGGTGCAGGCGTACGGCAGATCCGGGGCATTCTTCCGGCCGATCAGAAGCGGCGTCACGACCGAGCCCATGGGCCCGGGATAGACCCATCCGTAGGCGTGCCCCCCGACACTGGTGTAGACCGGGCAATGGTTCATGCAGGCACCGCACTTGATGCAACGGAGAATGTCCTGATGACGGGTGCCCAGGACCCCGCTGCGCCCGTTGTCGACCAGCACCACGTGAAACTCCGTTGGCCCGTCCAGATCGCCGGCCCTCCGGGGGCCGTTGAACAGCGTGGTGTACACGCTCATGACCTGCCCGGTCGCGCTTCGTCCGAGCAATCGCAGGAAGCCGCCGAGCGACTGAAGGTCGGGAATGACCTTCTCGATGCTGGTGACCACGATGTGGATGTCCGGCAGGGTCGCCGTGAGATCCCCGTTTCCCTCGTTGGTGATGATCGCAACCGAACCGGTCTCGGCAACCAGAAAATTCCCTCCCGTGATGCCGACATCGGCCGTGCAGAAGTGGTCTCTCAGCACTTGCCTTGCCTGGTTCACGATATCCCCGTGCTCGACCACCTTCGGGTATCCCGCCTCGTTGTGAAATTCCTCGAACAGGTCGGTCACGGCCTGCTTGGTCTTGTGCACCGCCGGGGCGATGATATGGCTCGGCGTCTCTTGCGCCAGCTGGATGATGTACTCGCCCAGGTCGGTTTCGACAACCTGATGTCCCCCGCTTTCCAGCGCCGCGTTGAGGCCGGATTCCTCGGACACCATGGATTTTCCCTTGGTGATCTTGCCGATTCCGGGACGATTGCAGATATCGAGAACGATCCGGTTGACGTCCTCGCCGTTGGCCGCCCAGTGAACCCGGCCTCCGGAAGCCGTGGCGTTCTTCTCGAACAGGCACAGATAGTGATCGAGATGCCCGAGAACATGATTCTTGGTCTCGCGGGCGAATTCTCGGTATTCCTGGAAGTTCTCGAGTTCCTCGACCGCCGCCCGGCGGGTATCGACAAAGCCGCCCTCTGCGCGGCTCATCGCCGTCCGCAGGTCTTCATCCAGCAACGCGACCTTGGCCGATTCCCTGAACTGCCTCGATTTCGCCTGCATGCTAGTCGCGGTATCCGATCGCCGGGCCCGGACCGGACTCGGTCAGCAACTCGGCATAGTGATACACCTTCGTCCTGCTGCCGAGGCGCCTCAGCCTGCCGGCGATGTTCATCAGGCAGCCCAGGTCGCCGCCGAGCAGCACATCTGCCTCGGCATCCCGGATGCCGTCGATCTTGTTGTCCGCCATCCGGGTCGAGATCTCCGGAAACTTGACGCAGAACATGCCTCCGAACCCGCAACAGATCTCGGAATTGCCCATCTCGCACAAATCGATCCCGAGACGGTCCTTCAGCAACCGCCTCGGCTGTGAACGGATGCCGAGTTCGCGAAGGCCGGAGCAGGAATCGTGGTAGGCAAAGCGCAATCCCTCGTGATCGGCCTCGCTCTTTCTTTCAAGTCTCGCCCCGGCGACATCGACCATGAAGGCGGACAATTCGTGCGTTTTCTCGCAGAGCCTGCGGGATCGTTCACGCCATGGGCTCCCCTTCTCGAACAGCCCGGGATAGTGTTCCCTGACCGTTGCTGCACAGGATCCGGAAGGCGCCACGACATAGTCATACGGCTCAAAACGATCAATCAGCATCTTGGCCAGGGCACGGGTCTTTTCACGTTCACCGGCATTGTAGGCGGGCTGACCGCAACAGGTCTGCTCGGGCACTTCGACCCGGTAGCCAAGCCCCTCGATCAGCTCGACGGCGGCAGAGGCCAGGCGCGGACGAAACAGGTCCGACAGGCAGGTGATCAAAAGCGCCACCTGGCCCCGCCCCTCCCTGATGTTCGGTTTGCTCATGACCATTTTGACCGCAGCCGGTTTATCTCATTGTAATAGAGTTCGGCTGCGTCGTGAGCGGCTTTCGCCGGGTCTCCACGCTCCCGCTCCCCGGCCTGGACGATATGCCTGGAGACGTTGATCATCAGGCCGTGTCCGGCTTCGGTCAGACCGTTTTCAAGCACGGCGCCGAGATCGCCGCCCTGGGCGCCGACGCCGGGCACCAGCAACGGCATGTCCCCGACAATCCCTCTCACCCGCCCGAGGACTTCCGGGTAGGTTGCGCCGACCACCAGGGCGACATTGTTCCCTCGATTCCATTTTTCGGCGGCAAGATGCGCCACGCGCTCATAGACCTTCATGCCGCCGCAGTCGAGTTCCTGCAAGTCGGCGCTTCCGGGATTCGAGGTTCGGCAAAGGAGGATCACGCCCCGGTCGGCATGATCGGTAAACGCCTCGATCGAGTCGGTGCCAAGGTAGGGATTGACGGTCACCGCGTCGGCTCCGTATCTCGTGAAGGCTTCGCAAGCATACCGCTTCGCCGTGGAGCCGATGTCCCCTCTTTTCGAGTCCAGGATCACCGGGACACCGGGATGGCACGAGAGAACATGGTGAATCGCCCGTTCAAGCTCATCCTCGGCGCCGTGCTGCCCGAAACAGGCGGCCTGGAACTTGAACGCACAGGCAAA
This sequence comes from Gammaproteobacteria bacterium, assembly GCA_009841725.1. Classification (GTDB taxonomy): domain Bacteria; phylum Pseudomonadota; class Gammaproteobacteria; order Arenicellales; family Poriferihabitantaceae; genus Poriferihabitans. The sequence continues at coordinate 16,272 of VYGS01000078.1, forward strand.
CCCTGCCGTGGCATCGACAATCTCCCTGCAGAAATCGGCAAACGGAGTCCTGGCGCTGACGAATTGCGGCGGCATGCTCTCGAGCACCGGATCCAGCCCGACACATAGCAACGACCCCGATGACTGCCACCGGGCGTTGAGTTTTCCGTAAAAATCACCCATGGATGCTCCGATCCCGTCTTTCCCCAGTCCCTTGTCCGGGCACAGGGATCATGTCTTCTTTCTCAGAATCGGGACCAGCACCTGCTGGCCCCGCTTGAGGCCGACCGGCACCAGCTCCGGATTCAGCCTGTAGAAGAGGCTAACCGGAAAGCCGACTTCTACCGACAGGCTCCAGACGGTATCGCCCTTCACGACGACATGCCGACGTATGTCAACCAGATGGTAATGCTCCTTCAACTCTTCGTTCAGCACCTGGTGAAATTCGATGCGCTTTCGCTCGAAACGATTGACCTGCTCGACCGACTCGATCGGCAGCTTGATCTTGCGCCCGATATCCAGACTCGAATTTGACGACATGGCATTCATCTTCCTGACGCTGCCAGCATAACCGATTCCCAGCCAGTCCGCATAATGACCCAGGGTCTCTTCGGCCATCGCCCGAATCGTGTATACCGGCGCGCCACCCGTTTCCGCGACGGCCACGGACAGATCGGGCAGGGTGTCCAGCAGATTGTCCAATTCCGGGTGCGAGACTTCCTTGCCGGATTCGACTTTATCCGGCTTCGCCGCAGCGATCGCCTTGTCCAGCTGTGCCAGTTCGCTCACGGTCTCGTTGGTCCCGGGGACGACAAAGCCCGGAATCCTGATTCGCTGGCCCGGGTAGATCGTCGCCTTCCTGTTCAGTCTGTTGAGCCGGATCAGTTTGCCGCAATCGACACTGAACCGGCGAGCTATGCGGCAAGCCGAATCGCCCTTGACAACCAGATAGCGGTTGTTTTCATCGAGTCTTGCGATATTCCATCGGTCATTGTCCCCGCCGGGAATCCGCAAGCGCTGTCCGACCCGTATGACCGCCTTGCGGCCCAGCTTGTTCAACCGGATGAGTTCGCGGCAACCGACCGAATACCGCCTGGCGATTCCACAGGCGGTATCGCCCTTTTTCACCCTGTGAACCTGACTCTGGCCCTTGTCGGCAACACGCCTGATCACCGTCTTTCCGTTGCCTGTGGTGCCGGTCTGCTCCACCGCAATCAGTTTTCCCGGAATCGTCAATTTCTGCCCGATCCGGATCACCGCACGCCTACCCAGCCGGTTGACTGATATCAACTCGCGGCAGTTGACCTGCATCGCCCTTGCGATGCCGCATGCCGTGTCTCCCTTTCTCACCACGTAGGTTCCGGAACCCGGCGCGAAATTTTCCTGAGGCAGGGACCTGAAGCGGGCAATCTCGGCGGCGTACTCGCCATCGCGATACGGAAGTCTCAGCTTGTATCCGACCGGAATCATTCTCCAGCTGTTCCAGACAAACCGTGTCAACCCCAGATTGATCGGCCGCAAATCACGCTCCGACACCTCGAACACCTTCTTGACCCGATCGATGGATGTCGGGTTCTCCAGGGCCAGCGTGACCACTCTTTCGGACCTTGACGAGAATTTCCTTCCGAAATAGGTCTCGGCATTCTTGGTCACGTGACGGGCCGCCAGAAAACTCGCATAGAAATTCTTCACGGCGATCCGAAACGAGGGAGACCGGTACCTTTCAAGCACCTGCATGTAATCCGGTTCGACCTTCCTGATCGCCCGCCGCATGCCGTTGACGCCGTAGTTGTAGGAAGTGATGACGAAGGGGCTGATCTCCTGGTCCCTGACAGACGGATCGATGCTGCGGGCCACCCCAGTGAGCGTTTCCCTTGATTCGATCAGATACCGCGCCGCGCCGTGTGTCGCGGCTTCCGGGTCGAGCCTCTCGTCGATGGTCGCGTCCAGTTGCAATCCCAGGACCCTTGCGGTTTTCGGCATGATCTGCCACATGCCCGCGGCACCGGCCTTGGAATAGGCGCGGGGATTGTAGGAGGATTCCACAAACGGCAGATAGCGAATATCGGGAGGCAGGTTGTACTGGGCCAGAATGCTGTCGACCATGTAGCTGTAGCGGTTGAAGCGCTTGAGGCCCTCGAGATAGCTTTCCCTGATCCCGCTCTGGCAGCGGATGGTCTCGGACGCCCTTCTCAAATCTTCCGGCTTTCGACCGGGAAACATGCTGACCAGATGCCTGTCCAGGCTGGACAGGTCGGACGACGATTCGAGTTTCCTTGCGGCATTGTAAAGGGCGGTCTTGAGCCGCTTTCTTTCCCGCTTGATCGCCCTTCTTGCGCCCCGGCCGCAACCGTCGCCGGTGTCCAGAACGGAATACACCCTTTCCGGAACGTCCGGATCATGAAAAATTGCCTGACGCTTGCCCCATTTGCGAAACACGTGAATCCAGAAATTGACCCGTCCCTGCAGCGCTTCCGGACAGGGAAAATCCTGGCTGCAGTTCAGCTCGTGTTTTTCAAGCAAATGGTGGGCTGAAGCCTGTTCCGGCACTCCCGCAATCACGATGCTCAGCAACAGTGCTGACAGGACGAAACGTGGCGGACTCCTCACTTGGCGGAACGGCTGGCAGGGAAATGACAAACGACTAATTGTATCCGAACCGGATTGCCGATTCCTAAATGCGAATGAAACTTTGGTGAACAGGACCACCCGGGAATCCGCCCTTCCCGGAGTGTCGGACTTTCCGGCCCCGAGACCCCGATGATCGCCCGGGTCGCGAGGCAAATTGATCTCGTCATCCGGCAGGACCTATAATCTGTTCTTTATCTTTCGAAACCGATCATGACCGTCATCAAGGAACAGGATCTTGTGGAGAGCGTCGCCGATGCGCTTCAGTACATTTCCTACTATCACTCCCGTGATTTCATTCAGGCCATGCACCGTGCCTGGCTTCGGGAAGAATCCGAAAGCGCCAGGAACGCCATATCCCAGATCCTGGTGAACTCGCGCATGGCGGCCGAAGGAAAGCGCCCGATCTGCCAGGACACCGGCATCGTCGTGATATTCGTCAAGGTCGGCATGAAAGTGCAATGGGATTCCGGAAAACGCCTGGAGGACATGATCAACGAGGGAGTCCGCAAGGCCTATCTCGATCCGTCGAATCCGCTCAGGGCCTCCATCGTCTCCCCGCCGATCGGCCAGAGGAAAAACACCATGGACAACACGCCGGCGGTCATCCATGTCGAGATGGCCGAAGGAGACAAGGTCGATGTCGTGGTGTCCGCCAAGGGAGGCGGTTCGGAAAACAAGAGCCGCTTCAAGATACTCAATCCCAGCGACAGCATCGTGGACTGGGTGCTCAAAACCGTTCCCGGAATGGGAGCGGGCTGGTGCCCTCCGGGGGTGCTCGGAATCGGCATCGGCGGCAGTTCCGAGAAGGCCATGGTTCTCGCCAAGGAATCGCTCATGGAACCTATCGACATCCAGGAACTGATCGAAAGAGGACCGGATACCCCTACCGAGGAGTTGCGCATCGAGCTGTACGAGAAGGTCAACCGGCTGGGCATCGGCGCCCAGGGGCTGGGCGGAATGACGACGGTGCTGGATGTCAAGATCAGAGAGTATCCCACGCATGCCGCATCGCTTCCGGTCGCCATGATCCCCAATTGCGCCGCCACCCGGCATGTCCACTTCACCCTCGATGGTTCCGGACCGGCCTATCTTGAGCCTCCAAGTCTCGCGGACTGGCCCGAAATCACTCTGGAGCGAGCCGACTCGACCGTCTCCGTGAACCTGGATACGGTCACCCGCGAGGACATCCAGTCATGGCAGCCCGGGCAGACATTGCTGCTTTCGGGCAAGCTTCTTACCGGCAGGGACGCCGCGCACAAGCGCATCGCCGAATACTATGAGCGCGGGGAGCCGCTGCCCGACGGGCTCGATTTTCGCGGACGCTTCATCTACTCGGGCGGCCCGGTCGTTGCCGTCGGCGACGAGGCGGTGGGCCCGGCCGGGCCCACTACCGCCACGCGCATGGACAAGTTCACGGACATCATGCTCGAGAAAGCGGGTGTCCTGGGCATGATCGGCAAGGCGGAACGGGGGCCAGAGACGGTCGAAAAGCTCCGTCGGCACCGGGCGATCTATCTGATCGCGGTGGGCGGAGCCGCCTATCTCGTGTCCAAGGCAATCAAGTCTTCCCGGATCCTGGCTTTTCCCGATCTGGCCATGGAGGCGATTCACGAGTTCGAGGTCGAGGAAATGCCGGTGACCGTGGCGGTCGACAGCCGGGGCGAATCGGTGCATCAGACCGGGCCGGAAATCTGGTCCAAGCGACTGAGCCTGGAGGTCGAGGCGCCGGTGCTGTAGCCCGGATATTCCGGATCGTGCAGGCGGAAGCGCCCCCGCAACATCCAGGACATGTCAAGGAGCCGCTCATTTCCTGTTGAAACCGTTTTTGCTCGTCAATGGCTTTCAGGAGCGAGAAACTTGTCTGTATGGCTTTTTCAGGTTCGATGTCGTCAATCGAAGCCGCAAGCCATTTTAGCTCCATAGCTACAATACTCCGAAGCATACTGCCGAAAAATTCCAGCAATTTTCGATGCATCGGGAATTGCTGCTTCTGAGATTCCCATTGTTTAATTTTGTCTGTAAAACTCACTTCTGGAGGATGTCGTTCAGCACAAGAAAGTGTTTTTTAATGCCAGCTACGCACACTACGATGATTGTCTGATCGGCAAATTACGATTAATTCCCGACAAAGATGATTTGCTCAGCTTGCAATCTGACTACAAAGCAATGTGTACGGCCGGTATGCTGAGAGATGATGCTCCAGACTTTGAAACTCTCGTAGCACAGATTCAAGTGATCGAAGATCAGGTAAATTGTTCCTCAATCCCCTGATAAAGTCATCCGGAGAATTTTCAATCAAGGCGGATAAGCTGGCAGTGACTACGTATGGCGACGCTGGCCGCTTACCCTCGGAATATCCGAATCAAGTATAGATCCAGT
>VYGS01000040.1:0-35552 GCA_009841725.1 Gammaproteobacteria bacterium
ATCTTGAACAGTGCGATCTCCTGTTCCTGAGCCTGCCGCATGGCCACGCCATGGAGTCGATGCACCGGTACCGGGAGCTGGCTCCGAAGATCATTGACCTGAGCGGCGATTTCAGGCTCGATTCCGCTTCGAGCTACGAAAAATGGTATGGCCATCCGCACACCGCCGCCGACATGCTCGGCGATTTCGTCTACGGCATACCGGAAATCAACCGGGACCGGATCCGGACCGCCCGCTTCGTCTCGGGGGCGGGCTGCAATGCCACGGCAACGATTCTCGCACTTCGGCCGATCTTCGCCAAGCGGCTGGCACGGCGCGCGGTCGTCGAGGTGAAGGCCGGATCCAGCGAAGGCGGCAACGCCTATTCGCTGGCAAGCCATCACCCGGAACGCAGCGGCGCCGTCCGATCCTACAAGCCGACCGGGCACCGGCATGTCGCCGAAATGCATCAGGAGCTCGGGGAGGATGCCGAAATCCATTTCTCCGCCACCTCCATCGAAATGGTGCGCGGGATTCTGGCGACCGCCCACGTCTTTCTGGATGCGCCCATGTCGGACAAGGATGCCTGGACGCTGTTCCGGGAAGCCTATGGCGACGAGCCTTTCGTGCGAATCGTCAAGGATCGAAGCGGCGTCTACCGCTATCCCGAGCCGAAGCTGCTGACCGGCACCAACTTCTGCGACATCGGTTTCGAGATCGATCCCCACAGCAATCGTCTGGTCGTGATGTCGGCCATCGACAATCTGATGAAGGGCGCCGCGGGCCAGGCCGTCCAGGCTTTCAACATCATGCACGGCTTCGACGAACGGATCGCCCTGGACTTCACGGGCCTGCACCCGATCTAGCCATGTGCCGCATGCTGCTGGCCGCAAGTCCGGGCAAGATCGACCCCAATCCGCATCTCGACGCGTTGCGGGAGATCGCGAAAACCAGCAAGGAGTACCAGGGGCACGGCTGGGGGTGCGCCTGGCTGGACCACGCATCCCGATGGAGGCTCTATCACAACATCCTTCCGATCTGGGAGGACGCGGCATCGTTCGACAGCACGACCTGCTTCATCGCCCACGCCCGGAGCGCCTTTCGGGACGAGGGAATCGCCGTCGAGAACAACATGCCGTTCACGGACGGGGAGAAGGTGTTTGCCTTCAATGGCGAATTGCGGGGCGTCCGGATCAAGGCCGACGGGCGCATCGGCGCGGAGAAAATCTTCAACACCATTCGCCGCTTCGACAAGGGCCCAGCGCTTCGCGAGGCGGTCGAGCGGGGCGTGATGGTGATCAATCGGCGAACCCGGCACATCCGGGCCATGAATTTCATTCTCGCCGGCCGCCTCGGAATCCACGTCTGCAGCCAGTTCTCCGAGGATCCCGACTACTTCCAGCTGCGCGAAGGGGTGTGGGGCGATACCCGGATCGTCTGCTCGGAACCGTACGACCGTCCCGACATCAGCTGGAAGAGACTTAAGAACCACCGCATATTCTCATACCGGCTTGACGGAGGCCTTTCATGATCATCATCAAGATCGGCGGGGGCGAGGCCATCAATCTCTCCGGCATCGTCCGGGACATCTCGACGATTTCCGGGCCGGTGTTGATCGTCCATGGCGCCAACACGCTGAGGGACCGTGTCGCCGAAAGGATGGGATACGAAACGCAGGTGCTGACCTCGGTCTCCGGCTACACCAGCGTCTTTTCCGATCAAAACGCGATCGACGCCATCCTCATGGCCTACAGCGGACTGCGCAACAAGCGCATCGTCGAACTGTGCCAGCAGCACGGCATCAACGCGGTGGGGCTGACCGGCCTGGACGGGCGCATCGTCCAGGGCCGGAGAAACCGGGGAATCCGGGTGGTCGAGAACGGAAAGAAAATGATCCGGCGCGATTTTTCCGGGAAGCCCGCAACGGTCAACACCGGCCTTCTCGAGACGCTTCTGTCGAACGGGTACACCCCGGTCCTGACCATTCCGATCATGGACGAGGAAGGCAATGCCATCAACTCCGAGAATGACGACATTGTCTGCGAGCTGCAATCGGCGCTTGGTGCCGACATCGTGATCCAGCTGATCGAGGCTCCGGGATTCATGGATGAGATTGACAATCCCGACAGCCTTGTTCCGACGCTGAGCGAGAACGAGCTTGAAGCGCGCGAGGAGGTCGCGAGCGGCCGAATCCGACGCAAGCTCAGGGCATTGCTGAAACTCTGCCGTTCCGGCGGTTGCCGGATCATCATCGCGGACGGCCGGACCGACTCCCCGGTCAGCGATGCGCTGTCGGGAGCGGGCACCGTGATCCGCCATTCCTGACGCGATCAGCCCGGCGTTGCGAACGGTTTCGGGAGCCCTGTCAAAAATGAATCTCCCAAATCCGTCGAAAAATCATCAATAATTCCGAATTTGTACCCGATATTGGCGGCTTGCAAGCGATGACGGATCTGGAACACCGATACGGCCACCCCGTCTATCCGAAACGGGAAGTGGAAATCGTCCGGGGAGACGGGGCCCTGCTCTGGGATCAGGACGGCGGGGAGTATATCGATTGCGCGGCAGGTGTCGGTGTGGCCAACATCGGCCACGCCAATGCCGCGGTGGCCGAAGCCATCGGCCGGCAGGCGAAAACACTGGTGACCTGCCCGGGCATTTTCTACAACGATGTCCGGGGGCAGCTGATGGCCCGGCTCGTGTCGATCGCCCCGCCCGGGCTTGAGCGGGTGTTCCTTTGCAATTCGGGGACCGAGGCCATCGAGGCCGCGATCAAGTTCGCGCGGCTGACGACCGGCCGGGCCGGAATCGTGAGCGCAATGCGGGGCTTTCACGGAAGGACGCTTGGCGCCTTGAGCGCCACCTTCAAGTATCGGGACGAGTTTGAACCGCTCCTGGCCGGCAACCGCTTCGTCCCGTTCAACAACCCGGACCGGCTCGCATCGAGCATGGATGACGATGTCGCCGCAGTCCTTCTGGAAATCGTCCAGGGGGAAGGCGGCATCCGGCCTGCCGACCCGGAATACATTCGTGCGGCCCGGGAACTGTGCGACCGGCATGGCGCGATGCTGATCGTTGACGAGGTGCAGACCGGATTCGGGAGAACCGGAAGAATGTTCGCCTGCGAGCACACGGGGGTCAGTCCCGACATCATGACTCTTGCCAAGGCCATCGCGGGCGGCGTACCGATGGGCGCGGTCCTGACTGCCGGACACATCGCGCCGGCAATCGGCAAGCACGGCTCGACATTCGGCGGAAATCCCCTGGCCTGCTCGGCGGCGCTCGCGTCCATTGGCTACATCGAGTCGCACGGACTGATCGGGAAGGCCGAAGCCGACGGCCTGTACTTCGCATCGCTGCTAAGGGATATCTCCTCGCCCCGAATCCGGGAAATCCGCCATCTCGGACTGATGATCGGCATGGAACTCAAGTCCAAATCGAGGCCGGTTCTGGACGCTTTGCTGAAACGAAACGTGCTCGCCCTGTCCGGCGGGCCGACCGTCGTTCGATTGCTGCCGCCACTGGTCATCACCCGGGAACAGATCGCGGCCGTGGCCCGGCGGATTGCCGACGCCCTGGACGAGACCGCCTGAACGGCCTTACTTCGATTGTCCAGACGGCCGACCTGCCGGGGCGGGCTTACAGCCTTGCCCCGACATCATGGCCTTCGGCGATCGCCCGCTGCGCATCGAGATCGGACGCAAGCCGGGCACCGCCGATCACGTGAATGCGCTCCTCGCTCTTGTGTCGGCGCAAGATGTCGTGAAGGGGATTCTCGGGTTCCTGGCCTGCACACACCACAATCGTGTCCGCCCGGATCAGGTGTTCCTCTCCCTCGTGTTGGATCCGGATTCCGTCGTTCTCGATCTCGAGATAGCGCGCCCCGGTCAGGGTCCGGACCCCGTGCTTCTTCAGATGCAGCCGATGCGCCCAGCGCGTGCTCTTGCCAATCCGCCGGCCGGGTGCGCCGTCGCTTCGTTGCAGCATGACGACCTCCCGACCGTTTTCCGGCTCCTTCGGGGCTGCGAGCGCCCCCGCCGCCTCGAAATCCCGGTCCACCCCCCAATGGCCGAACCAGTCGTCCCGGGTCGCGGGACCGTCCCCGACCAGGAACGCGGCGGTGTCGAAGCCGATGCCTCCCGCACCGATGATCACGACCCGCGCTCCGGCCTGCCGGCGTCCGGAGAGAATGGCCTGGTATCCGGTGACGAGCGGCTTTTCCGTACCGGGAATGCGGATTTCCCGGGCCCGGACCCCCGTGCTGAGGACGATGTCGTCGAAACGCCCGGAGAACGCCTGCCAGTCCGTGTTGTCCGGCGACAGCCGGAAGCCGGCATGGAGCGTGATCCCGTGCTTGCGGATCATTGCCGCATAGTAGTCGATCGTCTTCTGGTACTCGTCCTTGCCGGGCACCCGGCGCGCCAGCGTGAACTGTCCACCAATTTCCGGCATCGACTCGAACAGGGTAACCCGGTGTCCCCGGGAGGCGGAAACGACTGCGGCGGCAAGGCCGGCGGGGCCGGCGCCGATGACCGCCACCCGCTTCGGGCATGCGGACGGGACGTGATGGATCCGGGTTTCATTCACCGCCCTCGGATTGACCAGGCAGGTCGCTTCCTGTCCGCTGAAGATCCGGTCCAGGCAGGCCTGGTTGCAGGCGATGCAGGCATTGATCTCGTCGCGCCTCCCTTCCCGGGCCTTCTGCACGAAGCGGGCGTCCGCCAGGAAGGGCCTGGCCATGGACACCATGTCGCAGGTGCCGTCGCGCAGCAGTGCCTCCGCCATCTCCGGAGTGTTGACGCGGTTGGTCGCGATGACGGGAATCGAGACGGCCTTCTTGAGCTTTTGCGCAACCACCGTGAACGCGCCGGCCGGAACAAAGCTGGCAATGGTCGGAATGGTCGATTCGTGCCACCCGATTCCGCAGTGGAACAGGCTCGCGCCGGCGTTTTCGATCACCCCGGCAAGTCGTGAGATCTCCGTCCAGTCCGAACCCTGTTCAACCAGATCGGCAACCGAAATCCGGAAGATGATGATGAATCCGGGGCCGGTGGCTTCCCGGATCCGGGTCGTGATCTCGACCGCCAGCCGCATCCGGTTCGAGCAGGATCCGCCCCACTCGTCCTGTCTGCGGTTGGTTCTCAGGCACAGGAACTGGTTGATGAAGTATCCTTCCGATCCCATGATCTCGACTCCATCATAGCCGGCCTCCTTTGCGAGCACGGCGCATCGCGTGAAGTCGTTGATCTGCTTCTCTATGCCCTTGCCCGTCAGTTCCGCGGGCGTGTACCGGTTGATCCTCGCCCGGATCGCCGACGCCGATACAATGTTCTCGTGGCTTCCGTAGCGTCCGGCATGCAGGATCTGCATGCAGATTCTTCCTCCCTCGCGGTGGACGGCGCAGGTGATTTTTCGGTGGGATTCGACCTCTTCTTCGGTCGTGAGCTTGCCCGAATGCGGCTCAAGCCGGCCTTCCGCGTTGGGACTGACGCCGCCGGTGACCATGAGCCCCGGGCCCGGATCCCGGGCCCGTTCGGAGAAATAGGCGGCCAGCCGGCCGTGAGCCTCGAGGCTGTCTTCGAGGCCGGTGTGCATGGAACCCATCAGAATCCGGTTGCTCAGGGTCGTGAAACCCAGATCCAGCGGCGCAAAAAGGTGCGGGTAGCCCATGCTCGGATTCAGACGGTATGCGAATGGCCCGCCCGGTCAGGCGGCGGCGCAGTGGGAGGCGGGAAATGCCGCTCGAGACAGCCAGGTTGGCGGTTGCTTCTGGAAAACCGGGCGGCAGGAAAGGTCCAGATGGCGTCTGGCATCAAACCAGTCCGTCCGGGCTTCCGCGATACGCATTGTTGATGTGCCAGAGCAGGTGTTTTTCACCGGGATGGCTCGATTTTTCCCGGGGCAGGAAGGACAGGGGCTTCGAATCGAATCGCCCGAGCAGTTCATCGTTGCCCTCTCCTGCAGTCAGGCTGGATACATGCACCCTGAATCCCTCCGGCGAGATGGTAAAGGCGCCGGCGTCAAACAGCTTGTGATGGATGGCGCACAGGGCAAGGCCGTTTGGAACGACGGGCGGGCCGTTCTGTTCATGCCATCGGATATGCGCCGCCTCAAGTCCGATCGTTTTCCTGTCCAGGCGGACTGAAAAACGGCACACCGCGCACTGATTTTCGTATGCATGGACCACCTTCCCACGGAAGGCCGGGTCCCTCACCCGCCTTCGGTTCCATTCGAATTTTTCAAACAGATCTTCAGGTTCATGTCCCCGCATGTCCTCATCGACCTCTATCCCCGCTGTTAGCAGTATTTCATCGTGAAGAGAGCGGGGGAAATAGGCCGACATGATCCCCCGGACAACGCGCATGGCGATATCGGGATTTCGGGAAAACACGTCATGATCCGGCTCCGTGAGGCCGCCGAACCGCGCGGCGAGCGTCGAGGCCACAGGACGATTCCGCTCTGCGCCGCGAACCAGGTCCGGACGGTCGATTTCCCAAACGCCGTCGTTGGCGAGATGCCAGAAGGGCAGATGGGGCTTTATGGCTTTCGTATGGGGCGCGTAACGACTGAGCAGCGGCGAGAGACCCTTGCGGACCGTCTCGTAGGACATCATCCGACCCTCGCCCTTCAGGCATTTTCCGATTGCAAACAGGACCAGCAGGTATTTGTGAGGGGCCCTTCCTCCTCCCTGAAGAGGGGCCGTCTTCAGTTTCGTGAAGCGCCTGAGAATGTCCTCTTCCGGATCGGTTTCAGCACTCATGCTTTTTGATTGCATCCTGAATATGACGCCTTGTTCAACGCGGCTAGCGTGATGACAAGGATACCAGTCTCCAGGATTTTTTCCAGCCGATGTTCCGGTTCCTGATGTCATCGCGGCGGCGTCTGCCGCAGGAAAAAGGGAGATGCAGTCGGGCTCGGCTCATGCCCTAGTGGGCGCGCATCAGTCTCTCCAACGCCTGAGCCGTGCGGCGTTCGCGAGCTTGCGGGGCAACCGACCGTCGATAAACAACAGTCCTAGGCCGATGACCGCGGCACCGGCAATTTCATGCACGAATATCGGCTCGGCGAGGAACAGATTTCCGAGAAGCAGCGCCGTCACCGGGATCAGCAGAGTGACCAGCATCACGTTGCTGGCGCCCGCACGGGCCAGGATTTCGAAGAAAACGACATAGGCGAGGGCGGTTCCGAACAGGGCGAGGGCGATGAGGGCAAGCCATGTTTGCATTCCCGGCATGGGCAGCGTCCACGGGGATTCGACGAGGGCCACCACCGCGGCCATAATGAGCGTCGAGGACAGCAGCTGGCAGGTCGCCGTCTTCAACGGAGGAACGTCCATCAGGTGCCGGCGTCCCCACAGGGCGGCGAATCCATAGCTGAGCGCACCCGCCAGACAGAGGCCGATCCCGAGAAGGCGCGCATCGCCGGCGGCCATGTCCTGCAGACTGATGAGCATGATGCCGACAACTCCCAGCAACACGCCGGCCACCCGGCGCAGCGTCAACCGCTCTTCCCGGAACGACGCCATCACCAGGGCGGTGAACAGGGGGGTCATGCCGTTGATGATCGAGGCCAGGCCCACGCTGATCAGGGTCTGCCCCGTGTTCAGAAAGCTGAACGGCAAGGCATTGTTCAGCAGCCCCATCACCAGAAAGGGGATCCATCCGGACAGGCTGCGCGGCAATGAATGCCCCAGGATCAGCATCAGGCCAAGCAGCATCATTGACGCGAGTCCTACGCGGACCAGGGCCACGGTCAGAGGCGGCAGTTCGACCACGGCAACGCCGACAAAGAAAAAGGCACTGCCCCACAGTATGGACAGCAGCACCAGCAGTCCGCACTCGGCGGGGTTCATCGTTTTCGGCTCCTGCACTTGGGCGTATCGGCTCCGTATCCGCGGATTGACGGCCCAATGATCGGCCCGTCTGAAGAGGTTCGGGAAACCGGGTCGGATGCAGGGAATTCTCTCGAAAGGATGCCCGAGAATGCCATCCGGCGGCTCCAGTCTCGCGGCCGCTTCTGGGCATGCGGTCCGCTCCCGGGCGGGATGCGCTTGCGGGAAACTCATTGTATCACTCCAGGCTGAATCCAGACGGTGGTGCCGATCACTTCGGAGGAACACCGCTCTGGTCTGATATTCTTGCTCTTGGCTGTGGATAAGTGCCTCCGTTTGAAATAGAATTGTCGGGACATGACAGGCATCATTCCGTACTTGATAGAATTCGGGTACGGTGGCTGGATCGCTGCATCCAGGACTGAGGATGGATGTGATGCTTGCAAAAACGGATTAAAAATAAATACTTGTAATTCAACAAGCTGTATTATCAGTTCCGATTATTTGGTTTGGAGCAGGCGACGGCCAGTGTCCGGATCCCACAAGGCGAGTAAACATTGACAGAAGATGTGTTTTGGCAGAACTGCCTCCAGAAATTGAGGGAAACCCTTCCGGAAAAAGACATCGATTCCTGGATCACGCTCCTGCACTATCACAAGAGGAATTCGGTGCTGAAACTGCTGGCTCCGAACCAGTATGTGCTGGAACATATCCGCAATAACCTTCTTTCAGACATCCAGCGTTCCCTCGTCTCGCCCGATTTCGGGCTCAACGAGGTCCGGATCGACATCGGGAGCTACGGGCTGGAGGCCGGGCCGCCGGACGAGACGGGCAAACCGCTCCAGGCGCCGGCTTCCTTCAACGTGAATGAGGAGAAGAATCGGCCCAACAAGGCCTTCACATTCGAAAACCATATCGAAGGCAGTTCCAACCATGTTGCCCGGGCCGCCGCCTACCATGTCGGAAACAAGCCCGGCGTGTCATACAACCCTCTTTTCATCTACGGGGGCGTGGGACTTGGCAAGACCCATCTCATGCACGCAGCGGGCAATCTCATCATGGAGAATTTCTCGAACGCGAAGGTGCTCTACATCACGTCCGAGCGTTTTGTCACCAATCTGATCAACGCGCTTCGAAACAACTCGATCAACGAATTCAAGAACTTCTATCGGTCGCTGGACACGTTGCTTATCGACGATATCCAGTTCCTGGCCAGGAAAACAATGTCCCAGGAGGAGTTTTTCCATACCTACAACGACTTGCTTGAGGGAGACCGGCAGATCATCATCACCAGCGACCGGATTCCGGTGGCAATCAATCACATCGACGAGAGGCTGATTTCCCGGTTCGGCGCTGGCCTCACGGTCCAGATCGAGCCCCCGGAGCTGGAGACCCGGGTGGCCATCCTTTCGAAAAAGGCCTTTGAGAAAGGCATCGACCTGCCCGAGAACGTGGCGTTCTTCATCGCCAATATCGTCCGTTCCAATGTTCGCGACCTCGAAGGCGCGCTGCAGCAGATCGCCGCCACGGCCCGGTTCACGCACAGCCCTGTCGATCTCAATCTGGCAAGAAAGACGTTCAAGGATCTGCTCACCCATCACCAGCAGCAGCTCAGCATCGAAAACATACAGCAGACCGTCGCCAAGTACTTCAATATCCGGATTTCTGACCTGTTTTCGAAGAGCCGGTCGCGGGCTGTCGCGCGTCCCCGGCAGCTCGCCATGTACTTCTGCAAGGAATACACGGACAACAGCTATCCGTCCATTGGAGACAAGTTCGGCGGCCGGGATCACTCGACCGTCATTCATGCCTGCACACGCATACAGGAGTTGATTGATTCCGATTCGAAAATGCGGGAGGATTACGAGAACCTGAACAAGCTTTTCGGTGGTTGAGCGGTTCCAAGGCCCGGGAAACGGGAGCATCCGGAACGGCCGTCATCACGATCGGACAACTCTGTTCGTGCTTTGTGGATAAAATGGGGATAATCTCTGATAAATTCACAGTTCAGAAAACTATCAACATATGGGCGTGTTTCATACCGCGGATATGCACAGCGTCGTAAACAAGGATAAATATACATAATTATTTGATACTTAATGCTTTTTTATAACCTTTAACATATCCACAGATCCAACAACTACTACTAGATATGAAATTTGTTATCAATAGGAATACCATGTTGCCCGCACTGTCGTTCGTAAGCAGCGTGGTGGAAAGGCGACAGACGTTACCGATCCTGTCGAACGTCTTCTTCAATATCGAGGATGGACGGCTCGTGCTGGTCGGTTCGGATCTCGAGGTTGAAGTAACACGGACCATTGATGGCGTGGAGTGCGAGAACGGCTCGTTTACCGTTCTGGCTCGCACTGTTACGGACATCGTGCGGATGCTTCCCGATGACGCTCAGGTGTCTTTTTCATATGAAAATCGGGAGCTTTCGATCGAATCTGGAAAAAGCCGCTACAAACTCAAGACCCTGCCCGCGGAAGACTATCCGAGGATACAGACCGAGGAATGGGAGGAACGGTTCAAGGTCGAGGGAAAGATACTGAAGGCCATGCTTGAGAAAACGTCTTTCGCGATGGCCCAGCAGGATGTCCGGTATTACCTTAACGGCGTGTCGCTGTCTATGGGAGGAAACGAGCTCATGGCCACGGCTACCGACGGGCACCGGCTGGCCAGGACGAAGGTCCCGCTTGATGTGGATCTTGAAAACGAAAGGGAAATCATCCTTCCGCGCAAGGCCGTGTTTGAAATCAGCAAGATATTCGACGGCAACGAGGATTCCACGCTGACCCTGGAGTACTCGCGCAATCACATGAGGGTCACGGGCCCCGATACGGTACTGATCACGAAGCTGATTGACGGGAAGTTTCCGCAGTTCGACGAGGTCGTCAGCATCGACGGCGACGCAACGGGTCTCAGTCTTGATCGCAGGAGCCTGATCGAAATGCTGAGCCGGGTATCCGTGCTGACCACGGACCGGTTCAAGGGTATCCGGATGATTCTGGGGGAAAACAGACTGAAGGTCACGGCCAACACGCCGGAACAGGAGCAGGCGGTGGAGGAAATGGAAGTCGAGTATGACGGTCCCGAAATCCTGTGCGGCTACAATGTCATCTACCTGCTCGATGCCGCCAAAACGATCGAGACGGAGAAAGCCGACGTGCTGCTCGACGACAAGGGTCATATCTGCTATTTCAGGCAGCCGGGCGATGAGCATTCATTGTGGCTGGTCATGCCGATGAGAATCTGATTCCGAAAACACGGCAGAACCCCCTATCCGCCGCATGGAGGACGGCCGCTTCCATCCTCCGCATCGCGTCGTGTCCGGAGCGCTTGTCCGCACGGCGCAACGATGTCCCGCCAGTCGAATGTTTCACGTGAAACATCGCCGTTCCGCCCGACCCGCGGCCACCCAAATCCGGGTGCGGATGCGGTATAATGAGCCTTGCTGTTTTCCTGAATTCGATCCTTGAACGAGAAAAGTCTTTGGCGCGCACCGCGCGCAATGTTTCACGTGAAACATGCTTTTCTGACAGCTCTCCCGCCATCCCTCGTTAATCCTGGAGAACGGGATCCGTTCTCCTAATATTTGGTTGATATGTCATCAGAAGCTTATGATTCGAGCAGTATCCGGGTACTGAAAGGACTGGATGCGGTCCGAAAGCGCCCCGGAATGTATATCGGCGATACCGATGACGGCACCGGGCTGCATCACATGGTCTTCGAGGTCGTCGACAACGCGATCGACGAGGCCCTCGCCGGTTTCTGCTCCGTGATCAGGGTGTGCATCCATTCCGACGAGTCGATCACCGTGACCGACGACGGTCGCGGAATCCCGACCGGCGTACTCGAGGAAGAGGGCGGAAAAAGCGCGGCGGAGATCATCATGACCGTCCTGCATGCGGGCGGGAAGTTCGACCAGAACTCGTACAAGATCTCCGGCGGGCTGCACGGCGTGGGGGTGTCCGTGGTGAACGCCCTCTCCGAGCGGCTGGAGCTCGAGATCAAGCGGGACGGCAAGGTCTTCTACCAGGAATACGCGCACGGCGTGCCCAAGGCCGAGCTGGAGGCGGTCGGCAGCACGGCAGAGTCCGGGACCCGGATCACCTTCTCGGCGAGCCGCGAGATTTTCAGCCAGGTGGAATACCATTACGAAATCCTCGCAAAACGCCTGAGGGAGCTGTCGTTCCTCAATTCCGGTGTCCGGATCATCCTGGTCGACGAGCGTTCCGACAAGCAGGATGTGTTTGAATTTGAAGGCGGAATTTCCGCCTTTGTAGGCTATCTCAACCAGAAGAAGACGGCCATTCACCCGACCGTCTTTTCGACCAACACCGAAAAGGAAAACGTGGTCATCGACCTTGCGATGCAGTGGAACGACTCCTACCAGGAAAACACGTTTTGCTACACCAACAACATTCCCCAGAAGGACGGGGGCACGCATCTTGCCGGACTTCGGGCGGCCATGACCCGCACCCTGAACGCGTACATCAATGAAAGCGGCCTGGCCAAGAAGGAGAAGGTCAACCTGAGCGGGGACGACTCCCGGGAAGGCCTGACCGCGGTGTTGTCGATCAAGGTTGCGGATCCCAAGTTTTCATCGCAGACCAAGGACAAGCTGGTGTCTTCCGAAGTGCGGGGCGCGGTGGAGTCGGCGGTCAGCGAGGAACTCGGAAACTTCCTGCTCGAAAACCCCCAGGAAGCGAAAATCATCGCGTCGAAGATCGTCGAATCGGCCAGGGCGCGGGAGGCGGCACGCAAGGCCAGGGAGATGACCCGGCGGAAGAATGTGCTGGATCTGGGCGGGCTGCCCGGAAAGCTGGCCGATTGCCAGGAAAGCGATCCGGCCCAGTGTGAAATCTACCTGGTGGAAGGGGATTCGGCGGGAGGCAGTGCAAAACAGGCCCGCGACCGGCGCTTTCAGGCGGTCCTGCCTCTCAAGGGCAAGATCCTGAACGTCGAGAAGGCCCGGGCGGACAAGATCCTGACCTCCGACGAGGTGACCACGCTGATCACGGCCCTGGGAACCGGAATCGACGAGGATTTCGACGTCTCCAGGCTGCGGTACCACCGGGTGATCGTGATGACGGATGCCGATATAGACGGCTCCCACATCCGGACACTGCTGCTTACGTTCTTCTACCGCCAGATGCGGGATCTGATCAACCGTGGACACGTCTATATCGCCCAGCCGCCGCTCTACAAGCTCACCAGGAAGAAAAGCGAGAAATATCTCAAGGACGACAATGAAATGCAGGATTTTCTCGTCGACATCGTCTCGGAGAATGCCGCGGTCGTCGCTCCGGACGGAAAGGAGGTCCGCAACCAGGACCTGAAATCCCTGGTCGACGCGCACCATGTCACGCAGGCGCTGATCGACAGATTGGCGACCAAGTATGACCTCGAAGTCCTGTACGCCTTCTCGCGGATCGAGCCGGTCACGGCCGTCGACCTCGATGATCCCGACCGCCTCGGCTCTATTTGCGACGCCCTGCAGAGCACTCTCAACCGGGAGATCAATTCCTCGATCCACTACACGGTCGAACCCACGGAAGGCGGGACGGGAATATCGGTCCTGCGCACCCAGTACGGCACGACCCGCACGAGCGAGTTTCCGGGATTCTTCTTCTCAAGCACGGAATACCGGGCCCTGCTGCGGCACTACGCGAAGGTACGGGAACTCCAGGACGAAAGCGGTCGGGTTCGCGCCCTATGGGGAGATGCTGCGGTGCAGCACGAGAATTTCGTCCAGGCGATCGAGTGGATGATGGAGAAAGCGAAACGGGGGTTCACGATCCAGCGGTACAAGGGCCTGGGCGAGATGAATCCCGAGCAACTCTGGGAAACCACCATGGATCCCGCCGCGCGACGGTTGCTGAAGGTGACCGTGGAGGACGATTTCGATGCGGACGAGGTGTTTACAACCCTGATGGGCGATCAGGTGGAACCGCGCCGCAATTTCATCACGGAAAATGCGTTTTCCGTGGCCAACCTGGATGTGTAGGCGGCCGTCGGCTACTTGAATTCCTGCTTCGGCTTCGAAAACACGCGCTCGACCATGGGCCTGAAGAATTCGAGGTCTTTCGATTCGAAATCCGGATCAAAGCAGTTCTGGTCGTAGTTGTGGCAGAAGTGCACGCAGTCTTCATACCACCGGTGGGACTTGTGGATCTCCCGGGCATGCCGATCCTTGCCGAAATGGTGGTTGTAGTAATAGGTCTGGAACAGCCCGTGGTGCTTGACAATCCAGTAGACGCGCTCTGATACGTAAGGGCGCAGTATCGCCGCGGCCATTTCGCTGTGCGCGGCCGGGGCCAACGCATCGCCGATGTCGTGCAGCAGCGCGGCCACCACCATTTCTTCCGGTTCTCCGGCATCATGCGCCCGGGTTGCCGACTGAAGGGAGTGCTCGAGGCGGGTGATCCGGTAGCCCGGCAGAGTCTCCCCCAGTCCCGCCAGGGCCTTCATCAGGCGATCCGGGAGAGCGTGGATGTACTCCGTCTCAAGGTCCCAAAGGAAGGCATACTCCTCGGCCGTGCCATCTTCCATGCGCGTAAACTGAACCTGTTTCATGGAGAATCCTCTTGCGTGATCAATGACAAAACCCGTTCCGGGGGGCGGCCGACGGCGGCCTTGTCCCCGGATACGACGATGGGGCGCTGCAGGAGGATCGGATGTTCGGCTATCGCCTCCAGAAGCACAGCCTCCGGCGAGTCGTCCGAAAGGCCGAGATCCTTGTAGGCCCGCTCCGTATCACGGATGATGTCGTGCGCCGTTCCCCCCAGTTTTTCAATAATTTCGCGCAATGCGGGGACATCCGGAGGATGGTCGAGATAGAGGATGACTTCCGGATTGACCCCGTGTTGCCCGAGCAGCGAAAGGGTCGCCCTCGATTTTGAACATCTCGGATTGTGGTAGATGCTTGTCATGACAGCCCCGTAATCGGTCATTCCGCCGAATCATATTCAATTCGGCAGGGCGCTGCAAGACAGTTCGGGAGGAGGCCCGCGCCCGATGCCGCTGGATGCAATGGCCGGAGGAAGCTCGGAGTGATAAAGATAACCATTTGTTTTATATAAATAGTTTATAAAAATGGTTCGCCATTGCCGAATCAGGTTTCCGGCTAACGGTTTTTGCTCTCGACCACCGTGCGGGCACACGGCGAGCGGGATTCGGGCTCGGTGTCCGGAACGAACGGAATGCGCACCCGGGAATCGCACCCGCTTCCCGCAAGCAGCCCGGTTTCGGGATCGATCTCGACATAGCGGAACCCGGCCTCGTCCGGGAGGGTTGTCGGTTCGAGATCGAGGTTGGCCATCAGGGTTTCCCAGACCCGCATGGCACCGCTTGATCCCGTCAATCCGGTCGACCGATTGTCGTCCCGCCCTATCCAGACCACCGCCAGAAGATTTCCGCTGTATCCGGCAAACCAGCTGTCCCGGAAATTGTTGGTTGTACCGGTTTTTCCGGCCAGATTCAGTCCCTCGGGAAATGTCCGGCCCAGTCCGGACGCGGTGCCGAACCGGACGCTCTGGCGCAGAATGTAGTGCACCAGTGCGGCGCTGGTTCGGGGGATCGTCTGGGCCTGTCTGACGGGAAAGCGGGCGACCGTGTCCCCTGCGGGATTCGATATCCGCGTCAGGGTGCGAAGCGGAACCAGGGAGCCGGCATTGGCGATGACCTGATACATCTGTGCCATCTCGAGAGGGCTGTGCTGGCTGGCTCCGAGAAAGATGGACGGATACGGAGCGATATTGCGGACGATGCCGAGTTGTTTCATTGTCCGGATAACTTCCGGCATGTCCAGCGCCATTCCAAGATGCACGGCGGGCAGGTTGTACGAGCGGGCCAGAGCCTCAAACAGCGGAACCGACCCGCGAAACTCGCTGTCGAAATTTGCCGGGGACCACTGTGTTCCGTCCTCCTGGGTGAGGGTGATCGGACGGTCGGGCAGCAGGGTGGCCAGCGTGTATCCGCGTCCGGGCTCCAGGGCAGTGAGGTAGACGGCCGGCTTGACCAGCGATCCGATCTGTCTCTCGATATCCGTCGCCCGGTTGAAGCCGGAAGCGTCCGCCCTGCGGTCCCCGACCACGGCGAGAACATTCCCGCTCGAAGGGTCGAGAACGATCACGGCACCCTGCAGGGCGCCGGCTGGAAGCTCCTTCCGGGCTTCCAGCTGATCGAGAGTCCGGGACAGGGCATGCTGCGCAACATGCTGGATGTCCAGATCAATGGTGGTCTGCAGCCCCAGGCCGCTCGTGCGAAGAACCTCCTCGGAATAGTAGAGCCGAAGATGTCGCTGCAGATAGTCGAAAAAGGCCGGGAAGCGACTCAGTGTTTCCTGCCCGGGCGGAGTGACTCCGAGAGGCAGGCGCGCATACTCTTCGGCCGCCCGTTTGCCGAGTGAGCCGAATTCCGCCAATTTGCGAAGGGTCAGATTCCGCCGGCCCAGGGCGCGCTCGGGATGGCGATGGGGGTTGTAGTAGGACGGGGCGGAGATGATGCCGGCAAGCAGGGCGGCCTCGTGGGGCCGAAGATCCCAGACCGGACGGCCGAAGTAGTGTTCGCTTGCAAGGGGAAAGCCGTGAATGGCGCGATTTCCGGACTGGCCGAGAAAGATTTCGTTCAGGTAGGCCTCGAGAATCTCGGTCTTGGTGTAGCGCAGCTCAAGAGCCACCGCATACGCGGCTTCCTTGATCTTTCTCCTGAAGGTCTTCTCGGGAGTCAGGAACAGGTTCTTGACCAATTGCTGCGAGATCGTACTGCCGCCCTGTGCCACCTTGCCCTGGAGCAGATTCGACAATGCCGCACGCAGGATGGCCTTGGGGTTGACCCCGTGATGGGCGCTGAACTGGCGGTCCTCCATCACGAGCAGCGCATGCAGCAGGATTTCCGGCATCTGGTGCAGCTTGAGAGGAATGCGGTCCCGGTGGGGACCGAGCTGCAGGGTTCCGATCAGGGGCGATGCGAGACGGACGGAGGCCATGGATTGGCCGGTTCGTGCGTTGCTGAGGCCGGCAATCCGTCCGTTCTCGATCAGGATGCGTACTGCAATCGCGGAGTGGCCCGGTGTGTCGGCATCGGGGGTCCTGCGAACAAAGACGTAAGCTTCCGGTCCGGCGATGGAATAGTCTCCGGGCTGCGAGATCCGGTCCGTTTCCCGGTACCCGTAACGGCCAAGCTTTCGGGCAAGGCGTACTGGCGTGATCCGGGTGCCCGTTTCGAATTCCAGCGCTCTGGCGTAGACATGGGCGGGTTCGGAATGCAGTCTTCCGTCCATGATTGCGCGAATCTGGAAATCGATATAGAGCAGGGAAAGGAGTCCGGCCAACACGAAGACCAGCGAAAACCGGACCAGAACGTGGCGCAGAAAGAACCTCCGGGTGGCAGGCTCCGACGTCTTGTCGGCCTTGCGTTTTTTCCGCTTGTTACGACTCAAGGTCGGGAATCGGGCAGGAAGTCAGGGTTGGTACGAGGATTCGGGAAGCAGACTGGCGTGACACTTCCAGCAGATCTCGAAGCTGTCGGGATTCGTCTCGCCGCATTCGCTGCACAGAATGTCATCCGGCGGCGGCTCGGCCGCATCGAACCGTTCGATCACCAGGGATGCGCGTTCGTGATCGAGGTCCCGCTTGATCCAGATTTCCGGCGGGCTGACCGGCAGTTCCCCCAGACCCGCAGACAGGTTTCCCTGAAACAGCAGCGCCGGGATGTCGGCGTTCTCCAGCATGTCCAGCACCAGTTGGGCGTCCACCAGAGATTCGGCCTCGTAGACTTTCAACATGGCTGTTCTACGAGACGGCCTCTTTCCTCTGTTTGGGCCAGGCCACGATGATGGCATTGACGAGCGTGGCGAGCGGAATGGCAAAGAAGACGCCCCACAGTCCCCACAATCCGCCGAAAAACAGAACGGCCACGATAATGGCGACCGGATGGAGGTTGACCGCCTCGGAAAACAGGACTGGAACCAGCAGGTTGCCGTCCAGCGCCTGAATGACAAGATAGGTCACGACCAGGGCGATGAACTCGCTTGACCAGCCCCACTGGGCCCAGGCAAAGATCATGACAGGCAGGGTCACGACCGCGGCACCGATATAGGGAATCAGCACGGAAATCCCGACCAGGAAAGACAAAAGCACGGCGTATTTCAGGCCCAGATAGGCAAAGGCGGCCAGCGTGACCCCCCAGACAATGAGGATTTCCCAGAATTTGCCGCGGACGTAGTTCGCAACCTGAATATCCACGTCCCTCCAGATCTGGGCGGCGAGTTCATGATCCTTGGGAACGAACCGGATCAGGTAGTTCAGAATCTTCTTCTTGTCCTTGACAAAGAAGAAGATCAGGATCGGCAACAGGATCAGGTAGATCATCAGGGTGATGATGCTGGCGGCACCGGTGACGGAGATGCTGACCAGTTGCTGACCGTAATCGGTGAGCTGGACCCGGATTGCCGCGATCAGCTCTCTCACCTGCTCGATCGAGATCAACTCCGGATAGTGTTCAGGCAGTTGCATCAGCGCCACCTGACCACGGGACAGGAGGGTCGGGATCTGCTGGACCATTTCCGTCATCTGGTTGTAGAGCACCGGAAAGACCACGAGCACGGTGCCGATCACGAAGATGATGAATCCGAGATAGACGAAGCTGACCGCCACGGGCCTTGGAAAGCCGAACAGGGTGAAACGGCCCACCAGGCCTTCCAGGACGTAGGCGATCACGATGCCCGCGATAACCGGTGCGAGAATCGCTCCGGCGTAGGAGACGATAAGCACCGTCGCGAGCAGAAACAGCGTCAGAAAAACGATCTGGGGATTCGAGACCTGCTGCTTGAACCATTCGACGAAGTTGTTCATGTTTTCATCACGCCTCCTTCTGCGGGATGATCCGGACCGCATGCCGGATGCGCGCGGTGGATTCGAGCATCTTGCCCACGGAGCAGTACTTCTCGACGGCAAGGCCTACCGCGCGTTCGACCTTCGCCGAATCCAGCCGATGGCCCGACACGACAAAGGTCATCCGGATGTCGGAAAACACCGCCGGCACCGCGTCGGCGCGCTCCCCCTCGACCTCGATCCGGCAGTCGGATACCGGCTGCCTCATTTTTTTCAGCGTGGACATGACATCGATCGAGCTGCAGCCGGCCAGGGCCGCAAGCACCATCTCCATCGGGCGGGCCCCCCTGTCTTGTCCGCCCACGGTTTCCGAGCCATCGATTTCCAGCCGCTGGCCGCTTTCCGTGAACGCGGAAAAGTGCACGCCGTCATTGAGCCTCAGTTCAACCTTCATTGAAGAGTTCCGAAGAGGTCGACGAGTTTTGCGCCCGGATCCTCGGCGCGCATGAATGCCTCGCCCACCAGAAAGGCATGGATACGGTTCGCCCGCATCACCGCCACGTCGTACTTGCTGTGAATGCCGCTCTCGGTGACGACGATCCGGTCGTCCGGAATCGATTCCAGCAACGAGAGGGTGGTCTCGAGAGAGGTTTCAAACGTGCGCAGGTTGCGGTTGTTGATGCCGATAAGCCGACAAGGCAGGGTCAGCGCCCGCTCAAGCTCGGGCGCGTCATGAACTTCCACCAGCACGTCCAGGCCATTTGCATGAGCGAGTTGCGCAAGTTCATGCAGGGCATGATCGTCAAGCGCCGCGACGATCAGCAGTATGGCGTCGGCGCCGATGAGCCGGGACTCGTGCACCTGGTACGGATGGATGATGAAATCCTTCCTCAGGACGGGCAGCGGACAGGCTGCCCGGGCCTCTTCGACGAACCGGTCGTGGCCCTGGAAATAGCGTTCATCCGTGAGTACGGACAGGCAGGAGGCGCCGGCCCGTGCATAGCTCAGCGCAATGGAGCCCGGGTCGAAATCTTCCCGGATGACGCCCTTGCTCGGCGATGCCTTCTTGATTTCGCAGATGACCGCGGGCCGACCCGAGGCAATCCGGTTCTCGATGGCATTCACGAATCCCCGGGGAGGCGGCACGGACCGACTGCGATCAACCAGTTCATCAATCGGAAGGAACGAGGAGCGGTTTGCGACCTCGGCGGTTTTTGTCGAAATGATTTGGTCGAGGATATCCGGCATTCAGCTGCTTCGCGCCCGGGCGCGATCGAGAAAATTGCCGAGCAGGTCGTGGCCGTGTTCCGTGGCGATGGACTCGGGGTGAAACTGCACGCCTTCCACCGGAAGCTCCCGATGCCGAACCGCCATGATTTCCCCGTCATCGGTCCATGCGGTGATTTCCAGACACTCGGGAAGCGAGTCGCGCTCAATGACCAGGGAATGGTAACGGGTTGCCTCGAAAGGATTTTTCAAGCCCTTGAACACGCCGGTACCGCAATGATGGATCATGGAAGTCTTGCCGTGCATGATTTGTTTTGCGTGAACAATTTTACCACCGAAAGCCTGGCCGATGCTCTGGTGTCCCAGGCAGACCCCGAAAACCGGCACGGTGCCGGCGCAATGGAGAACGGCCGAAACCGAAATGCCCGCCTCGTTCGGACTGCATGGCCCGGGCGAGATGACCAGATATTCCGGGGCAAGCGCATCCAGCTTCCCGAGAGAGACCCCGTCATTGCGAAATACGGACACCTCCTGGCCCAGCTCGCCAAGATACTGGACAAGGTTGTAGGTGAACGAATCGTAGTTGTCGATTACAAGCAGCATTCCAAAAGCGCTCCGGAAGACGAACGGCGGTCAGGACGGCCCGTGCAGGGGTTCAGCCCCTCAGCCACTGGACGAGGGCCTTGTCGGGATCGCCGATCTGGTCGACCGATTCGTACCAGAACCTCTCCCAGCCCTTTTCCGGAAGACTGGCGAACAGCATCAGGTTGAGCGGGTAGACCCCGCTGTCGGTGCATCGGCGGAAATCGTCACGAAACAGGAAAACGGGCTTCTCCCACGCCATTGCAAGGCCCAACTCGACCATGACGCCCTCGTCCGGAGGGCAGCCGTTGACCACCGCGAACAGGCCGTCGGCATCGCGGACATCGCAAAAGTCGGCCCGGGCGATGCGATAGGCCCACCCGGAGTCGGCCTTGTCGATCTGGTTGTTTCGGGCAAACGGCTCCCAGACCTCGGCGCCTGCGGCTTCCAGGGCCTCGACGAGCGACACCAGGGGCC
Organism: Gammaproteobacteria bacterium; assembly: GCA_009841725.1. GTDB lineage: Bacteria > Pseudomonadota > Gammaproteobacteria > Arenicellales > Poriferihabitantaceae > Poriferihabitans. The sequence goes on from VYGS01000040.1 coordinate 20,938, forward strand.
CGTCACGCTGCTGTGCGGAGAATCCGTACGGGTTGGCCAGGTACAACGTCTTTTTCGAAGTCATGATTGCAACTCAGTCGCTCGTTAAGGGTTCTTCGACCGATCCCCGTCCCGCACCAGGTGAAGGCCCAGGCTGACCGAAAGCAGGGGCACGGAAGCGTCGATGAGGATCCACGTCATGGAGACGGTATCGCCCCCGGCCCCGGTGAAGCCGGGCATGAGGATGCTGAACCAGTTCCAGAAGAACAGGATGCCCACAAACAGGAAGCCGTACAGCTGTAGCGAGGCCGCGAGGAATTCGCGGGTCACGGCCGTATTGCCGTCTGTAGCGTCACAGGCCTTCTTTCTGGCATGGGCGCAGATCACACCCAGCACGATGGCCAGGGCGGTCAACGGGTTGATCGCACTCCAGAGCGGGCTGTACGGATAGGCGTCGCTGGAGACGTGGTAGAGCGGTTCGACAATCGTGTGAACCGCAACAATCGCACCGATAGCGATCAGTGCGATACCGATCAGGCGTTTACTCGTGTTCATGTCTTGTTTCCTGTGTTTGAATGTGTTGTCTTGACAGGCTCCGCGTCAGATCAGGGCCCGGGCTGACCGAAAGTGCAAGCCCAATGCCGGTCAGGCGTCGTGTCGTGCTCATGGTCTCGTCTCTTTCCGGGGCCGGGATGAATGGCATGCTTCCCCGTTTTGAGGGCGGCCGGACATGTCCGGCGCAGCCGGCACTTCCAGTTCCAGGGGCTTGTCGAGGCCCGCATTGACCATGTCCGCTGCACGAAGTACGGCCCGTGCCTTGTTCATCGATTCCTGCCACTCTGCCAGGGGCTTCGAATCGGCCACGATGCCGCCGCCGGCCTGGATATGGGCTTGGTTGTCCTTGATTACGGCGGTACGGATGGCGATCGCGGTGTCCATGTTGCCGTTCCACCCGATATAACCGATGGCGCCGGAATAGATGCCCCGCCGATGTGGCTCGAGCTCCTCGATGATTTCCAGGGCACGGACTTTCGGAGCGCCGGACAGCGTCCCGGCCGGAAATGTCGCGCGCAATACATCGACGGCATCCAGCTCTTTCTTGATCCGGCCGGTCACATTCGAAACGATATGCATGACATGGGAATATCGCTCGATCGTCATCATGTCCGTCACCGATACGCTGCCGGTCACGGAAACCCTTCCGACGTCGTTTCGCCCGAGGTCGATCAGCATCAGGTGTTCGGCGAGTTCTTTCGGATCGGCCAGCAATTCGGCAGCCAGACCGGCGTCTTCCTGTTCGGTCTGGCCCCGGTGGCGTGTCCCGGCGATCGGCCTCAGGGTGATCATCCCGTCTTCGAGCCGGACCAGAATTTCCGGGGAAGATCCGGCGATGTGGAAATCGCCGAGATTGAAGTAGTACATGTAGGGGGAAGGATTGAGGGTGCGCAGCGCCCGGTACAGATCGACAGGCCTGCCCGGGTAGTCAAGGGCAAGCCGTTGTGACAGCACGATCTGGAAAGCATCGCCATCATAGATATACCGCTTGCACTTCTCGACAGCTTCAACATACTGTTTTTCAGGAAAATAATACTGGCAATCCGGCTTTTGGGGTGGATCTGTCGAGTCGGTCGCGGCACGCTGTCGAGGCAGCGGTTCCCGCAGGCGATCGATCAGGGTGTTGAGGCGCAAGTGGCCCGTTTCCCATGCGTCTTCATCATTGGGGTCGGCATGAACCACCAGGTACATGCGCCCCCGAAGGTTGTCGAAGACCACGACTTCACTGGAGGCAAGCAGCAGAATGTCGGGAGTCTCGAGCGGATCGGGTACCGGATTGGCGCCCAGATGGGGTTCGATATACGAGATCGTGCTGTATCCGAAATAGCCGACCAGCCCCCCGGTGAACCGGGGTTCGCCGTACAGATCGGGCGACGCGTAAAGCGCCTTGAACTTGCGGACTTCTTTCAGGGGGTCGTCGCTGGAAAACTCCGTGACGCCGGCATCGTCGATGATGCGGACAACGTGACCCCGAATCTCGAGGCGACGACTGCAGGCGAGACCGATGATTGAATAGCGGCCCCATTTTTCACCACCTTCGACGGATTCGAGAAGATAGGTCCAGGGTTCGTCCGCCAGCTTGAGGTAAGTGCTCAGCGGCGTATCGAAATCGGCCAGAAGTTCCCTGATGAGCGGTACGCAGTTGTATCCCTGCTCACCAAGCGCCTGAAATTGTGTCTTGTCTAACATCTATGATCATCACAAAGGGGGTGTGGCGGTTCGGGCCAGTCCGGCCCGAAAAAAGGAGGGTTCAGACAGTCCGGCTTCGCCAGGGAAGCGAGATGTACATCTCGCGAGCGGAGGGTTTGTTCGTGATGACAGGCATACTGGATTGACCATAGGCCAGAGGCATCCGCCTCATAACGGTTGCGATGATTCTACATACAGGACGAAAGAAAGGGAAGAGGGCGGAAATCGGGTGTGATATGCAAGCGTCGACCTACCTTGATCTGTCAGTGACGCTCTTTCGGCATCTTTCATACTGCGTTTCTTTGATCGGCCAGTGAACGAAAAATATCGGCAATCCAGGCCGGAGCATATCGAATATCATTCACCAGCTGCTTGCGAGCATCACCATCAAGCCGACGAGCAAGTTGTGCGATGATTTGCTGATCGACGTTCTTCCGGCCTAGGTGGCGCAATGCCTGGATCACCAGCCCGCTGATTTTTCCCGCGGTTGCCATATTACGGGGAGTCGTGTGCTTCAGTATGATCTGGCGGTTGCCAGCCTGGACAACTCGTGCACGGCCATCCGTCAAATAAACGGCCTTCATGGGAACCTGCGTAGAGAGCCCAAGCAAATTGGCTGCATAGGCCCCGGAAGGCTGAAGCCGGGCGGCATCGCGACCTGCAAGCGCGTTTGCGATATCCTCCGTCGATGGTTGCAGCGGGCCCAGTTGGGGATCGATTATCGGATAATCGTACAGCCCCCGGGCCAAATGGCGGATAAGACCGCTATCCTTATGCCGCATCAGTGCGAGATCGATAGCTTGGCGGGTGCCAAGATCGGTAAAACTGTCGGGCGTAAAAATCCAGCCCCGGTTGCGTGCCTGAATCCGCCGGAGAATCTTGCTGTCAGTACTGTCTGCGTGTTTGCTCATAAATGAAAGAATAATATATACATTTTTCTTTCAAAATATAATGCTTTCAGAGCCTGACTGGGAGAATTCGGCGTCATCCGATTTCCCCGGTGCGATGTACATCATGTTGGAAATGGGTAACGGAACACCAAATGATCGCACCACTGTGCGACGGTTTTGCGCCAGACAAGGTGCGCCGGCAGATGGAGAAACTCGAGGCCGCGAACACCTCGATATGGCAGTTGGCTAAACCCGCCCGAGTTCCGTACGCATCCGGGCGATCACCCCGTCATACCGGTTGGGGTCTTCGGCTCGACCGGCCCCGAAGATCGCGCTGCCCGCCACGAACGTATCGGCTCCCGCCTGTGCGATCTCGGCGATGTTGTCCGGGTGGACCCCGCCATCCACCTCCAGGCGGATCGGCAGACCGCTGTCATCGATGATCTGTCGTACCTGCCGGAGCTTTTTAAGAGTGCCGGAAATGAAGCTTTGCCCTCCGAACCCGGGATTCACCGACATGAGGAGCACCATGTCGATCTTGTCCAGAACATAATCGAGACAACCAAGCGGCGATGACGGGTTGAATACCAGTCCCGATTTGCAGCCGTGGTCACGGATCAGCTGCAGGGTCCGGTCGACATGATCGCTCGCTTCCGGGTGGAAAGTGATGTAGGTTGCGCCCGCCCGGGCGAAATCGGGGACGATCCGGTCCACCGGCCGCACCATCAGATGGACATCGATCGGGGCGGTGATGCCGTGGTTCCGGAGCGCCTCGCAGACAAGCGGTCCGATCGTCAGGTTCGGCACATAGTGGTTGTCCATGACATCGAAATGCACGAAATCCGCCCCGGCGGCAAGAACGTTCTCGACTTCCTCGCCAAGCCGGGCGAAGTCGGCCGAGAGAATGGAGGGGGCAATCACGAAGTCCTGTGTCATGCTGGTGTCCTCGACAGATGTTTCCGATGGTCTAGCGCAGGTCCTGGATTGCCAGAAACAGCGGGTAGTTGTTTCTCAGCAACTTGATCAGCATGCGGTTCCCGGCTTCCCGAACGGCCGCTTCCAGTTCCCGTGTGTTGGTGATTTTCTGCCGGTTTATGCTGAGAACGACGTCTCCTTCCAGGAGGCCCGACATGGAGGCCGGCGAGTCGGACTCAATGCTTTCGACAACCACAACCGCACCGTATTCTTCGGAAGTGCTGTTGACGAACGAGGCGCCCTCGAACCGTTCGATTGTCGCCTTTCTTTCCGGTCCGTCCCCGTCATCGCCATTTAGCGACTTGATGACGACATCCCTGGAGTGCAGAATCCCGTCCCGGTAGTATTCGAGCACCACGGAAGTGCCGGGACGGATCAGGCCGACGGCGTTTCGAAGATCGGAAGAGGAATGTACCGGATTGCCGCCCAGACTGATGATGACGTCGCCCTCCTTGAGGCCGGCCTCGTCGGCAACGGTTCCCTCGACGATCTCGACGATCGCCGCGCCGGTCCGGCGGTTGAGATTGAGCGCTTCGGCAATTGACGGGGTCAGATCCTGTATTCGGACGCCGAGGACACCCCGTTTCACATCGCCGTGTTCAACGAGCTGGGACATCAGGCTCATCGCCATGTCGATGGGGATGGACAGACCGATGCCGATACTGCCGCCGCTTTGCGAGAGAATGGCCGAATTGATGCCGACCAGCTCTCCGCGGAGGTTGACGAGGGCGCCTCCCGAATTTCCGGGGTTGATGGACGCGTCGGTCTGGATGAAATCCTCGTACCCCCCGATGCCGAGACCGCTTCGGCCCAGGCCGCTGACGATCCCCGACGTGACCGTCTGGCTCAGGCCGAACGGGTTGCCGATGGCGACCACGAAGTCCCCGACCCGGAGATTTTCGGAAACCCCGATCCTGATTTCCGTCAGGTTGTCCGGCTCAATCCGGATGACCGCGACATCGCTGGCCTTGTCGGAGCCGACCACCTCTGCGGTGAATTCCCGCCCATCCTCGGTCGTGATCAGGATCTCGTCCGCCCGGTCGATCACATGGTGGTTGGTCAGGATATGCCCCAGACGTGCGTCCACGATGACCCCGGAGCCCAGGCTGCTGGAGCGGCGTCTCTGTTCCGGAAGATTGAAGAAACGGCGGTAGAGCGGATTTCTCAGGATCGGGTGATCGTCGTAGTCGATTTTCGTGGTGGTCGAGATATTGACGATGGCGGGCTGGATCTCCTCCAGCATGGGGGCGAGGCTTGGCAACTCGTCGCCCTGAATGAGCGACGACAGCGTTCCGGTCGCCACGGGCGAGACCAGCACCGCAACCGCGAACCCCAGGCCGGCCAGAAGGGCCGGGACTCCCGTTTTTCGGCTTTTCCGGGCTGTCGACAGGCGGTTCATACGAATCCTAGCGTGCGGTGAAGGCGTTCAGGCCGGGGGATCGATGTCCGTCCCGGCGATAGATGATCGGAAAGAAGCTCTCGTCCATCTCGGTGCTCCCGTATCGCTTGTAGCGGCTGTAGATCGGGCCGACATTTTCGGGATGGTAGCGGCTGTCCGAGGACATGCAGTGCGAAACCACGGTGCGACGCGGTTTTCCGGAACTGTTGAGGCCCGAACCGTGCCACGTCTTGCCGTGATGAAACACCACATCCCCCGCATCGACTTCGATGGGATCGATCCGGTATTCCTCGATGCCCAGATGTCTGGCCGTGTACTTGAGTGCCTCATGGTAGTCGTCCGGCGCGTGGAAGGCGAACTTCCGGGTCTGAAGCGGCCAGTGATTGGAATGGCGGACGTATTCAATCGTGCCGCCTTCCCTGCGGGTCGCTTCCAGCGCCATCCAGCAGGTGACCATGGAAGGGGGTTCCACCCATTCCTGGTAGGTGTCGTCCTGATGGAAGCCGACTTCCCTGGCGCCGGGCGGCTTCCAGATCACGTTATCCTGATTGATACGGGTTCCGGGCCAGTCCATCAACTCCGCGCAGGCCTGGCCGACCTGTTCGTCCAGCACCAGCCGTGCCACGGCGCGGTCCGATTTCCAGCCATTGCAGATCTGCCGGGTCAGACTCTCGTCGCTGGTGCCGAGTCTCCAGTTCCATTCGTCCGGCTGCAGTCCGGTCTCGAAATCGCCCCGAAACAGCCGATCGAATCGCGACCGGGCCTCATCGACCCGTTCAATCGGATTGAAATTCCTGACGATGAGGTAACCGTTTTCCTTGAATTCCGATATTTGTTCGGGGCTCAGCATCATGGCGGCCGGGTCTGTCTGGGTCCGATGAACCGGGTGAATTCACCGGACAAATCCTTCAAATGCGCGGAAAAGGCAACAGAGATCAAATTGAACGGCAGATTTGCTATTATGTCGCATAACACCCGATCAATCAACGACACGCCCCGGTTGGGACTTGTCTGGCCGGCCAGGAATCATGCGGAAATTCGATGTCATCATTATCGGCAGCGGTCCGGCGGGCAAGACCGCCGCAATCCAGGCCGCCAAGCTCGGCAGGCATGTCGCGATCATCGACGGCATGGCCAGTGTCGGCGGCGTGTGCGTGCATACCGGGACCATCCCGAGCAAGACCCTGCGCGAGACCGTGCTGAACCTGACCGGCTGGAGGGAACGGGGGTTTTACGGGCGTGCATACCGGGTGAAATCCGACATCCAGGCCGCCGACCTCATGCAGCGGCTGAGCCTGACGTTGCAGAACGAGGTCGATATCCAGCAGGATCACCTGGTGCGCAACGGGGTGCAGATTGTCCAGGGCTTCGCCCATTTCATCGACGGGGAGACGATCGGCGTCGACACCTCCCGCGGCGATACCGTCATCCTGAAAGCCGAACGGTTCATCATCGCGGTCGGCACCCGGACCTACCGGCCCGACCATGTGCCGTTCAATGGCGAAACCGTGATCGATTCGGACGAGGTGACGTGCATGCAGAAACTGCCGCGCACCCTGACCGTGATCGGGGCTGGCGTGGTGGGCGTCGAATACGCCACGATTTTCAAGACGCTCGACATCAATGTGACGCTGATCGAGCCCCGGGACACCATGCTGGACTTCATGGACCAGGAAATCCTGATGCATTTCAGGCACGAAATTGTCGACAGCGGCCTTCGCCTGCAGTTCGGGCAGAAGGTCAAGAGCATCGAGACCCGAAAAAGCGGCAGCTGCATCGTGACTCTGGAGAACAACCGGGCGATTGCCTCCGACATGGTCCTGTTCGCCGCAGGCCGGGTCGGAAACACCGACAAGCTCGGGCTCGACAGCATCGGGATTGAAGTCGACCATCGGGGGCGCCTTGCCGTCAACGACCGGTTCCAGACCAGTCGGCCCAATATCTATGCCTGCGGGGACGTGATCGGCTTTCCCAGCCTGGCGTCCACTGCGCTGGAGCAGGGGCGCATCGCGGTTCTGGACGCCTTGGACGAGAAATCGTACAAGAAGCCCGAGTACTTTCCCTACGGAATCTATGCCGTGCCGGAAATGTCCACCGTGGGGATGTCCGAGGAGGAGGTGATCCGACGGAAAATTCCCTACGAAACCGGGCTGGCCCAGTTGCGAGAAACGTCGCGCGGCAAGGTGATGGGCCTTCGCTCGGGCGTTCTGAAGGCGATATTTTCGACCAAAACCCGGCGCCTGCTCGGCGCCCACATTGTCGGAGAGGGCGCGACCGAACTGATCCACATCGGCCAGGCGGTGCTGACCCTGAAAGGCACGATGGACTACTTCCTGGAGAACGCCTTCAATTATCCGACGTTGGCCGAAGCCTACAAGGTGGCGGCCCTGCATGCGCACAATCGGATGATGGCGCTCGAATACTGAAACGATCCAATGGCAATCCGATGAGCTTTCTGAAAAACCTGTTTGCATCCTCCCGGCCCGCTCCGAGCCAAAAGGAGGTGGAAATCTACAAGGGATTCAGGATCCAGCCCTGCCCGAGCAACCGCTCTCACGGCTGGACCACGGAGGCGATCGTCACGATGGAGAAGGACGGCACCACGCAGACGCACAAGTTCATCCGGGCCGACATCTCGTTCAACCGGGACGACGCGGTCCAGCTGTCGCTGACCAAGGCGCGGGCGATGATCGACCAGATGGGAGAGCGGATCTTCCGGGACCCGCGATAGCGATCGTCCGGGCCGAGCCATCGGCCAAGACGGTGTAATGGTCTGCGGCTGTGCTTACTTTCCATTACGACGTTGGCGCAACCTATCGCTATTTTGCCGACCTTGATGTAGAGGTTCTGAAGGTCGCTGGACATGAGCCTTGTCCGCCCTCCCTTCTTCCTGTGCCTCTTCGTCGAAGAGAACGCGGAACTGCCGGAATGCTACTTCGGGCTCATGTCCAGGGATTAATCACTTTCGCACCCATGTCATGGAATGGAGCCGTGTCGCGGGTGACGATGCAAAATCCGGCCGCAATTGCAATGGCTGCTATTGCCGAATCGGCGAATCCGACCTGCCGTCCGTTGCGCTGCGCGGCCGCCGCCCGATCCGAGAAAACCTGTGCCGCCGGGTCGTCGAGATACTTTATTCGTCCACCAAACAGCTTGTAAACGGTTTCATCGATACGGCTTTCAAGGTTCCGTCTTCGCGGACCCGGTTCCAGAAGGGCCGCACCGAATCTCAATTCCATGACTGTGATTATCGGCAGCCACAGCGAATCCAAGTCCTGATTGTTCAGCCATTCCATAAGTCCGGCATTGGGCCGAGGTTTCATGGTTTCGGAAACGACATTGGTGTCAAGCAGGATCATTCAAACGATGCCGCGTCGATATCCGAATGATCACGCTCGAAGGATACTCCGTCAAGGTTGGCATCTTTCCAGATAGATTGGAGCAGGTCACCCGGGCGCAGGCGGTCGGCAGGAAAAAGCCCCCGCCGCAGAAGACTCCGTGCCAGCGCCTCGGCACTCTTTCCCTGGGCCCGGGCCTGAGTCTTGAGAGCCCGGTGGACCTCGTCGGGAAGTTGCCGTATGGTAATTTGTGCCACGATGTGTCTCCAGAATGGTTGATAAAAATGATAGCGTTTATTCAAAATGCTATCAAGTGGCTTGGCTCACATTGTTCCATGTGACAGATTTGCAGCCCTTGTCGGATTTTCCCGGATGTTTTCGGACAGTTCATAAATGGTGCCGAAGGCGGGACTCGATCCCGCGTGGATCTCTCCACCACCTCCTCAAGCATAACATCCCTACCACTTCTCTATGGGCTTTCTGCCTTCCCCGGCCAAATGAGGTTCAGAGCCCGGTCAAACCGGTGATCATCCGTACGGCGATTGGTCCAGCGGCATGGAGAGGTTGGCACACTCTGGCGAATCTCACCATTTCATCTTCCCCCGCAACTCCCTTCATCCCGCCTTGACTGAGAAGCATGCCCGAGGTGTCGGTCAAGGCGAGTCAAGACAAATGGCCGCGTAAAGCACAACAATATTGAGCGATAGCAATAGGGCACAATTGGTGCGACAATAGGCGGCCAGAATGGAGTCGCGAAAATGCCCGAAGTGCATTGGCCGGCCGAAGCACATGAACAGGCTTTCGGCCGGCGACGGCAAAGAACCCACACTACTTCTCTCGCTCTTTGAATGATCAGCCGGATACTGAAAGAACCCTTGCCCCAATTGCGTTTGGTTTCCCTGTTTCGTCTCATCCTGTCGGCTGTGCTGGTCCTGTCACTTGCCGGATGCGCAACGAGCGGCTCCCGGAGCCCGGACTATGATCGGTTCGAGGGCGTCAATCGTTCCATTCACCGGTTCAACATGGCGGGAGACCGCGTGTTGTTCAGGCCGCTTGCCCAGATCTACGACGATGCCCTGCCCGACCCGGCCAAGACCGGCATCCGCAATGTCTTCAACAATCTCTGGGAGCCCGCGACCGTCGTGAACGACCTGCTTCAGGGCAAGCCGGCAATGGCGGGCCGGGACATGATGCGCTTTGTGATCAACACGACATTCGGAATTTTGGGCCTGTTCGATGTGGCGCACATTTTCGGTCTTCCGAGACGCGAAGAGGACTTCGGCCAGACCCTGGCGGTCTGGGGCGTACCGTCAGGGCCCTACGTCGTGCTGCCGTTTCTCGGGCCGAGCACGCTTCGAGACACGTTCGGCACGGTCGTGCGCTCGGTGTATACGGATGCGCTGGCCTATGCCGAGTCTCCGGATCGGGAATATGCCACGGTGCTTCGGATCATCTCGGGCCGAGCAAGGCTTTTGCCGGCAGACGACATTCTGGCAGCGCAACCGGACCAGTACCTGTTCATCCGGGAGGCGTGGACCCAGCAGCGCAATCTTCTCATTCATGACGGTCAGGGCGTATCCGATGATCCCGAAAATTCGGAAGAAGGTCTGATCAAAGATCTGCTGGAAGAATGATCGGCAGGAAAAGTCAGGAAGACATTGCCGGAGCGGGATCGGCCGTTTCCGCAAGACCTGCCGCAGGGGTGGCAGGCTGAGACGGGAAGCGTCATGGCCATATTCGCCATCGGGGACATCCAGGGATGCGTGATGCCTTTGGAACAGCTGCTTGATCGGGTTGAGTTCGATCCGGGAAAGGACCAGTTGTGGCTGACGGGCGATCTCGTCAACCGCGGCCCGAATTCGTTGGCTACCCTGCAGCTGATTCGGAGTTTCGGAGATTGCGTGGTGTCGGTTCTCGGCAATCACGACCTGCATTTTCTCGCGGTGGCCTCGGGCGTCCAGAGGCCGCGGCGAGGCGATACCCTGACGACCCTGATGAAGTCTCCGGAGCTGGACGAGATCGTGCACTGGATCAGGCATCTCCCGCTCATGCATTGCGACAGTTCCGTCAAGGCGATCCTGGTGCATGCCGGCATCTATCCCGGCTGGAGCCGCAAGCAGGCTCTGGCCCGCGCATCCGAAGTCGAGACCGTCCTGAGGAGCGACGATTATGTTGACTTCATCCGGTCGATGTACGGGAACCGCCCCTCGAAGTGGAGCCCGGATCTGGCCCGCAAGGATCGGCTCCGGTTTATTGTCAACACCTTTACGCGGATGCGCTACTGCGACCGCAAGGGCAATCTCAACCTGGCGCAGAAAGGTCCCCCGGGATCGCAGCCGAAACGCTATCGTCCCTGGTTCGAGCACGACGGCGTCAAATGCCGGAGTTGGAGAATCGTTTTCGGGCACTGGGCCTCTATGGGATGCCATCAGATGGGGCGGTTCATCAGTCTGGACAGCGGATGCGTATGGGGCGAGAGGTTGACCGCGGCCCGGCTGGACGAACGGTTCTACGCGCCGATGTGGCACATCGGGTGCACCCGATGAACGCTCTCGCCCGCGGTCCAGAGTGCGCCAATTGGCAGGGCCCGGCGATTGCATTATCCTTTGCTTCAAGAGACACCTGAGTAGCCGCATGCAGAATCTCCTGGATTTCATTGCCGATTCCCCGACGCCTTTTCATGCCGTGGCGAACATTTCGCACAGGCTGGAATCGGCCGGATTCAGACGCCTGGAAGAAGGGGAGGCGTGGCAGATTGCGGAGCCGGGCGATTATTTTGTGACCCGGAACGACTCGTCGCTGATCGCGATGCGGCTTGACCGCATCAGCGGCGAAACCGGTTTTCGCATGATCGGGGCGCATACGGACAGTCCGTGTCTGAAGATCAAGCCGAATGCCACGAACTGCAGCAACGGCTATGTCACTCTGGCGGTCGAAGTCTATGGTGGTGCCCTGCTCAATCCGTGGTTCGACCGCGACCTGGGAGTGGCCGGGCGGGTTACCGTAAAGACCGCCTCCGGGGCGATGACTTCCCTGCTTTTGCGAATCGACGAGCCGGTCGCGTTCATTCCCAGCCTCGCGATCCATCTGGATCGCAAGGCCAACGAGCAGAAAAGCGTGGACCGGCAGAAGCACCTGCCGGCGGTGATGCTTCGAAGCGACGACGGAAAATACGATTTCCACACGTTGCTGAAGAGCTGGCTGTGCCGGGCCTATCCGGAGCTGGACATCGACAGGGTCCTGTCGTTCGAGTTGTCCCTGTACGACTGCCAGCCTCCCGCCGCTGTCGGCCTTGGAGGGGAATTCATCGCCTCGGCGCGGCTGGACAACCTGCTGAGTTGCCATGGCGCGGTCGAAGCACTGCTGTCCGCCGGCGGGCGAGCCAACCGGTTGATCGTCCTCAATGATCACGAGGAGGTGGGCAGCGCCTCGTCGAGCGGCGCCGCGGGCCCGTTTTTGGCGTCCGTTCTGGCCAGGCTCTGCAGGGACGAGGAAACCCTGTCCCGTTCGCTCGAGCATTCCATGCTGGTCTCCGCGGACAATGCCCACGGGGTGCATCCGAACTTCGCCGAGCGCCACGAACCCGGCCATCGGCCGCTCATCAACGAAGGGCCGGTCATCAAGATCAACCACAACCAGAACTATGCCACCAACAGCGAGAGCGAGGCGCTGTTTCGGGCCGTCTGCGAACTGAACGGCATCAAGCACCAGTCCTTTGTCGTGCGCAGCGACCTCGGGTGCGGCTCGACCATCGGCCCGATTACCGCCACGCGGGTGGGCGTGCGGACGGTCGATGTCGGCGTCCCCCAGCTGGGCATGCATTCGATCCGGGAACTTGCCGGGGTCAAGGACCAGCAGTATCTCGCCGATGCGCTTCGGGGATTTTTCGAATATCCCGACTGGCCCTTCTAGCTTTCCGTCCCGGTGCCGGCCGGATCGCGCGTGCGAAGCAGGTTCTCGCGAAAGCGCGGCATCGTCAGGCCGCGGAGCAGTTCCCGACAGTTTGTCGGACTGACGGCCCCGACAAGCCCGGCGCTGAACGCAAGCTCGCCGAGGAGCCGTTCCGGCGAGCCGTCGCGGCGTTTCCATTCCTCGAGAGAGTCCGAGCCGTCCCGCTTGGCCATGCGCCGGCCGTGCCGGTCGCGCATGAGGGACACGTGCAGGAAACGGGGGCGCGTGAATCCCAGCGCATCGAAAAGCGCCAGCTGGCGCGGCATCGAACCGATCAGGTCGTCGCCCCTTACAATGTCGGTCACGCCCATCAGTCCGTCATCCACGACGGTCGCGAACTGATAGGCGTACAGACCGTCCCGGCGCCTGACCACGAAGTCCCCGACCGTCCTGTCCAGCGACTGTGTCGCCGGCTCGGACAATTCGTCCCGGGAGGTGATCTTGAGGCCGCGGGTCAGGAAGCGCCAGGAGACGGGCTGCTCCATCGGGCCGGCCACGGGCGGCGGGTTGGCCGGAGGGCGGCAGGTGCCCGGATAGACCGGTTCCGTCTGGCCCAGATTGGGAGCGCTCTGTGCCCGCCGGACATCCTTGCGCGAACAGATGCAGGGAAAAACGCGGCGGCGGTCCGTGAGCCGCTTGAACCATGCGTCGTAGAGACCGGTTCGCTCGCTCTGCAGATAGGGTCCGTGGTCGCCGCCGATGTCCGGACCCTCGTCCCAGTCGATCCCGAGCCATCGCAGGTCCGAGATGATTTGCCCGATTGCGCCCGGCTTGTTTCGGGGCGTGTCCAGATCGTCGATCCGCAGGATGAAGCGCCCGTTTGCAAGGCGTGCATGTAGCCAGGCCAGAAGCGCCGTCCGGAGGTTGCCGAGATGCAGGCGCCCGGTCGGACTCGGCGCATACCGGCCCCGGTACGCCGGATCATTTTCCGTGTCGGTGTCCATGGAATCAGGCGGAGATGCCGGGCGGGGATCGGGGGCCTCGGGGCGATGCGCAGCAGCGTATCGGCCTCAAGGGTTTTCGATCACTTCCAGCACAAGCCGGTCCGGCGCTCCGGAGCCCGGCAACAGGACGAGGTACTGTCGAGGGACTCCGAACGCCGTCATCCAGTCCGCGACCGACTGCGCCCAGGCCCGCCCCGTCTCGCCGCCCGGAAAACGGATTTCGACAACGGCTTCGCCGGTCTCGTCGAACGCCTTCAGGATTTCCCTGATCTGGGGCAGGGCAAGAATCTGCGGTCCGAGTTCCGGCTCGGGCCATTCTCCCGCGAGAATGACTTCCCGGTGCTGGCGGAATGCCTCGGCAGGGTGGGGCGGCAGTACGACCAGCCACGCCAGCAAGACCGGTATCACCCACCGGAATCGGCCTCGCCGGAGCGTCAGGCTGCGGCCGGTCACGAGAACACCACCTCGTACTGCTCAGGATCGAGAAGCGGATCGACCTGCAGGGTGATGCTCGCCCGGATGAAGCTTTCCAGGTCGGAAACGCCCGAGGCCTCCTCCTCCATCAGCAGGTCGACCACCTTGGGGGAGGCGGTGACCAGGAAGGACGATGCGCTGAATTCCTTGGAGGTTCGCATGATTTCCCTGAATATCTCGTAGCAGACCGTATGGGGGGACTTGAGCGTGCCGCGGCCCTGGCAGGTGGGGCAGGGCTGGGTGAGCACGTGGAGCAGGCTGTCGCGGGACCGCTTGCGCGTGATCTCGACCAGACTCAACGATGTCATTTCGCTGACCGAGGTTCGGCAGGGGTCCCGCTGCAACTCCCGCCTCAGCATCCGCATCACCTGTTCGGAATGCTCGTGCAGGGACATGTCGATGAAGTCCACGACAATGATGC
>VYGS01000040.1:35562-77217 GCA_009841725.1 Gammaproteobacteria bacterium
CGCTCTGGTTTCGCAGCCGAATCTGCCGGGCCCGGGCGGTGACGGCCTCGAGATTGGTCCTGAAGATGGTTTCCTCCAGATTCCGCTTGCCGGTGAAGCTGCCCGTGTTGACGTCGACCGAGGTTAGCGCCTCGGTCTGGTCGATGACGAGGTAGCCCCCCGACTTGAGGGGGATTTTCCGGTTCAGGGCTTTCTGGATTTCCTCCTCGATCCCGTACAGGTCGAAAATCGGCCGATCTCCCGGATAATGCTCGATCCGTTCGGTCGCTTGCGGAATCAGGTGGCGCACGAAGTCCCGGATTCCGTTGCAGGTTTCGCGGGAGTCGATCCGGACCCGTTCCACGTTGTTCCAGTCGGGGTCCCGAATCAGCCGGGTGGCGAGGGGCAGATTCTGATGGATCAGCATCGGCGCCCTGGAATTCTCGATCCGGGCGGCGATGCTTTCCCAGGTCCGGTTCAGAATGTTCATCTCCGCGTCCACGGCCTCGGGAGTCGCGAACTCGCCGACGGTGCGCAGGATGTACCCGCCTGGCCGGTCGGCGGCATCCACGCGTTCGCGGAGCTGCTGGAGCAACTCGGAGCGCTTCTCGTTGCCCTGGATGCGTTGTGAAATCCCGATATAGGCCTCTTTCGGCAGAAGCACGACATTGCGCATGGCGATGCTGATCTGGGCGGTCAGGCGGGCGCCCTTGGACCCGATGGGGTCCTTGATCACCTGAACCAGGATGTTCCGCCCTTCGGACAGCAGCGAGGTGATCTGGACCTGCGGATCGTGCTGCTGGTACTGGACCGCCTGTCCGTCCCGGGGCATCAGGTCCTGGGCGTGGATGAACGCGGCGCGCTCAAGCCCGATGTCGACGAATGCGGCCTGCATCCCCGGGAGGATGCGCTTGACCACGCCGAGGTATATGTTGCCGACGATGCCCTTGCTCCGGATACGCTCGATGTGCAACTCCTGCAGCATCCCGTTCTGGACCATGGCCGCACGCGTCTCCTGCGGCGTGACGTTGATCAGGATTTCCTCGGTCATGACCGAGCCGGGAGGGAAAAGATCAGTTGATGAGTCTGCCACAGCGGCAGGCCGATGACGCCCGTGTAGCTGCCCTCGATCTGCGTCACGAAACCGGCGGCTCCGCTCTGGATTCCGTATCCGCCGGCCTTGTCGTACGGGTCCCCGGAAAGGCAGTAGCGCTCGATTTCGTCCGCGTGCAGCTCTCTGAAGGTGACATCGGTGCGGCTGATGAGCGACCGGCATCCGCGGTCGTCGCACAGCGTGACGGCCGAGTAGACGGCATGCGTGGCCCCGGACAGCTGCTCAAGCATCGCCACGGCATCCCGGTGGTCGCGCGGCTTGCCCAGCGCCTTCTCGGCGATGGACACGGTGGTGTCCCCGCCAAGCACGCGCACATGGGGCCCCATGCGCCGGTAGACGGCAGCGGCCTTTTCCCGCGCCAGCCGGGCGGTCATGTCGCCGGGGGACTCGCCGTCGAGTTGGAACTCGTCGACCCCGGCGTCCGCGACGGTGAAATCGATGCCCAATTGCCCAAGCAGCGTTCTGCGCCGGGGCGAGGTGGAAGCGAGAATCAGCGGGGCATTCATCGGTGGTATGGCAGTCCTTCCACGATCGAGAAGCCCCGGTAGAGTTGTTCCGCCAGGATCACCCTGACGAGCGGGTGGGCAAAGGTGAGTGCCGACAGCGACCAGGTTTCGCGGCAGACACCCAGAAACTGGTCGCTGAACCCCTCCGGCCCACCGACCGCCAGGGCGACGGGTTCGCCCTGATCGAGCCATCTTCCCATGTTCTGCGCAAGACACCGGGTTGTCCAGGCGGCGCCATTTCGATCCAGGGCGATCAGATATCCCGGTGACGGCACGGACTCGAGCACCCGGGCCTCTTCCTGCTGCCGGATTCTCGGGATGTCGGCGTTCTTTCCCCTGCGCAGGGCGGGGATTTCAACCAGGTCCAGGCGGAACCGCCCGCCGATGCGCTTCTGGTACTCGGCAAAACCCTGCTGAACCCATGCGGGCATCCGGTTTCCGACGGCAAGCAAGGTGATCTTCAGCATCGGAACTCATCGCTTGTCAGGCGTTCATCCCCGCCGTGTCGGAGGGCTCCTCCGGCTCGGGTGCCGCGTGGCCCAGCGAGTTGTCCCACAGTCCTTCCAGGTCATAGTGCTTTCGGGTGCGCTCGCGCATGATGTGCACGACCACGTCCACATAATCGACCAGCACCCAGTCTCTCGAATCCTCACCCTCCATGCCGATCGGGTTCCAGTTGCGCTCGCCCATGAATTCGAGCACCCGTTCCGAGAGAGTCTTGACATGACGGTCGGAACTGCCGGTGACAATGACCATGCAGTCGGTGATATCGGTCAGCGACCGGACGTCCAGCGAGCGGATGTCGATGCCCTTGGCGTCTTCAAGCGCGGACAGGACGACGGCCGTCATCTGTTCGGTGTCCGCGTTCTCGGTACGGGTTCTGTCAGGTCGGTTGCCGGCTGGGATCATGTTCATACAATCTGTGGTTCCTAATGTATTCCGATACGGCCGCCGGCACAAGCCGGCTGATGTCTTTTTTCTCGGCGAGACGTTGCCGGATATCGGACGAGGAGATGAGGCAGGGCGCGACGTCTGCCATGTGGATGCGGCCAGCCGAAGTTCGGCGCAATGCTTCCGCCGATTCGGCGCGGGCCGCCCGCCACCAGTCTGGAAGCGGTGTCGGCACCGCCGCGCCGGGCCGGGTCATGACGATGAAATGCACGCTGTCCAGGAGTTCCCGCCAGCGGTGCCACGACTCGAGGCCGGCCATCGCGTCCATGCCGAGAATGAAGCAGAAAATCCGCTCGGGATGGGTCGCCTTCAGTTCGCTCACCGTGTCATAGGAGTAGGAGTGCGCCGGGCGGCGAAGCTCGATATCGCTGACGTACAGTTGCGGATGGTCCCGGATCGCCAGATCCAGCATGCGGTGGCGATGGACTGACTCGGCCTGCGGGCGCCGGCGATGCGCCGGGGTGCCGGCCGGGATGCAGCACACGTCTTCAAGCCGGCAGGTACGGACCACCGACAGGACGGTTTCAAGATGCCCGTTGTGCACGGGATCGAAGGTGCCGCCAAAGAGTCCATGCAGGGCGTGGCTCATTGATTCGCGGGGCCGATCCGGTGAATCACGAGGAAGGTCTGCCGCGTCGGCATCGTGGCCCTGTTGCGCGGTCGCGAGTTGCAGCCGGGCATTCCGTCACTCCAGCACCGGAAGGATTTCCGCGTGCACTTCGGGGCTGTTCCAGTCGCGCTGTCCGACTCCGCCGAACACGACTCGGCCGTCCCGGTCGATCAGCAAGGTCGCGGGCAGACCCCGGACACAGTAGGTTTCAGCAACGGTTCCGCCCTCGTCGATGAGGAGAATCATGTTCAACTTGAGCGCATTCGTGTCGAGAAAATCGCGGACGGTTTGGGCGTCTTCTCCAAGGTTGATCGCGATGACCGAGAACGGCCGGTCCTGGAAGTGCCGGCGCAGCCCTTCCAGAGTCGGAAGCTCCTCGACGCACGGGCCGCACCAGGTGGCCCAGAAGTTGATGAGGACGGCCCTGCCCCGGAAGTCGGACAGGCGGACCGGATTGCCGTCCAGGTCGTCCAGCACGAAATCCGAAACTTCCGCAGGCCTCTCCGGGCCGGATGCGACAGCCGGCGCGATGCCCAGGCAGAGACAGATCAGGATCAGGCCGATGGCCCGGATTCCGGCGGCTGATTTTCCGTTCATGCGCGGAGCGTCGGGGGGTGCGCGGACCGGAGAGACGGACAAGGAGCGGTCAACCGGATTGGCGGGTGCATCGACGGTCTAGCTGCGGGTCTGGGTGACCTTGAATTCCCACCGGACGGTGCCTTTCGGCGTGACCGACTCGAACGAGAGATTCCGGGAGATGTCCCGGGACTGGCCGGGCGGGATGGTCAGGTTGATCCGCTCCTCCTCCTGTCCGATGACGGTACATTCGCTCCCGTCACTGCCGGTGCAGTCGAGCATGGTGATGCTGATCACGGAATCCCTCAGGGTGGCCTCCTCGTTGGCGTTGGTCAGGCGGGCGTTCAGCGTGTAGCCGTCCCGGTATCCGGAGGTCATGACCGGATTTTCGATGACGATGTCCTCGAGCGGCAATTTCGACCGCGCGAGTTCGGCCGTGTCGGTGGTGGTCAGGATGATGATCAGGGCGCACACGACCAGCACTCCGAGAATGCTGAAACCCGTTTTCGGATAGAACCTCGACAGGTACAGCAAGCCCGCAACGACTATGACAAGAAGAATCCATTGCATGCTACCGCTCCGGTCTGGTGATGTCTATAAAATAGCGACTATGCGGAGATTTCTCAACCCGTGAATTTCCGAAATTGCATCCCGGTTGCGGCAAATCCGGCGCGCAAATCGGGCATAATTGCTTTTGTTGGCAGCGACCTGCAATCGACGTTTTCTCATTCATCCGAGGCCGGGCAGCCCATGAAGTACTACCAATCCATGATCGAGACGGTCGGCAACACGCCGATGGTCAAGCTGAATTCCGTGAGCCGGGGCATCAAGGGCACCATTCTGGCCAAGGTCGAGTATTTCAACCCCGGCAACTCGATGAAGGACCGCATGGCCATCAAGATGATCGAGGACGCCGAGGCCCGGGGCGACCTTCGGCCCGGCGGGACCATCGTCGAGGGGACGTCCGGCAACACCGGCATGGGGCTCGCACTCGCCGCCATCGCCAAGGGCTACCGGTGCGTGTTCACGCTGGCCGACAAGCAGTCCCGCGAGAAGATCGACATCCTGCGCGCGGTCGGCGCCGAAGTGATCGTCTGCCCGACCGCGGTGCCGCCGGAGGATCCGCGCTCCTACTATTCGGTCGCGCAGCGCCTGACCGAGGAGATCGAGAACTCGTACTATCCGAATCAGTATGACAACCTGTCCAATACCGTCGCGCACTACGAGACCACGGGTCCGGAGATATGGCGGGACACCGACGGAAAGATCACCCACTACGTCGCCGGAGTCGGCACCGGGGGCTCGATGTGCGGCGTGGCCCAGTATCTCAAGGAACGCAATCCGGATGTGGTCACGATCGGCATCGACACCTACGGGTCGGTCTTCAAGAAATACAAGGAAACGGGCGTGTTCGACGAGAAGGAGATCTACCCCTATCTCACCGAGGGGATCGGGGAGGACATCCTGCCGAAGAACGTCGACTTCTCCCTGATCGATCATTTCGTCAAGGTGACCGACAAGGACGCCGCGATCATGACCCGCCGGCTGTCGCGCGAGGAGGGGATGTTCGTCGGCTGGTCGTGCGGCTCCGCGGTCTGGGGAGCGCTCGAGTGGGCCAGGGGCCGCCTTGGAGAGGACGACGTGATGGTCGTCATCCTGCCGGATCACGGCACCCGGTATCTGGCCAAGGTCTACAACGACGACTGGATGAAGGATCACGGCTTTCTCGAGGAGCGGGAGTTCTCCTCGGCCGCGACCATCATCTCGAAGCAGAGCGGGGAGGACGCGCTGACGACCATCGGCCGGGAGGCGACGGTGGCGGAGGCGCTGAGCCTGATGACGACTGCGGACATCTCCCAGCTGCCGGTGACTGATGGCCGGGAGTTTGTCGGAAGCCTGAGCGACACCCGACTGTTGGCGAACCTGATCGACGATCCGTCGATTCGGGACAAGTCGGTTCACGAGATCATGGAGCCTCCGTTCCAGTTCGTGCCGGTCGACACCACCCTGGACGTGCTGTCCTCGATGATCAACCGGGATTGCCAGGCCGTCATGGTGCGCGACGAGCAGGGGCTGCCGCGGATCATCACTCA
Organism: Gammaproteobacteria bacterium; assembly: GCA_009841725.1. Classification (GTDB taxonomy): domain Bacteria; phylum Pseudomonadota; class Gammaproteobacteria; order Arenicellales; family Poriferihabitantaceae; genus Poriferihabitans. The sequence goes on from VYGS01000040.1 coordinate 41,392, forward strand.
GCACGATCTCCTCGAGTCGATCGCGGCCGCCTGATTGGCCGGCCGTGAATTCGTCACCCGGTGTGAGCCGCCGGGATCGATTCGGCCACCGAATAGTCCAAATCCGGAATCGATTGCTCGGCATCCAGATCAGGAGGCTCGCTGTCTTGTACGCTGAGCTGTCGAAGATCGTGAAGTGTCCGATCAATGAGATGGTCGGGAAGAAAGACGGATCGATCCGACTTCCAGATCTCCAGTGCTTCGACTAAAGATGCGCGGTTGCATGCTTGGGTTGTCCAAAGTTGCTCGACGACCCACAGCACTCCATGAGTGTGAACCCCTTCCGAGGATGCGACCGTACGCAATAGCGAATCACCCGTCAGCAGAATACTGTCATCGTAGGACTGCGCGGTCACCACGCAAAAGCAGTCGTTGGCCGAAAGGTGCCCAAACCGGCGTTTGAGAACGATGGAGGCTGCAATCTCTTCAGGAGGAAGATCGTGGGTTTTCATGCCGCCACGATCAAGGATTTCCCAATCACCGGGAGTGAAATTCGGCAATTCGGATTCACGGATCGGCAACGGGACGATCAAGTGAAACGGGAGACGACGCAACATCGGCAAAAGTCGCCCCTTGCGAAGGTCGATCAGGCATGAGGCGTCATTGACTACGACAGAGGGCATCAGCCGTGTGGTCCCCGGATTTCGCGCTCAATGGAGGAGAGAGGGCGATGCAGAAGCTGTGCAGCACGGACGGATGATATAAGCTGCTCTCCCAATGCCCGCCAGACCAGGCTCTCAAAGCGTTTCGGTCGCTCAAAGGCGCCGAATCCCTCGTCGTCCTGAATGGGCTCCGGCTCTTCCCTGCGCCAGGGACGCGCATAGCTGCGAAAGGCGTATTCAATGTAGGACTTCGGCAGGATGCCGGCCTGTCCGAGCCTCATCAACATGGCCGATGCCGAAACGCCGTAGAGTCGCTTCAATCGCATCATTTCGTGATAGGTCATGCCGTGACGGCGCTCGCCCGCTTCGGCCACGAGATGCTCGGCGGGAACCAGAAAGGCGCCCGCAAATCGATCGATGGCCTTCTCGAGCCGAATTTCCGGATTGTCGGTTGCGCGGATAACCCGATGCGCGAGTTCATGCGCAAGGTTGAAGCGCTTGCGCTCGACACCGGTTCGGCTGGATACGACGACCACTGTGGTAGCAGGCCTTTCGCCGCTGCACAGTGCATCGCAGGCCAGTCCGTCGAACCGCTGAGGCAGATCCGCCTCGATCACCTTGATGCCCTTGTCTTCGAGAAGACCGGTCATGCTCGGGATCGGATCGATGCCGAGTGCCCAGTGCTGGCGAAGTCGGTTGGCCATGTCGTCGATCTTTTCAAAGCTCTCGACCTGCCGGGTCACCAGATCGCCGAATGGATCATCCGGCGGAGCGAGATCAAGGATATCCTCGATAGCCAAGTAATCCTCAAGCTTTTCGATTACGATGGCTTCCGCTTTCGCGAGATCCCGAGCCGAGGTTCCCGAATGTTTTCGGAACTCGATACCCTCCAGGGCATCTACCTGGCCGCCCATGAGGAAGTCCAGGGATACTCCGAGAGTTTTTCCAAGCCCGACCAGAACCGACGACGACGGCATCATTTTGCCCGACTCGTACTTGCTGATCGCTTGCACAGTGACTCGCGGCGAGACCTGATCGGCCAACTCCCGCATAGACAGCCCGGCCTTCTTCCTCGCCAAGAGCAGCCTTTTTCCGAACATGATGCCTCCACACATTATTTCGGTTGACATTATACAAAATATCTATCAAAATTAAACTCCAAGTTAAATATTGATCCATTGGGTCAGGAAATCAAAATGAGAAGAAGAAATCAACACGTTGTTCCCCGTGCAAGCGGGTGGGCAGTAAAGAGCGCAGGCAATCGGAGAGCGACATCAACTCATCGAACGCAACGCCAGGCAATCAACGCGGCCCGGCGCACTGCGCGGTCCCAAGGCACGGAAATGCTCGTGCACGGTCGGAACGGCCGGATTCGAGAGCGCAGCACCTACGGCCATGATCCATATCCTCCCAAGGGGTAGGGCACAGGAAGACGTGGCGATGCCTAAAATGAGGATGAGGCTCAATGGCCGCAAGCCCAAGAGAAGCGTCGAGAGGTACGCTTGCGACAACTCCATTTGACGATTCCTGGTTGCATCACTGCCGGATTGTCCAGAACCGGAGTTGGAAATCCGGGTATATCAGGCCCGGAATTGGCGGATTCGCTGTCAGGCAATCTTTGATTAAGACTGATATACTCGCAGTGCATCAGGCCAAGCGCCTGTTCATGCATCTGCGCGGCATTCTCCCCGCGTGGGACGGGCAGGGTCCCGCAGGGCCCGGTCATCTGAAATGCCGGAATAGCTCAGTTGGTAGAGCAGCTGATTCGTAACCAGCAGGTCGGAGGTTCGAGTCCTCTTTCCGGCACCATTTAACTTTCTTGACAAAGCCCCATACTAAAGAGAATTATATCGGAAAGTAGCATTTTTCACTTGACCCGTTGCCTAGTGTTACTATTCAGTAAATCGAATGCTAAATTACTGGAACTGACCATGAGCAAAGCACCCGGCAAGGCATCCCGCGAAGGGTTGACACTGTTGCAAATTGCCGATATGTTCGGCACAGAAGAAAAAGCACGGGAGTGGATCGAGCAAAGACGCTGGCCGAATGGCCCGGTTTGCCCGAAGTGCGGAACCTCCGAAATCCAATGCAACATCAAGCATCCCACCATGACGCATCGTTGTCGGAAGTGTCCCGGCAAGCCCATGTTCAGCATGAAAACGGGAACGGTTATGGAAGGCTCCAAGATCAAGCATCGCCATTGGGCTGTCGGCATCTACCTGTTTACCACCAACATCAAGGGCATTTCCAGTATGCGACTGCATCGTGAGTTGGGAATTGGCCAAAAAGCCGCTTGGTTCATGCTTCACAGGCTTCGGGATGCGTTCGAGAACGAGACCGAGCAGTTTGTCGGTCCGGTTGAGGTCGATGAGAAATACATGGGCGGCAACCGCTCCAACATGAGCAACACGAAACGCAAGGAACTTCGGGAAGTTGGCCTTGGCCGAGGCACTGATGGCAAGACGGCTGTTGTCGGAATGAGGGACCAGGACACGAACAAGGTTCGAGCCAAGGCCGTTGAAGCGACCGACAAGAAGACTCTGCGCCCCTTCGCCAAGGACAATGCCGGGAAGAAGGTGGCTGTCTACACGGATGATGCGGCCGTATATGATTCACTGCTCGTCACGCATGAGAGCATAAAGTACTCGGTATCCGAGTACGTCAAGAACATGGCGCACACGAACGGGATCAGGCCGCTTTGGTCATTGCTCAAGCGCGGATACAATGGGATCTATCACAAGATGTTCGGAAAGCATTTTGAGCGATATGTCAACGAGTTTGCAGGGCGATACAACGACAGGGCTTTCGACACCATCGACCAGATGAGCCGGATCGTCAGGGGAATGCAAGGCAAGCGGATTCGGTACGATGACCTCATCGCCAACAACGACCTGTCCAACGGGGCGCGGAGTTGAGCGAAGAACTCCTCCAGATTGATCCTATTCAGATCGGTCGGTATCAATATTTCAAAATCGGCGCATCCACGTTAGGACAACTCCGAGATGCAAGGATCATCCGGGGGCGATTTGACCGCGACCTACTCGCCAAGAAGCCCGATGGGTTGATCGTGCTACGTGACGGCACTGTTCGGGCTGTAATAGAGTACAAACCCCCGACAAGGCTCAAAACCGCGAAACAAATCCAAACAGCCATTGATCAGGAACTTCTTGTCGCACGATCACTTGGAAAAATTTTGATTGTCACATCTGGCTCAAAATCCATATGGATCAATACCCAATCTGGAGATCGGGTGCAAGATGAGACGGGAGTGGAACTTTCCTTCGTAGTTGATGTAAAAGGGTTGGCGCGTGGTGAAGGAAATGCGGTCGAATTGGAGCGATTGCTTGATTCTGCCCAGGCATCTCTCAGCCCAACGAATAACAAGTTAACCGCACCAACCGTACACGATCCGTCTGTTCTCGCAAATACGATCTGGCAAAAGATATGGGTACAGACCGGGAAATCCCCCGAGAAGTGTCTTTACAATGTTGTCGAGCTTTTTGTGTTCAAGTTTTTAAGCGACTTGGGCGTGCTTGCCGAACACAACGACTATTGGAATGTTGAGCGCATCGCCACTCGTGCCGGTCCCTCTGAAGCGCTCAAGTATTATGCAAACAACTGTCGGAAAGAAATTCGAGAGTTGTTCCCGGCTGGGAAAGATGGGACCAGCATCATAAATGGAACAATCTTCGTGAACGAAGAAGGTGCCGCGAATGTGGCACAAGCAGAATTGTTTGCCGAAATCATCGGAGACTTGGCAAACCATGATCGCAACCATGGTTCGTTTCGTTACATTAATCGCGAATTCAAGACCCGACTCTACGAATCATTTTTACGCCAAAGTGCGGGCATCAGGGCTCTGGGGCAATACTTCACACCTCGGAATGTTGTGCAGGCGATGGTCAAGATGGCTCGCGACGTGAATAGCGGAGCACGAATATGCGACCCTTTCTGTGGGGTCGGTGGATTTGTGCTCGAAATGCTTATGGAGAAGCAGGAACTCTACACGCAGTTCTCCATTAAGAACGGTCGAATCGATCCCAAGATTTCATTGATCGGTTATGACAAAGGGACCGATGAGCAAGAGGACGAAAGAACCATTATATTAGCAAAGGCCAATATGTTGATTTACTTCTCAGACTTACTTGCGGAGCACCACTCGCGTTCAGATTTGAGGGTGTTCTGTGACAAAGTGCTTAACAATGTGTTTCGCCTGCTGCGGAGCAACCTTGGCACGTTTGAGCGAGTGGACGACGAACCCTATGACTTGATTGTGACGAATCCGCCTTACGTGACCAAGGGAAGCAAAAGTTTGCAGGATGCTATTGCGAAATCTCCGGAGATAGGCCAATTCTACGATTTCGGCCTCAAGGGTACGGAAGGGCTTGCGCTCAACTGGATCGTGAAGAAATTGCGGAATGGTGGCGAGGCACTTGTTATTGTTCCAGATACCTTGTTGCGACGACAATCCGCACTTAGGGAGCTGCGGGAAAATTGCCTTGTGCGAGCCATCGTTTCGCTACCAACCCGCACCTTTTATGCTACCAAGCGTCAAACATACATATTGGCTCTCGAACGAAAGCACACGACGCACGAGCAGGCCGATCCGGTGTTTGGTTACATTGTGCAGTCAATCGGTGAGACTCTGGACAAAGATCGGGTTGAGACCACCGAGAACGACTTGACAGAGATGGTGAGTCTTTTTCGGCAGTTCCGAGCAGCACCCGATAGTTTTAACACGCAGTCTCCGCGCTGCAAGATGATACCCTTCTCTGTTGTGGCGGATAGTCGCGATTGGCGAGTGGAGCGTTGGTGGCCTCAAATGGAGAGAGTAAATCTCGGGCTTGAACAAAAAAGAGAAACCATAAATCAAACCGAATTTATTGCCAGGATCGATGTCCTCATTCATGAACTTCAAACTATGGTTGATTTTTGCCGTGACCGTGATGATGATGGTTTCCAAACCCAATACCAACCTGTAAGAATGAGAAAGGCATATCTTAGCGATCTATCCCTATTCGATTATGTCACCACATACACAGGATGGACCAAACGAGATTTGCACAAACTCAAGGTCGATAAACTGGACGGACTGCCAGTCTATAGCGCGGCTGCAGCCGCGATAACTTGGGTTGTGCCCACACATCCAGATCGTATTGAGGCTTCACCCGAATTCCCATTGGTGTCTTTTGCTGCAAATGGAGACGGGAGCGCAGGAACAAACTTTATCGTCCACGAAAGTCCTTTTTTCGTCACCGCAGACCGGACCATACTCCGAATCCTGAACAAGAGAATTGATCCCCGCTATCTCGTTTATGCTCTTCGCAATATGAAATCCGACTATGCTTTTGATCACACCAACAAGGCAGTACCAACAAACTTGCGGGATGTTGGGGTAGATATTCCACTGGATGAAAACGACGAGTGGGATATTGGTAGCCAGCGCGACATTGCTAAGAGGTATGATGCGGTTCGTGCCTTGCAAGCCAGTTTGCAGCAACACAACATTGCGACACAATCGCTTGATATTCATATCGCGTAGGAGAGCATTCGATGACCGCCAAGAAGCCAGAAAAAATGCGACAACGCATACCCCGGCCCTTCGATTCTAGCTATCAGCCGTCAAAGCGTGAAATGGAGTGCGAGATCGATATGCCAGGGGCCGACATGAAAACGTTGCAAAAAGCATTATTCAGCCGTGCCGTCAAGAAGAAGTGACGGACGACCCGGATTCGGATTTCCTTGAGTGATCCGTCTTCACCAATCAGATGCTCTACGGAATGGCGACCAAGTGTTTTTTCTAGGAGGGTGGGAGATGATATTGCTTGGAAAGTGTTGATACTCCACGTATTCTGCCACAAAAATGTTACTTTCCGATATAATTCCCCATACAAAGCGCTAATGAAGACACTAAAGGCAGAGATCGATGAGGGCGGTCGGGCGACACAATATAGAGGTACTTTGCGATCGTCCATCAAGCCCAAATCAGCACGGATTGGTGTCAAGGTGACGAATCACCTAAGCGACGAGGTGATGAAGATTTTTCAAGTCTGATCGAATCGAGGTTTCGTAATGATCGAAGGAGCAAGGCAGCTACCGGTTCACCACCTAACAATTCGTGTGCCTTGGCACGATAACAACTGGAAAGGCACCATCTGCAACAGCCCCTGTAGTAATTCCAGTTGTACCATCTTGCCCCGAATTGCGACAAATCGGAACGATGTCCAAGAAACACGTCTCGCCGGGAAAAGCCTCAAAATCCTTGATCGAGAGCAGCTACCCCCTTGCGTCGACGAACACGCCACCATTATGGCGCCATTTGCGCTGTCACTGGATAAGAATCATCCCTATGCACAGAGTGCCAAGACCACACATGGTCATTTTAAAAAGACTCCGTACACTATACAACCTTACTCGGCTGCTGCGGTACCCTTTCGCTGGATGCTAAGAAAGCAGGTTGAGAGGGGTGCCAATGTTCAAGGCAAGGCGGAAGTGTATAGGTTTGGATACGAAGCCCAGCGAGAACCGGACCTCACTTTGAACGAGGGCTGGGATAAAGCTAACAACACCTGGATACAGGAGGGAACCAACCAGAGAATCATACTGGATACTTTTTTCAGTGCAGCGAGACCGGACCAGTCTTTAGTGTTCTTTTACGCCAAAAGAACCCCATTCGCTGAGGATACCCGATGCGTTATCATCGGTGTAGGGCGGGTGAAATCGGTAAGTGGTCCGATCGAATATCGCTATGTCGATGGTACATGCCCAAGCGGAAAAATCAGCGGATACCTCTGGGAACGCGGCATAGAGCATTCGATAAGGCCAAACGGACAAGATGGATTTTTGCTCCCTTATGGAGAGCTTTTGGCACTCGCAGACAAAGACGATAGTCTGGATATCTTTCCCTGTACAGCGTTTGCACCGGATGAATATTTCGAGGAGTATTCATATGGTAGCGAGTTGTTGCCACAAGACGGTGCTATCGCCTCTCTTCTCGCACTTGAAAAGTCGATCAAGGCGATGCGTGACTTGTTTGAGGCACCATGGGAAGTCTATCTGGGATGGATTGACAAAGAGCTCAACCGGCTGTGGCAAGTGCGCGGAGCATTTCCCGGTTTCGGTGCGGCACTCTGCGCGTTCGGGTTGCCACATCCCAACCTTTTGGCTTGGCACCTACTGGGCGACGGAGAAGATGCAGTAGATCCCTGGCCAAGGCTCTCCTCGGCTCTGGAGAATCCTGCTTCGCTGCCGAGCTATTTACGCGATGGGATTGGGGCAACATTGCGGCAGAAATGGAAAGCACTACCCGAAAATCGACGCGCGTTGTTGACGTTATTGGCAAGATTCAATCTGAGCAATGATCAGGCACTCCGTTGGTACCAGGAAACAGAGCGCCGTAACGCAGGGATCGATATAGGCGACGCCGACATACTTGCCAATCCATATCGGATTTACGAAGAGGATCGCCTACAGCCCGATCCTATTGCATTCGCTGTGATCGATCGTGGCATATTTCCGCCTGAGACGCTTCGAAAGGCATTTCCTATACCTGAACCGAGCAAGATTAGAGAGGCTATCGATTCGAGTCGAGTACGCGCAGTGATGATTGAGACACTCGAAGTAGCAGCTACAGAAGGTCATACCATTCTTCCTGTGAATTGGCTAATTGACCGGATTCGTGCCCGGCCGATGAAGCCCGAGTGCCCCTTGGATGCAGATACCTTGCCGGTGATTGAAGCCACCTTTACTCCATTTGTCCACACGGTACATTTAAATGCCCATGGACAGGCGTTCCAGCTTGATCGTTATGTGAATACTTCGACTCTTATCAGCAAAACAGTCTTAAAGAGGAGAAACGGCAGACCCAATTCCGGACATTTTGACTGGGCCGATTTGGTAAATCAGGCGATCGATAACGCACACTTAAAATCAGGCTTGGGTGAGGAAGACAGAAGAGCACGATCGGAAAAGGCAGTAGCGCTAGAACAGCTATACAAGTCGCGTATTTCCGTGCTGATGGGGCCGGCCGGTACTGGCAAGAGCACGCTGATTAAGGCTCTATGCAAAATCGGGCCGGTTATTGACGGAGGAGTCCTCTTGCTGGCTCCTACGGGGAAGGCAAGGGTTCGCCTAGAGCAAGCCAGTGGGATGGCTGGTCAGGGCAAGACTGTCGCCCAGTTCCTTTACGATCTACGACGGTACGACGGCGGCACGAGGCGTTATTTCACCAACCCCGATGGCCCAAGATCGTCGGTCAACAAGACCGTAGTAATTGACGAATGCTCTATGTTGACGGAAGAGCAACTTGCTGCACTACTCGACGCTTTAAAAGGGGTAGAGCGACTGATTCTGGTGGGTGGTCCGCGGCAGTTGCCTCCTATCGGGGCAGGCCGCCCGTACGTGGATATCATCGAATCTCTCAAGCCGAAAAACGTCGACAGCTTATTGCCGCGCGTCGCACCCGGATATGCGGAACTGACGGTAACCATGCGCCAAGAAGGCGCGGGTGGCCTAGAGCGGACGGATGTTCTGTTAGCAGATGCATTCAGCGGGTATCCACAAGACCCTGGGGCCGACGAGGTTTGGCATTTTGTTGCGACGGGTAAAACGCCATTCGTCAAACTGGTTCGCTGGAACCAGCCGGATCAGTTGCAAAAGCTTTTGATAAACGAGCTAGTTGACGAACTCCAGTTGGCCTCGGATGATGATGAAGTTGGGTTCGAGGTATCGATTGGCGGGGTCACCTCCGAGTACAACGGCAAAACCAACGTCTTCTTTAACTCGCAATACAAAAACCGACCCGGCGCGTCGGAAAAAGCAGAGCAGTGGCAGATTTTGACGCCGGTTCGACAGAATCTTACGGGCGTATTGGCATTGAATCGGGCTATCCAACAAAGGTTCCGAAAGCGATTCCTGGATCTCGGATCAAGGACGGGCTTTCAAAAGAAGATACCCAGCCCGGCTGGACCGGAGGGGATTATCTATGGCGATAAGGTTATCAATGTCGACAACAACAGTAAACGTCGCGTCTACCCGGACAAAGACGACCGTTACACTGCCAATGGCGACATTGGCATTGTAACCGGTCATCGGAGAACGGCGAAACGAGACTGGAGACCCATTGAAATAGAAGTCGAGTTGGCGGCGCAGCCGGGCTATTCCTACAAATACTGGCCAACAGAGTTTGATGGTCAGGAGAGCACCCCACCCTTAGAGTTGGCTTACGCTCTGACAGTCCACAAGACCCAGGGAAGCGAGTTTGAGATAACGTTTCTAGTAGTGCCGAATCCCTGTAGGTTGTTGTCCAGAGAGATGCTTTACACAGCGCTAACGCGGCATAAGAACAAAGTTGTGATCCTTCATCAGGGCGACTTTAGCGAATTGCAACGCTATGCCCATCCAGAGGCTTCAGAGGTGGCGCGGCGCATGACGAACCTGTTTTGCTCTTCGCATCCAGTTGAAGTGCAGGTTCGGAATAGGACCGCATTTCTCGATAGCAACCTGATCTATCGAACTAACCGTGGCGAATTAGTGCGCTCGAAGTCCGAGTGGATCATTGCGGACAAACTGCATGCGGCAGGAATCGATTATCAATACGAACAGCCGTTGATGCTTGCTGGCGTCGAACGTCTCCCTGATTTCACCATTGTCGATGACGATAGCGGCGTGATTTGGTATTGGGAGCACAATGGATTACTCGATAACATTGAGTATCGAAAACGCTGGGAGCGAAAATTAACCGCATACCGTCATGATGGAATTCTCCCCTTGAGCGAAGGAGGTGGAGACGACGGGACGTTACTGATAACCGAAGAGAAACGTGGAACTGGCTTAGATCCAGATGAAATAAGCAAGAATATTGACGCGATCCTGGGAAGGTAGCTGACTTTCGTATTGCTGGCATGTTCTCAGGCGGCGTGTTTCAATACCCAGCCGCCATCCCGTCCTTCCTGGGATCACTGCCGCCGACGTATCCAACTTCGGTCTTCACAATCAACTGCGCACCCCCCATCTCAAAAATCTGCTCGAACTCGAAATCATGCACGACATGGCCGCGCTCTCGCAGCGCCGCCCTCAAGTCCTCGCCGTAGCCTGACTCCAGCAGAACCGTATTGTCCTGGCAGACCTGCCAGCGCGGGGCGTCGTTCGCCGCCTGGGGGCTCAGTCCCTGGTCCAGCACACGGATCAGCATCTGTGCGTGGCCCTGGGCCTGCATGTGCGCACCCATCACGCCGAAACTCATGACGGGCCGTCCATCCTTCGTCAGAAATGCGGGGATGATGGTGTGAAACGGACGCTTGCCGCCTGCCAGCTGATTCGGATGGCCCGGCTCCAGGGTGAATCCGGCGCCGCGGTTCTGCAGGCTGATGCCGGTCCCGGGGATCACGATTCCCGAACCGAAACCTGCATAGTTGCTCTGGATATAGGAAACCATCATCCCGGATTCGTCGGCCGCCGTCAGGTAGACCGTGCCGCCTTTCGGCGGAACGCCGTGACCCGGTGATCCGGCGCGGTTCATGTCGATCAACTCGGCCCGCCTGGCCAGGTATTCCGGATCGAGCAGCCGACCGGGATCCATGTCGGACCATGCCGGATCGCTGACATAACGGAACGTGTCGGCGAATGCCAGCTTCATGGACTCGATCTGGCAATGCAACGCATCGGCCGAATCCGGTTCGTACTCGAGAAACCGGGTCTTTTCGAGAATACCGAGCATGATGAGGGCGCCTAGACCCTGCCCGTTGGGCGGAATCTCGTGCAGGACGTGGTCCCGGTAGCGGCCGCCGATCGGCTCGACCCAGTCGCACTGGTGGGCGTCCAGGTCGGCCATGGTCATTTTTCCGCCGCCGTTCTTGCTGGCGGCGACGATGCGTTCGGCGAGTTCGCCCCGGTAGAAGGCCTCGCCACGGCTGCTAGCGATTTTCTCGAGGGTCCGGGCCTGGTCGGGAAGCCGGAACAGTTCGCCGGATCCGGGCGCACGGCCGTCGGGCAGGAAGACACCGAAATCCGGAAATCCGGCGAACAGTTCCTCAGCCTCAGCCCACAGCCGCGCGGTGATCGGCGTGACCTGAAAGCCGTTTTCGGCGTAGCCGATCGCGTCTTCGAACAATCGCTCGAAGGGCAGCTTGCCGAACTGATCGGAAAGCGCGACCCACGCGCTCACGGCACCCGGCACGGTGACCGTGTCCCATCCGCGCTCGGGCATGCTGTCCATGCCGGCGAAGTCGTTCACGGTCATGGCCTTGGGGCTGCGCCCGGATGCATTCAGTCCGTGCAGGCGGTTTCCGTCCCAGAGGATGCAGAACGCATCGCTGCCGATGCCGTTCATGGTCGGCTCGACGACGGTCAGGGTGATGGCCGTTGCCAGGGCCGCATCGACGGCGTTGCCGCCGCTCTGCAGGGCTCGGACCCCCGCCTGGACGGCAAGTGGCTGGGAGGCCGCCACCATGTTGCGGCCCATGACGGACATCCGCCTTGAGGGAAAGGGAAACTGTTCCTGGATGGATGGAGGTCGCTTGCTCATGGGATCAGTCGGAGCGTTTTTCGGCCCTGATGGAGATCAGACAGTATCCGATCACGGACGCAAAAACCAGAACGCTCCCGTACAGAGTGTAACGGCTTGGAATCTCGTTTACACCTATCCAGACCCAGATGGGGGCGAGCACCGATTCGCTCAGAGCGAACAATGCGACCTCGGCGGCCGGAATATGCCTCGAGGCCAAGGTCAGGAACAGGAATCCCAGGCCGAACTGGAAGACCCCCAGGCTTACGCAGATCACAAAGTCGTGGAGATTGATCTCGAACCGGTCGACCATGATGGCGGCGATCGCGATGGTGATGAATCCGGAAAGCCCCGTCGCCGGCACTTGGTCGATATGCCGATTGGATCTCAGGATGAGCAGATAGAACGCAAACATGGACACCATGGCGAGGGCCAGCAGGATTCCGACCATGCCGCCCTCCGTCATGCCGTCCGCAACCATCAGGGCGATGCCGACGGCCGCCACCAGCATTGCGGCCAGGCTGGATTTGCGGATCCTCTCGCCGATGAAGACCCAGGCGACCAGCGCCGTAACCAGCGGTCCCGATCCGATGATGAACACCACGTTTGCAACGGTCGTGTTCAGTATCGCGAAGACGTAGCACACCGAGCACACGCCGAGCAGGGTGGCAGCGAGAAGCCCCGGCTGGCCGATGGCACAGACGGCCCGGAACGTGTCGCGGCGATAGCGGTACCAGATATAAAGGCCGATCGCGATCAGAAACGCGATCGACCGATAGAACAGGACGTCCCAGCCGTCGGCATGCTCCAAATTGCGCATCAGAACACCGGATGTGCTCAGGCAGATACCACCCAAGAGGGCGTACAGGATTCCGACGGTATGATTGGCGGTCATGTTGGAGCGACGGCACGAGTCAGTAAACGGGCGTGATCGGCATGCGTCGATTCGCAAGAGACGAATCCCGGCACATCAGGCTTGAAAACCGTCCCGGCACAACCCGCTTGCGGCGGGCGAAAGACGCGGACGGCGACCGTTATCGATTATTTTTCCCGGATTGTCAACCGGTTTGCGGGAATGTGCCCGGCCACGGAGCACTCCGGAGCCCGGGAAGCGCGAAACGCCGGCCAACCCTCCCGGGCATGTTGGTTATAATTGCCGACCGTGGTCGCCCAGTCATCCGATCGATTCACCTGAAATCCCGGGCTGGCTCGATCAAACCGCTCTTGCATGGAACTTGAAATGGACCCGGCAGACAACACCGTAGATTTCATCGAAATCCAGATCGGCACGGATCCCGACCATGCCGTGATCTGGTTGCACGGCCTGGGCGCGGACGGCAACGATTTCGTGCCCGTGGTCCCTGAGCTGGGACTGGATCGCGACAAGGCGGTGCGCTTTGTCTTTCCGCACGCCCCGATGAGGCCGATTACCGTGAACGGGGGCATGGTCATGCGAGGCTGGTACGATATTTCCGATCTTCCGGTGATCGAAGACCACGGCATTCGGGAAGACCGGGAGGGGTTGCTGGATTCGCAGCGCATCGTCCGGCAGCTGATCGAGCAGGAGAACCGGCGCGGCATTCCGACCGGCAACATCATTCTTGCCGGATTTTCCCAGGGCGGAGCCATCGCGCTCTACGCCGGACTGAGAATGGAAGAATCTCTGGCGGGTGTCATTGCCCTTTCAACCTATTTGCCGGATTCATCGCGCCTGGAGCTGGAGCGAAGCGAGGCGAACGCCGGGACACCGATATTCTACGCCCACGGCGTCTCGGATCCGCTGATCAACATCTCGGCCGCCATGCGAAGCCGCAACATCCTGGAGGAGCTCGGATATTTGATCGAATGGCAGACCTATCCGATGCCGCATTCGGTGCATCCGGAGGAAATACGGCACATCGGGGCCTTCATCAACCGGCTTTTCAGCCGGTGAATCCGGCGGGTCGCTCTCCGGGAAGTTCCGGCCGGGCCGGGATGGCCCGGACAACGCCGGGATAGTAAAAGCCCAGCGTGACGGCTCTCAGGATCATGAAGCAGACGAGAGCGAGAAACAGGCCGTGGTTGCCGAGCCACGGCTGCAGCAGGAAGGCAAGCAGGATATAGCCGGCTGTGGAGGCGAGCATCGCGTTTCGCATCTCCCGGGTATGGCCGACTCCGATGAACAGTCCGTCGAGCTGGAAACTCGCGAACGAGAGCAGCGGCGAGACGATCATCCACGGCAGATACTGCCCGGCAAGGCCGACAATCGCCGGAATGTCGGTGAACCAGCCGATGATGGTGTGCCCGAAAAGGAGAAACAGCAAGGCAAAGAGGGCGGCGGTGATGAGCGACCAGGCCGTGGTGAGGCGAACGGCCCGGAGAAACCGACGGCGGTTTCCGGCGCCGTAGGCGCTGCCGCCGAGCGCCTCGATGGCATGGGCGAAGCCGTCGACGCCGAAGGCCATGATCGTCTGGAGGTGAAGGAGGATCGTGTTGGCGGCGAGAATCATCTCTCCATGCCGGGCGCTCTGGTCCGTGAAGAACGCGAAGCCGAACATGAGGCAGACGGTTCGGATGAAGATGTTCCCGTTGGTGGACAGCAGATGCCGAATCGCGCCGGCTTCGAGCAGCTCGCGAACGGCAATTTGGCGGACGGCCTGAATCAGGCGTTTCCTGAGCAGGAAAAGGCCGAGCGCGGCCGCTCCGTACTCGGCGATCAGGGTTGCCCAGGCGACGCCCGGGACACCCAGGTCGAGAACAGGAACGAACAACAGGTCGAGTACCAGGTTCGTCAGATTGAGCACCAGTTGCAGGACAAGGGCCATGCGGGTGTCGTGCAATCCGATGAATACCCCGGTAAACACGTAAACGCACAATGCCGCCGGCGCGCTCCAGATCCGGATGTAGGCGTAGTCGGCGGCCAGCGACTCGACCCGTTCGGTACTGTCGAGAAGATGCAGGGCGAAATCCACAAGCGACCTGCCCAGGGCGATGATCAGCATGCCCGCGACCAGACCGATCAGGAGGAAACGCAGCATCGCCACGGAAATATCGCGCTCATTTCCGGTTCCGTAGGACCGCGCCACGTATCCGGTGATCCCCATCTTGAGAAACCCGAATCCCCAGTAGAGAAAGCTGAAGATCAGGGCGCCCAGGGCCACGGCCCCGATATGGTGAGGGCCGGGAAGATGGCCGACCACCGCAGTGTCCACCGCGCCGACAAGGGGCACGGTGAGGTTGGACAGAATCATCGGCCCGGCCAGGAGCCAGACTGTCCGATGGGAGATGGGCGCGTTGCGGTCGTTCATGGGCGTTCGGAAATCCCGGAACAGCCGGCCGTCGTCGGATGAGAGTGCGTGTTCAAGAGGTGGCTTGATGGAATGCCGGGTTGGCCGGAACGCCCTCTGCCCTTCAGTCCGCGCGGGAAAGCGCTCGGGACCATGCCGACATCACGTCGTCCCCAAACAGGTAGAAGGTCAGCGCCAGGGATCGGTAGGACTCCCCGCTGCAGGTGCCCACGGCAATTCCCGCCGCGTCATCGAGCGGATAGCCGTAGACGCCGCAGGAGATGGCCGGCAAGGCAACGGACGAGCATCCGTTCTCAAGGGCGAGATCGAGACTCGAGCGATAGGCCCCGGCCAACAGCCTTTCCGGACCCGGACCGATCCCGTATCTCGGGCCGACGGCGTGAATCACGAACCGGGCGTTCAGGTTGCCGGCTTCGGTGATGCGCGCCTCGCCGGCGGGGCAGCGAATGCCGTTGACGGCGGGCACCCGCTCGCATGCTTCAAGCAGGCCCGGTCCGGCGGCGCGGTGGATTGCGCCGTCGACGCCGCCTCCGCCGAGCATCGCCGAATTGGCGGCATTGACAATCGCGTCAACAGCGGCCTGCGTGATGTCGCCGCGGGCAAGACGGATGTGATTCGTGGTCGATTTTGCTGCTGTCACGGGAAGCGGGATCCGGCTGTTCGGTGTGCCGCTGAAAATTATACCGTGCCTGTCCCGAAGCCCGAAAATAAAAGCTTGAAATAAACTTCAAAATTCCAAAAAATATCGGTAGCGAAAACGAAGTCCAGGACTTACAATCGCGCCCCCTGATTCACCGTCTGTTTTCTGTGGTGTCGAGTGGCTATGTTGAAAGTTGTTGGTTCTGTTTGGGCACTGTTGCTCGGGTTCGGACTGATGATGCTCGGAAACGGGCTCCAGGGCACGTTGCTGGGCGTTCGGGCCACCATGGAAAGCTTCTCGGTGGCCGTCACCGGGGTCGTGATGTCGGGGTATTCGGTCGGCATGGTCCTGGGATCGATTCTGGCACCGAGGCTGATCAGGCGTGTGGGGCATATCCGGGGTTTCGCCGTGCTCGCATCGCTTGCCTCGATTTCGATTCTGGCGCACGGTCTTTACGTTGATGCCGGGGTCTGGACCGCCATGCGGATCCTGACCGGAATCTGCTATGCCGGACTGTATGTGGTCACCGAAAGCTGGCTGAACGACCGGTCGGACAACGAGACGCGCGGCCAGGTCCTGTCCGTGTACATGCTCGTCTGCACCCTGGGACTCGGGGCCGGACAGTTCCTGCTCAACTACCGGGATCCCCTGCAACTGGATTTGTTCATCATCGCTTCGGTCATCATTTCTGTCGGCGTGATACCGGTTCTGCTGACTGCCCGCCCGGCACCGTCCTTCGAAAGCGCGGGCGTCATGTCGCTGAAAGAGCTCTACCGCGCATCGCCGCTGGCCGTGGTCAACAACGGCCTCGTCGGGGTGGCCCACGGGGCCATCTTCGGTTTCGGCGCCGTCTATGCGGCCAGTGTACTGCCCGACATCGGGCAGGTTCCGCTGTTTCTTGCCAGCTTTCTGGTCGGCAGTCTGATCCTGCAGTGGCCGATCGGCTGGCTGGCGGACAGGGTGGACCGCCGGCTGGTCATCGGCGCAACGGCCGGGATTTCGCTGGTGGCATGCGTTCTGCTGCTCATGACTCCCAAGGGCGGCACCATGTATTTCCTGATCATCGCGCTGCTCGGCGGGGCGGCCATGCCGCTGTATTCCCTGGTGATCGCCCATGCGAACGACCGGCTCGAACCGGACCAGATCGTGTCCGCAAGCGGCAGCCTGGTGCTGGTCGCCGGCATGGGCCTGAGTGCCGGTCCGGTCCTGGTCGGATTTCTGATGGAGCATTTCGGCAACGGGGCCTATTTCGCTTTCATCGCGTGCGTGTTTGCGGTAGTCGTCGGGTTTACCGCCTGGAGGATGATGGTCAGCGAGGCCGTCAGGCCTCAGGATCAGAGCCCTGTTGTCGAGCCGGGTATAATCGGAACTCCGGTTGCCGAATTCAATGCGCCGGAAGCCGACGAGTATGTCGAAGCTCTGATGCAGGATGAGTTGGAGCGTCTCGACGAATCGCAGGCATGACGGAGGCGGCAGCCAGAGTACAGACCACGATTGCGGGGCGAAGCGAATGAGCACACAACCGAAAACGACATCGGCGCCATCAAGGGAAATCATCCAGACGGCCAGAACCGGATTTTCCGTCTACGACTTCGACGGGCCGGTCCAGGACGACATGGAACTGCTCAAGTTGAGCTACCACGACGATTCGAGGCAGGGTGCCTACATGATTCGCATGCATCCGGGCGCCGAGACGATCGCGCACACCCACGAGCGCCGCGAGGAGTATTTCATCATCGAAGGCGATCTCGTGGAATCGGACGGCACGGTGCTGGGCCCCGGGGATTACGTGATCTACGAACCCGGCACCCGCCACAACAGCCGGACCGTCGGGGGCTGCCTGCTGATCGGAATCGACTACAGTTTCTCCGACCCGACCGATATCCCGCCCGGGTGATATCCGGATTTCCGGGCCTAGGCGGTCATCCGGACGCAGGCCTTCCCTCTTCTTCAGGCTCAGGCCTTGTGAAGTGCCGAATCCCGCCGGACGTAGGCCCGACGGGCGTCCCTGAAATTTCGTGTCAGTTGCTGCGCAGGCGATTCAGGACGTAATGCAGCACGCCGCCACAGAGGTAATAGTCGACCTCGATTGCGGTATCGATTCTCGATTTGAGTTGTATGTCATCGACCGAACCGTCGGCGCGGTGGATGCTGGCATCAAACACCTGGCCCGGAACCAGTTCGCCGTCCAGCCCGAGAATGTCGATCGTGTCCGAGGCGCCGATACGGTGGGACTGTCGCGACTCGCCGGGCATGAACTGCAGGGGCAGAACGCCCATTCCCACGAGATTCGAGCGGTGGATGCGCTCGAAACTTTCCACGATCACGGCCTTGACGCCCAGCAACAGGGTGCCCTTGGCCGCCCAGTCCCGGCTCGATCCGGTGCCGTATTCCTTGCCCGCGATGACGACGGTCGGAGTTCCCTCACCGAGATAGTGCATCGCCGCATCGTAGATGGAAATCGGATCCTCCCGGCCAGGCAGGCGGGTATAGCCGCCCTCGACCCCGGGCACGAGCTCGTTCCGGATGCGGATGTTGGCGAACGTTCCGCGCATCATCACTTCGTGATTGCCCCGCCTTGAGCCGTAGGAATTGAAGTCCTTTTGCTCGACGCCGTTGGCGATCAGGTAATCTGCCGCGGGACTGCCCAGGGCGATCGCGCCGGCCGGCGAGATATGGTCGGTGGTCACCGAGTCGCCGAGCATGGCGAGAATCCGGGCGCCCACGATGTTCTGATCCTTGCCGCTGGTGTAGATCTCGTCGAAGAACGGGGGAAGCTGGATGTAGGTCGAATCCGGGGAAAAGGAATAGGTGGTTCCCGAACCGGAAGGGATATCCCGCCATTTCTCGTCACCGCTGAACACGTCGGAGTACTTGTCGATGAACATGGACTTGTCGATTTTCCCGATCTCGTTGGCCACCTCCTCGTTGCTCGGCCAGAGGTCGCGCAGATAGACGTCCTGCCCGTCCCGGTCCTGTCCGATCGGGTCCGAGTCCAGGTTGATCCGGGTGGTGCCGGCCAGGGCGTAGGCGACGACCAGCGGCGGCGAAGCCAGCCAGTTGGCCTTGACCAGGGGGTGAATCCGGCCTTCGAAGTTCCGGTTGCCGGACAGTACGGATGATGCCACCAGATCGTTGTCGCTGATCGTGTTGTGCACGGCCTCCGGCAAGGGCCCCGAATTTCCGATGCAGGTCGTGCATCCGATCGCGACGGTGTTGAATCCCAGCTCGTCGAGATGGGGCTGCAGGCCCGCCTTGTCGAGGTATTCGGTGACCACCTTGGAGCCCGGGGCGAGGGAGGGCTTGACCCAGGGCTTTCGCTCCAGTCCCCGGTCGACCGCGTTCCGGGCAACCAGTCCGGCCCCGATCATGACCGCCGGATTGGAGGTGTTGGTGCAGGACGTGATCGCCGCGACCACGACGTCCCCGTGCCGCATTTCGAAACCGTCCCCGCTGTCGAACGCGCTGTCGAGCTCGTCCTCCTTGCCGTCCTGACGGATGAAGTCTTCGATGGCGTGGCGCAGTTCGGGCATGGCGACCCGGTCCTGCGGGCGTCGCGGACCCGACAGATTGGGCCTGACATCCCCCAGATCGAGATGGAGCGTCGACTGAAACACGGGATCCGGGGTGCCGGAATCCCGCCACAAGCCCTGTGCCTTGCTGTAGGCCTCGACGAGAGCCGTCGTCTCCTCGTTGCGTCCGCTCAGGCTGAGGTAGTCGATCGTCTTTTGGTCGATGGGGAAAAAGCCGCAGGTGGCGCCGTATTCCGGGGCCATGTTGGCGATGGTCGCCCGGTCGGCCACGGGCAGATTGTCGAGCGCGGAGCCGTAGAATTCGACGAACTTGCCGACCACGCCGTGCTCCCGGAGCATCTGGACGATTCTCAGGACCAGGTCGGTGGCCGTGATTCCCTCGTTGAGTCCGCCGGTCAGTTCGAATCCCACCACTTCCGGAATCAGCATGGGAATCGGCTGGCCAAGCATCGCCGCCTCGGCCTCGATGCCGCCGACGCCCCAGCCGAGCACGCCGAGACCGTTGATCATGGTCGTGTGACTGTCGGTCCCGACAAGGGTATCGGGATAGGCAACCGACTCGCCGTCCATCTCTCCGGTCCATACGGCCCTGGCGATGTATTCCAGGTTGACCTGGTGGCAGATTCCGGTGCCCGGGGGCACGAGCCTGAAATTGTCGAAAGCGCCCTGGCCCCATTTCAGAAAGGCATAGCGCTCGGCGTTTCTCTGCATTTCCAGCTCGACATTGGCCGCGAAGGCGGAGTTGGAGGCGAACTTGTCGATGACGACCGAGTGGTCGATGACCAGATCGACCTGTGACAGGGGATTAATCTTCTTGGGATCGGCCCCGGCCTTGACCAATGCGTCGCGCATGGCCGCCAGGTCGACCACCGCCGGGACGCCCGTGAAATCCTGCATCAGCACCCGGGCCGGATAGTAGGCGATTTCCCGGCTGACATGGTTCCGGGCGCTGGCGGCCACGGCTTCGATATCCTGGCGGGCGTTGTCGGAACCGTCGTCGTGGCGGAGCAGGTTTTCGAGCAGGACCTTGATGGAATTCGGCAGGGTCCCGATGTCCGCGACTTTCGTCAACTGCTCGCAGTTCAGGTTGAAATAGCCGTAGGTGTTCCCGGAAACGTCGATGCGGGAGTAGCTGTCGAATGAATTGCTGCTGTTCTGGGTCATGGGTGAAATACTGTCGAAAATTAACGGATGGGCGGACCGACAGTCTGTCGGCCTACCGGTCCGTGTCAAAATGAGAACATGTTGCAAACTGCCCTGAGCCAGCCTGAAAAGATGCTTCCGCAGTTTCCGGAGGCGGGTGAACCGCTTCTCGCTTCGCCCTGCCGGGGTTGTGCCGCCCCGGTGTCGACGGATCGAGAGTGCGGGACAGGCCGATTGCCTGCAACGAATCCGTATTCTACACGATTTCAAATTTCCCCGAATTTCCCT
Organism: Gammaproteobacteria bacterium; assembly: GCA_009841725.1. GTDB lineage: Bacteria > Pseudomonadota > Gammaproteobacteria > Arenicellales > Poriferihabitantaceae > Poriferihabitans. The sequence continues at coordinate 62,427 of VYGS01000040.1, forward strand.
TTCGGTACGGGTTCGGTTATCCTGCGTGCCGGATGCAGATCGTTCACGGCTTTTCGGCCACGATCGGACAATGAGCAAGCGAGACAACGTGCATACGCCCTCTATCGAACCGGTTCTTGATATCGACTTGAGCGACCCCGGTCCGCTGCCGGACAAGGCGATCGACGAAGCGGTCGCCCTGATGCGCTCCGGCCGTCTGCATCGCTACGGGGAGTTCGGCGCGGGCGAACCGCATGCCGCGCTGCTTGAGGAGGAATTCGCCGCGTATCTCGGTTCCAGGTATGCGGTGGCTGTCAATTCGGGCGGGGCGGCCATTTTCCTGGCCCTCAAGGTTGCCGGCGTACGGCCGGGAGACCCGGTGCTGGTCAACGCGTTCAATCTCGCCCCGGTCCCCGGCGCGATCGATCACGTCGGCGCGAAGCCGGTGCTGGTGGAGACATGCCGAGACTTCCTGATCAACCTCGACGAGCTCGAGCGACTCGCTTCCACATCCGGCTCGAAGGTGCTGCTGCTGACGCACATGCGCGGGCATATCGCCAACATGGACGAGATTGTCCGGATCTCGGATCAGGCCGGTCTGTTTCTGATCGAAGATTGCGCACACACGATGGGCGCGGGATGGAACGGCGTGTTTACCGGCCGTTTCGGGCGGATCGGGTGCTTCAGTTCCCAGACGTTCAAGCACATCAACTCGGGAGAGGGAGGCATCCTCGTCACCGACGAGGACGACATGGCGGCCAAGGCGATTCTCTATTCGGGCAGCTACATGCTCTACGGACAGCATCGAAGCGCCCCGCCCGAAGTCGTGTTCGAGAAGTGGAAAAAGCGGATTCCCAACTACAGCATGCGAATGTCGAACCTGCCTGCCTGTGTCCTTCGCCATCAGCTTTCCGAGATGCCGCAGAGGGGAAGACAATGGAACGAGCGGTACCGCTGGCTGGAGGCGAGGCTGAACGAAATCGCACAGATCGACGTGCCGGCCCGGAATCCGCGCGAGGAGTTCGTGGCCAGTTCCATCCAGTTCCATCTTGAACTGCCACCGGAGAAGATCGATCTGTTCGCAAAACGCTGCACCGGGCGCGGCGTGGCGATAAAGTGGTTCGGCCGGCAGGAGCCGTCGGGATATACGAGCCAGTATTTTCATTGGGAATACTTTCCCTCCCCCTCCCTGTCCGATACGGTGAAGACACTGTCGACAACCTGCGACATGCGAATTCCGCTCTCATTGACAGAGGATCATTGCGATATAATCGCCCGGATTATTTCGGACGAGATTTCGAAACTGGCATGAACGCAACCCAGGACACAATTTAATGCATCTATCCCGATTTCCGCGGGTCAGGCTGGCCCACCTTCCCACTCCCCTTGAACATCTTCCCAACCTGAGCAAGTGCCTGGGAGGTCCGGACATCTTCATCAAGCGCGACGACTGCACCGGACTGGCGACCGGCGGCAATAAGACCCGGAAGCTGGAATTTCTGATCGCCGACGCTCTCGACAAGAACGCCGACGTGGTGCTGACCCAAGGCGCCGTGCAATCGAACCATGCGCGGCAGACCGCGGCGGCCGCAACCCGCGTGGGCATGGCCTGCGAAATCCTTCTTGAAAATCGCACGGAATACACCGACCGGGACTACATGGAATCCGGCAACGTCTTCCTGGACCGGCTGTTCGGCGCCGGGATTGCCCATTATCCCAGGGACACCGACATGGATGCGGCCATGGCCGAGAGGGCCGAGGCCCTGAAGGCGGCCGGAAAGACCCCGTACATCATTCCCGGCGGCGGTTCGAATTCTGTCGGCGCCCTCGGATACGTCAATTGTGCCATTGAAACGCTGGCCCAGGCCAATGACCGGTCACTCAGAATCGATCACTTCGTCACTGCCACGGGCAGCGCGGGTACCCAGGCGGGGCTTGTGGTCGGCCTCGAAGGCACGAACAGCGGTATTCCCCTTCTCGGCATCGGTGTTCGCGCACCGAAAGAGAAGCAGGAGGAGAATGTCTACCGGCTGGCGGTGAAGACGGCCGAATTGCTCGGCGTTCCCGATGCGGTTGCCCGGAACAAGGTGGTTGCCAATTCGGATTACGTGGGGGACGGTTACGGCATCCCCACCGACAGCATGATCGAGGCCGTTACGCTGATGGCGAGGGAAGAGGCGATCCTGATGGATCCGGTGTATTCTGGAAAGGGGCTGGCCGGGCTGATCGATCTCATCCGGAGCGGGCATTTCAAAAAAGGTGAGAATGTCGTGTTCCTGCACACCGGGGGGAGCGCTGGCCTTTTCGGATATCTGGACGCCTTTCCGTCTGCAGCCTAGATAAGCAGGGCCGGCACCGGCCCTCCGGCATCGGTTGTCGATGCCGGAGGCGTGATACGAATTTCCGCGGGCCGGCACCCGGCCCGGTGACCGTCCTGTCCTCGACATGACCGCCGAGCATGTGATTGCCATTTTGCTGTTCACCACCGTGGCTTCCGCAACGCCCGGTCCGAACAACCTGATGCTCCTGTCCTCGGGCATCAACTACGGGTTCTATCGCACGATTCCCCACATGATGGGAATCTGCATCGGCTTCACGTTCCTGCTGAGCGTTGCCGGGCTTGGCCTTGTCCAGATGTTCGAGGCCTACCCGGCCGTCTATCAGTTTCTCAAGATCGCCTCGGCGGCCTATCTGCTCTACCTGTCCTGGAAAATCGCCACCGCGGTGTCCGGAGGCGCCGGGGAGAACGAGACCGATCCGGTCCGCGGCCGGCCGTTCACCTTTTTGCAGGCGGCCGCCTTCCAATGGGTCAATCCGAAGGCGTGGACCATGGCGCTGACGGCGATGACCGCCTATCTCCCTCCGATCGAGCCGATCCTGGGAGTGGTACTGATCGTGGTGATTTTTACGCTCGTCTGCATCCCCTCGGTGATTGCCTGGACCGTGCTGGGGGTGCAGATGAGGCGATTTTTGAGCGATCCCGTCCGGCTCAGGCAGTTCAACATCCTGACCGGCTGTCTGCTTGCCGTATCGCTTTACCCGGTGTTCTTCAGTTCCGCCTGATGAAATTGCCGGATGATCCGGTTGGCGGTCAGCCGATGAAACCGTATCGCGAGCAGGACGCCGGTCGTGAAAAGTCCCATGGCAAGCCCCCACATCAACCCGACGCCCTGCATGTCGGCCACGAAAGCAAGCAGCACTCCGCCGCAGATGCCCATGATCCAGTAGCCGAAGCCGGCAATCCAGAGCGGGACCAGGCTGTCCTTCAGCCCGCGCAAGGCTCTCGCGGCGACGGCCTGCAGTCCGTCAAACACCTGGAACAATGCGGCGATCAACAGGAATTGTGTGGCCAGAACAGACACCGTTCCGAATCCCGGATCGTCTTCGGAAATGAATATCGAGATGATCGTGTCGGTCAGGCCAACCGGAAAGACGATCATCGTGGCCAGGAGCAGGGCTCCGCATGCCATCCCGAACATCCCGGATCGTCTCGCGCCTTGCCAGTTCCCCTGGCCGACGCCGTGCGCCACGCGGACCATGGTCGCCTCCGCGATGCCCATGGCCACCACGAACGGTATGCCGAACCAGGCGACCGCAATCTGATAGGCCGCCAGGGTTTCGGGGTTGATGATCCCGGCAAGAACCGAGACGACCGTAAACATGCCGGCCTCGAAAACCACGAGCCCGGCCACCGGAATCCCGAGGACCGTGATTTCGCGGCAGACTGCCATGTCGATTTTCCATCGGCCCGCGAACACGCCGTATCCTCTCAAATCGTCGGTGATGTAGACATGGATCAAGAGCAGGATGAACATCGTCCATGAGACGATGGTCATCGCGATCCCGGCGCCGGCAAGGCCCAGTGCGGGAATCCCGAACCCGCCGTTGACCAGCAACAGGGCCAGCAGGTAGTTCGCCGGAACGGCTGCGACCGTGATGTACATCACGGCCTTGGGGCGGGACAGGGCGGCCACGAAGCTCCTCAAGACCGAGAAATACAGCACCGCCAGAACGGAAGGGGTGACGAAGTACAGGAAGGGCCTCGCCAGTTCGACCACCCGGGGGTCCTGTCCGGTCCAGACCAGTACGATATCCATGTTCCAGATCAGCACCATGGCCGGCACGCCGATCACCGTGGAGATGATGAATCCCTGCCTGACGGCCAGTCCTGCCCGCTTTTTTTCGCCTGCGCCCTCGGCCTGTGCGCACAGCACCCCGACAATCGACAGGAGTCCGATCAGGATCACCATGACCTCGAAGGTCAGGTCGCCGGAAATCCCGACGGCAGCCAGTTCGAGGTATCCGAGCTGACCGACCACCATCTTGGTGGTGATGAACATCAGGAACTCCGACAGGAATGCCGCGATCAACGGCAAGGCGATCGTCGAGAGGCGGGCCAGTTCCTGTTTCGTATGGTCGGGAAGTCGGGCGGGCATCGGGCGGTGGTGGGGAAGATGGGAAAAATCAGCCCAAGTGTACAGGGAATTTTCCTGAAACCGTTGTTGTTTCCGGTCCGACGGATTATATCGACAGCATCCATCTTGGATACCTGGATGGTTACTCCACCGAGTTGCAGATCGATTGCCGTCGGGGACAAGAAATTTCCGAACTGCCGGTTATCCGGTACATTCCGATCCTCCAGTGCATGTTCGCATGAAGGCCCTGAAGGGCCATCGGCGGACACTATTTATCTGGGCCGCTAAGACGAAAGCAGGCTCCACTCGGTATCATTGATACGATTACGGTTAAGAGAGCATTGACTAAATATGCATATTTGATGTATTTTTACATCAAATATGCATCGATCATCGGAGAAAAATCATGGCTGGAACACGAGCAAGCCTGTCCCTGTCCACACCTAACGCCGAATGGATCCAAGAGCAGATTTCCAGCGGCGAATTCTCGAGCCGCAGTGAAGTGGTCAATGACTTGATTCGCCGCGCCCGAGAAATCGAGATTGTTCGGCAACGGTTGATTGCTGCGGAGCAATCGGTTGATCGACATGGATGGATTAACAAAGGGCCGGAGGAGATGCTCGACGGCTTCAAAGCGAAAGCCCGTCGTGACGGCAGGTTATAGGCTTTCACCGAATGCGGAGGCGGATCTGGAGCGCATCTGGCATTATGGGCTGGAGCAATGGGGTATCGACGCAGCAGACCGATACTATGCAGCGTTTTTCAAACATTTCGAGCAGCTTGCGGCGCAGCCACTCTTGTATCCGGTTGCTGATGATATTCGAGAAGGATATAGGCGTAGCGTGTGTGGCAAAGACAGCGTGTATTATCGGATCGAGGCGGGCACGATAGAGATCATGGCGATCATTGGCCGCCAGGATTTGGACAACTGGCTTTGACTAACGCAAGATCAGAAGGGAGAAAGGGTAATTTTGCTTTTCGGTTCACACAGCATTGACTAAAGGCTTGGCAAGCTATCTGATATTTTCTTGATTTGCTTGGCAGCATGACTAAAGACCCTGTCCTGCTCAACTCCGGACTTGAGACGGATGGGGAAATGCCGGTCTTTTATCCCGGATATTGCATGAGAGGAGATGGTGAGGACAGGTGTTATGGACTCGGTTCATAGACGATTTCAGGAATCACCACCTCCCACCGGTCTCGCTTGACTCCCGGATAATCCTGCGACTCAGGGTTCTGTTTCCAGATGATCACCGCATACACAGATGCGGAGGCGATCCAATATCCTTTGGGCATTGTGAAATTTCTTGCCATGATTCCCACTCGTTTGCCTGATCCGTCTAGGTATTCCCAACGATCGCCCGATTGCTGGAATTTGAGAGGATCCCCGACCGCAAGGTCGGCGATCGCCTTGATGGAGGTGTGGCGGTTGCCTTTCAGACGTCCCGCGAAACCCAAGTTGATGTCAGACAATTCCGGCGATGAGTAAAGCCGATCAAGCCCTGTTCGATCGCCATCCCCAGTGACATGCTCCCGAACCGTCACCGACTGATTGTTCAAAAGCCCTTCGGTCATCAGTCTTGCACTGCCGCCCAGATCATGGCTCACGGGTGATGTCGGCCCGAAGCGAACGAGGCTCAGCATTTGGCGGGCACGGGTCATGGCGACGTAGTAAAGCCGACGGGCGGCGTCCCGGTCCTCGTTTCTTCCGCGCCGGTTCCAGCCCCCGTCGAGAACCGTCACGTGATTGAATTCAAGACCCTTTGCGCGGTGCGCGGAGAGCAACAGAAGGCCGGTTTGACGCCGACGCGCCTCCCTGCTCCATTCGGCGAGCCATTCCATGGCCTGTTGGCCGGTCGTTTCGTCACCCACTTCCGTGGTCAGGGTATCAAGGGCATCGTCCAGAAGAGATCGCCAGACATTGTCCGGGCAGGCATGCAGTTGCTTCCGCAGGTCTTGTCCGGCGACGAGTTTGCCCCTTCGTTGGTCCAGCCATCGTACGAGAACCTGTACCTCGCGCAGTTTCCAAATGTTGACGCTCTCCTCGTTGGCTGTCTGGACCGGGATACCCCGTGCTTCGCAATAGGCCCGGACCGGATGGAGATATTTCCATTCCCTGGCGATTACGGCGCATCGCGACCAGTCCCAGTCGGGCGAAATACCGGCAAGGCGTTCCAGATCCGCCACCGCAAGGAGCGCTTGCGAAATCAGATCCGGCGGGCAATGCAAGACCTGGACGCGACCCTTCGAGATCGGGTCGAGGGCCTCCCATGCTCCTCCGTCCGGCTCCTTGTCGCGGGTCCGGTTGACTCGAATCGGGGTATCGATCTTCATTCGATTCGATGCCGGCTGGATCACTTCGTTGGCCGCGGCGATGATATGCTTGGTCGAGCGATAGTTCTCGACAAGATGCATCGGGGCTTTGACCTCGTAATCGCGGCTGAAGCGTCGTATGAATTCAACCGACGAACCGTTGAACGCGTAGATATTCTGGTCGTCGTCGCCGACTGCAAACACCGTGAGCTTACGGTCGGGATCCTTGATTGTCCGGCCTGCGAGGGCCGAAATCAGTTCGTATTGCGGCATGTCGATATCCTGGTATTCATCGACCAGAATCCAGCGGAATCCGGCCAGCAGGCGTTCCCGCTGGTCGTCCACCTCGTCTTCCGGCAGACCCTTGCCGTTCAGGAGGTCCACCGCTTCCGCAAGAACCGCTTTGAATTCATCGTGATCGGGGCGGTCGTTGGCCTTTTCCATCCTGCCCGAGAAACTCGCACCCACCATGCGCATGGCGAGAGCATGGCAGGTCATGATTGTGACGGAACGGCCCTCTTTGCCGATCAGTCCGTGCAGGCGTTGCCTTATTTCCTGTGCGGCATGACGGTTGTATGCAAGTGCGATGATCCCGCGCGGATTTTCCCGCCGGACCCGGACCAGATAGGCAATCCGGTGAACCAGTGCCCGCGTCTTGCCGGAGCCGGGGCCCGCCAGAACCAGCACGTTCTGCTGCCCACGGTTATCGGCGACGATTCGTTTCTGAACGGCATTGCCCAAATCTTCGACGATTCTGTGCCACGATTCGGGAGTGGTTTGCCGGTCGGTCTCCTTTCTCCTCTCCGGCATCCACCGGTCAATGAAGTCCGTTTGGTTTAATTTGAAATAGTCGAGCGCCAGTTGGTCCGCATCGTCCATGTTCTGCAATCCCTTTCGTGCGTATTCCGCCATGACGTGAATCTGCAGAATCTGGTTCTGGTAGTGAAGGCGAAGCGGGGCAAACTCGACATTCGAGAACCCCTGCACCGGCTTCTCCTGTTCAAGCCGGATGGTCATGGCCGGACGGAAGATGGTCAAGCCCTTGTCGAGCCGAATGACTTCCATTTCATGCAGCCACATCAGGGAACGGTTCAGGATGCCGTCCGACTTGTTGATTCTTGATTTCAATCCAAGGCCGGATATCAGGGCCTTCCTGAGACCGCCCAAGGTGGTGCTAGCGAGAAGATCCGCGCCCCGGGAAGAGGGCGGCAGGCAGTCGAGCAAGTGCTTCAGAAGCACTCGTGCGCCGTCGCGACGCAATCCAGCGGTTTCCTCCAAGGCCTCCCATGGCTGGCGCAAGGTGATCCGCGCGTTTTCCATTTCATGAACGCGCAAGTCCAGGTTGCCCGCTCCGCCATCATCCCGCCCGTCATGGGAAAGGCCCCGCAGAATCCGCAGCACCCGTTCGAGTAGGGGTTCAGGAACACCTTCGTCCCGGAGGCGCTGGGAGACAATGCGAAGATGCAGGGTCGATGTCTCGCCCACCACCAGATCGGGAGCCGTTTCCCGAAGATGCCTGATCAGCGCGGTTTCAAGGGTTTCGGCATTGTCAAGACGTCGATTGGAGTTTCGTTCGACACCGTCATGAACGTAGGCGGTCAATGCTGTGTCATTGTTCGCAATACCCAATTCTTCGAGATCGTGCAATGCCTTCTGTACCTCTCTGGAGGTGAATTCGGTGATGTCCATCAACTCGTCGGTCGAGATTCCCTCGTCCGGGTCGGACTGGATCAGCGTCCGGGTGATGTCGAGTAGTTTTTGCCGATAGGCGGGATTCAGCTCCTTTCGACTATCGATCTTCTTTTGTGCCTCTTCGACGGAGCCGACAAGCAGTGATGATGCATAGACCTGCACGCGGTTCTCCTCTCTGGAGAGCAGAACGGCATCCTCCAGCCATGAAATCGCAGTCTTGACGCGGGTGTCATCGGTAGCTTCATCGCGCTCGAAGGCCTTCTCGTCGTCTTCCAGCAGGATTTCACCCGATGTCACGACGACCTCACCGACTTTGTGCTTGCTGTTATGCTTTCGGTTCTTGTAGTCGATGTTTTTCAGCGCCCTCAGGATGCCTGCGATTTCCTGTCGGCTGAGCCGGGATCTTGCCGACATGCCGAACTGTTTCTCGACATCGTCCATGGTGAACAGCAGGACACAGCGCGCCTTGTCACGGTCCCGGCCTGCCCGCCCGGCTTCCTGTATGTAATTCTCAAGAGAGCCGGGGATGTCTGCGTGGATGACAAGGCGCACATCTGGTTTGTCGATGCCCATCCCGAATGCGTTGGTTGCCACGATGACGCGGATCTCGCCGCTGATGAACCGGTCTTGAATGGTCTTTTTCCGGTCGGGCGTCAGCTTTGAATGAAAATAGGCTGCCGGAACTCCCTTGGAATTCAGAAAGTCGGCCATGTCTTCGGTATGACGGCGAAACGCACAGTAGACGATCGCGCTCCCTTTCTCATGGCCTAGGAGATCCGAATGAAGAATCTGGTATACATCTTCCCGTTTTCTGGAAGGATCGGTCTGGATGACCGCGAACTTCAGATTGTCGCGGCCACTACCCCCATCATAGGGCAGCATTTCGATGCCGAGCTTGTCCTGGAAATGTCGGACAATCTCGTCCTTTACCTCGGGTTTGGCGGTGGCGGTCAGAGCTAGGATCGGCGAGATTTCATCCTCGGTGGAATACTCACAAATGAAGCGTCCCAAGTAGCGGTAGTCGGGACGGAAGTCATGTCCCCACTTCGAGAGACAGTGTGCTTCGTCGATTACCCAAGCTCCGATCTGTCGCTGCTTGAGTATATTTCGGACCGAGACGCTCCGAAGTTGTTCAGGAGAGATAATCATGATGCTGGCATCGCCGAGGCGCACACGGTCCAGTGCCTTGCGGCGCTCCGGAAGGGAGAGCATGCCGTTGATGGTCACGGCGGATATGATTCCGCTTCTCTCCATGCCGTCAACTTGGTCGGCCATCAGGGCGACCAACGGAGAGATCACGACCGTCAGGGCCCCGGTCTTGTAATAGCGCGAGAGGGCTGGCAACTGGTAACACAGGGATTTTCCGGTTCCCGTGGGCAGAATTCCGAGCACATGCTTGCGGGACATGGACGACTCGACAATGATTTCCTGCATCGGACGTCCCGAACCCGGATCCTTCGGTTCCGGTCGAAAGCCGGGGAATCCGAACCAGCGCTTGAGTTCGCGCACCGGGTTGTGATGCTCACAGCACCAGCCGCAGTCGGACTGTCCGCAGGCGGTGTCCCGGAGCTTCCTGACAAGGCGCGCAGCTTCAGGATGCTTGTGGAAAACCCAGGGCGGCATGACGGAATTGCCCCCGGAGACGGAAATCCAGGCGAGCGCAAAGGACAGGCCCCAGCCGAGCGTTGCCGCATTCTCGATCATCTGTATGCAATGTGTCCGGCAGGCCTTCTGAGCCAACCACTCCAGGATCAGGTTCCGGGCCGAATCGTCGGACGGCTTCGGGTTGCCGCGCAGGAATTGAAAGAATGCGTCGAAGCCCACCGCATTGTCTCTGGCCGTGGCCAGCCAGTGCCATGCATCAAGAAGAGATCGGTCGGTGCACTCCAGGAAATTCTTCTGCTGATCGTCCAGAAGCTGTTTCGCCAGTTTGCAGTCTTCTTTCGGATCGTTGCGCTGGCCGCCAAGGAGCCGGGGATCCTTGTAGTGTTTGACGAGATGATGATAAGGATTTCGGGGAAAGGCGAGCGGATTCAGCCAGAGCGTGTCAATTGCGGGCAGCCGCAATAGAGCGAGCTTCGGGTTGGCGGCTTGAAGATGAATAAGATCGAAGTCGATCAGGTTGTGCCCCAGCAGGAATTCCGCACCCTCGGCGAAACGGTCGAGTTCGGCGAGCGCCTTGTTCAGCCTTTTTGCGGAGCCTAGCGCTGAGCGTGACAAGGTTGCGTTCGTATCGTGGCGGATGGCGCCTAGGGAATTGATCTGTTCGGTCTTTCGGTCGACTTCCAGATCAATCGACAGGCACCGGACGGAAAAGTGTTCGAGCAACGTGTCCATTCGACCTTGGATCGTGTTTTGCCCCGCTATTATGGAACAAGAATCGGTCAGGACAAAAATTCGGGAGCCGACAAGGGGGTTCAAGGTGGATTGTGAAGGCCCCGGAATTCCCGGATTAATGCACAAATAGCGTCCACAGGGCGTAGCACCACAGTCCCGCAGCCAGGAACAGGGCGATCAGAACGGCGGAACTCCCCGTATCCTTGGCCTTTTTCGCATCCTCGTGGTATTCCGGGGACGTCTTGTTGACCACCGCTTCGACGGCCGTGTTCAGCAGCTCCGTGATCAGCACGAGCGCATGGCTGGATATGAGCGCGATCCGCAGCCACGACTCCAGTGGAAGAACCAGACAAAGCACGGTCAGAACCACGGCAAGGAGCAGTTCCTGGCGGAATGCCGCTTCATCCTTGTAGGCCAGCTTCAGACCGGAAAGCGAGTACAAGAAGGCCTTGTAGATTCTTTTCAGTCCCGTTGCGCATCGGGGGATTTTTTTCGACATAGCGAAAACAGGAATCGGGCTGCAGACAAGGACGCCGATTCGGCGTTTGCAAGGTTGCGACAAGAACAGACAATGAAATACTAGCACACTATTCATAACCTCATGAAATATAGATTTTTTCATTGAATTGAAGCACCGGTCCTGTTCAATTCCGACGCATGAATGGTTCGACCCTCTCCAACGGAATGCCGGACAGCGAAAAGGGTTCCGGGATCGCGCAGGGAGCTCCGGATCCTCTACGGCGTCCAGACCACGGGCAACGGGCACATGAGCCGATCGTCCTTGTCGGGTCCGTCCGTCCACCGCTCGCCACGGCGTCCGTGATCCAGGGGCCGGCACAAAGGCGCATAAACTGTTATACAATCCGTCTCTTGTATCCGAACCACCCCGCTTTCAAGAGGACCGAGAATGGGCAATGAAGTGATCGCCGCGGCCGAATGTCTTCTTTCCTCCCGTCAGGGCAAGACGGTGCAGGACAACCTGCCGCCGTCCTGCTATCCGGGCTCCGCCGAGGAGGCCTATCGTGTCCAGGAGGAACTCGTCTCCCGGGTCGTGATACAGCACGACTCGCGCGTGATCGGATACAAGCTCGCCTGCACCAACCGGCCGCTGATGGAGCTGCTGGGCACGGACGAACCGTTCTACGGATGCCTGATGGAGCATTCCACCCATGCTTCGGGCGCGGAGCTTGCGGCCGCCGACTTCACGCAACGGATCGTGGAGTCGGAATTCATGCTGGAGATGGGCGCCGACCTGCCGGCCTCCGATACCCCCTACACCGCCGAGACGATCGCGCCGTTTGTCGGCAAGCTGATTCCCGCGATCGAAGTGGTCGACCATCGATATACCGATTTCACGAAGGTCGGGGTCAATGCGCTGATTGCGGACAACGCGATCCACGGCGCCAGCGTTCTCGGCGAGCCGGACGGGGAGAAGTGGAAGACGATCGATCTCGCCGCCCACGAGGTGGTCCTGCAGATCAATGGCGAGGTCGTGGAGAGAGGTTCCGGCGCAAACGTCCTTGGCAGTCCGCTGAATGCCATGGCCTGGCTCGGCAACCGTCTGCAGTCCCGGGGCAAGGGGCTGCGAAAAGGCGATATCGTTACCACCGGGGCGGCCTGCCCGATCTATCACGCCGTGGCCGGTGACCGGATCCTCGTCAGCTTCGGAGAACTGGGCGAGGTCGATCTGTCGTTCGCATGAGCGTGCAGCCCGATCCCGTTTGCCGCAACACGAGTCCACTATGAGCAAGCTGGCGTTTTTCGAAGGGGAGATCGTGCCGATCGAGCAGGCGAAGATCAGCATCGCCACGCACACGTTCCACTATGGAACCGGGTGTTTCGCCGGGATGCGGGCCCACTGGAACAGCGATCGCGAACAGCTCTACATCTTCAGGCCCGCCGACCATTTCGAGCGCCTCCTTCACAGCGCGCGCTTCCTGTATTGCGACGTCTCCTACAGCGCCGCGGAGCTCGAGGCCATCACGCTCGAGCTGCTGAGGCGGGAAGGATTCAGGGAAAATGTCTATATTCGCCCCATCGTCTACAAGGACGAGGGAGTGTTCAGGGTGTGGCTGCACGATGCAAACGACAAGGTGGCGATATTCGCCCATCCCGCAGGCGGATACCTCCCGAATACGGAAGGCATCAGCATGTGCGTGAGCAGCTGGCGCCGGGTCGACGACACGGCCATTCCCGCACGCGGCAAGGTCAACGGCAGCTACGTCAACAGCGCCCTGGCGAAAAGCGAGGCCATGCTGAATGGCTATGACGAGGCGATTCTGCTGAACCAGGACGGGCATGTGTCGGAAGCGAGCGCCGCCAACTTCATGATCGTTCGCGGCGGAGCGTTGATCACTCCGCCGATCACGGCCAACCTGCTCGAGGGAGTCGTCCGCCGGACGATTGTCGAGTTGGCCCGCGATGAACTCGGCGTCGAAATCCAGGAACGCGAGATCGACCGCTCGGAACTCTACATGGCGGATGAGGCCTTTTTCTGCGGAACCGGGGTAGGGATGGCTTCCATCGGAAGCATTGATCGGCGCACGGTCGGCGATGGCGGGAAAGGGGAAATCACCGCGAGGCTTGACGAGTTGTTCCAGCGGATCCTGATCGGAGAGCATGATCGGTACCGGCACTGGCTGGCCCCGGTGTACGATTGACCAGGCCGCCCTTTTGTCCGGCCCGACGGGTCGGCAAGCCCGTCCCTGACGCTCCCCGAATGTCCCGGCCGACTCCGCTCCGTGTATCTTCCCCGAGCCGCCCCTGATCCGGAGGGTGTCCGCCAGAGCGGCTGTCTTCGATTGCTGCAAAAGGTGATATATTTATCGTTCTGATCGTTTTCAAGACGAGGTAAATCATGAAAAAAATGTCACCGATGATGAGAAGAAGATCGTTCCTGCTTGGCATGGGCGCCGCGGCGGCGGGCTTGACCCTGGGCCAGCGGGGCGCGTTTGCGGCCGAGGAGCCGAAGCTGAATTTCTACAACTGGGATACCTATATCGGGGAGACCACTCTGGGGGATTTCGAGGATCTGACCGGTATCAGCGTCAAGATGGATCTGTTTGCGGACAACGACGAGTTGTTCGCGAAGCTCAAGGGTGGCAACCCGGGGTACGATCTGATCGTTCCCACCAACGATTACACGGAACGGATGATCGTGGCCGGAATGCTGCAGGAACTCGATCACGGCATGATTCCCAACATGGCCAACATTGACGCGGCCTTCCTGAACCCCCTGCACGATCCGGGAAGGAAGTATTCCATGCCCTACATGTGGGGAACAATCGGGATCGGCTACCGGAAATCGGCGGTCGACGGGGTGCCCGACAGCTGGAAATGGCTGTACGACTCCGATCGGTATTCCGGAAAGATCGCGCTCCTCGCCGATGGCGGTACCATCATCCAGATGGGTCTCAAGTACATGGGTGAAGCCCTCAACGAGACCGACCCGGCCAAGATCAAGAAGGTCGAGGAGATGGTCATCCGGCAAAAACCCCATATCAAGGCATTTGCCGAGGACAACGGACAGGATCTGCTTGCGGCCGGCGATGTCGACCTGACCATGGAATGGAACGGGGATATCCTGCAGGTCATGGACGAGGACGATGATGTCGGCTATGCGGTACCGAAGGAGGGCGGCCTGTTGTGGGAGGACTCCCTGTGCATTCCGACCGGCGCGCCGCATCCCGAAAACGCGCACAAGTTCATCAACCATATTCTCGATGCGGAAGCCGGCGCCCTGATCGCCGACTACATCCAGTATGCGACACCGAACGGGGCGGCGAAGGCCATCATGGATGCGTCCTACCGGGACAATCCGGCGATTTTTCCTCCTTCGGATATCATCGACAAGCTTGAGGTGTCCGTTTACAAGGGCGAGGACTACCAGCGTCTGATCGACGAGACCCTGACCCGTATCCAGGCCGCTTAGCGCACATCCGATCCGGCCTGGCGCGGGCGCCGGGAACCAGCGACCGCGGCCGGGGGGTGGAGGGCCCGTTTGATAGCGGGGCGGGTCATCACAACCGATGAGTGGGTCGTGGGCGACCCCGCCG
>VYGS01000060.1:0-2940 GCA_009841725.1 Gammaproteobacteria bacterium
GTCGAGCCGCAGTCGGAAACCAACTGGCGCTATGCCAACGACTCGAAGGTCGCCCGCATCATTTTCGTGAACAAGCTGGACCGGGTCGGCTCGGACTTCTACCGGGTCGTCGGCCAGATCCGGGACATCCTCGGCGCCAAGCCTCTGGTGATGACGCTGCCGATCGGCATCGAGGACGACTTCACGGGCATCGTCGACTTGCTGACCCGCAAGGCCTGGATCTGGGACGGTTCGAACGATCCCCAGAAATATCGTCTTGAAGACGTCCCCGAGGAGTTGCAGGAACGGGTCGAGCAGTACCGGGAGGAATTGATCGAAACCGCGCTCGAGCATGACGACGATGCCATGGAGCGGTACCTGGAAGGCGAAGAGCCGGATATCGAGACCATCAAGGCCTGCATCAGGAAGGGAACCATTTCCCTCGACTTCTTTCCCACTTACTGCGGGTCCGCTTTCAAGAACAAGGGGATACAGCCTATACTGGACGCGGTGATCGACTATCTGCCCGATCCCACCGAGGTCAATCCCCAGCCCGAGGTTGACCCGGAAGGCAATGAAACCGGGGAAGTGGCGGCGGTCGATCCGGCCAAGCCCCTGCGCGCCCTCGCGTTCAAGATCATGGACGACCGGTACGGTGCGCTGACCTTCCTTCGGATCTATTCCGGAAAGATGGCGAAGGGCTCGACGGTTCTCAATACCGGCAGCGGAAAGACCGAGCGCATCGGACGGATCGTCGAGATGCATGCGGATTCGCGCAAGGAGCTGGATGCGGCCCAGGCCGGGGACATCGTGGCGGTGCTCGGCATGAAAAACGTCAAGACCGGCCATACGCTGAGCGATCCGGACAACCCGGCGACCCTGGAACCGATGGTATTTCCGGATCCTGTGATCTCCATGTCGGTCGCGCCCAAGGACAAGAGTGCATCGGAGAAGCTTGGCATTGCCCTCGGCAAGATGGTATCGGAGGATCCGTCCTTCTATGTCAATACCGATCCGGAAAGCGGGGAGGTGATCCTCCAGGGCATGGGCGAGCTGCATCTGGATATCAAGGTCGACCTGCTGAAACGGACCCATAACGTGGATGTCGAGGTGGGCGAGCCCCAGGTGGCCTACCGCGAAACCATCACGCAAAGGATTGAAGACACCTATACGCACAAGAAGCAGACCGGCGGGGCGGGCCAGTTCGGCCGGATCGACTACATCATCGAACCGGGCGAGACGGGCTCCGGCTACACCTTCGAGTCTAAGGTCACCGGAGGAAACGTTCCCCGCGAGTACTGGCCGGCGATCGACAAGGGCTTTCGCGATTGCATGGGGGAAGGCGTTCTGGCCGGCTATCCCTGCATCGACGTCAAGGTCACCCTGATGGACGGCGCCTATCACGCGGTGGACTCCTCGGCGGTCGCCTTCGAGCTGGCCGCCAAGGCCGCCTACCGCCAATCCATGATCAAGACCGGTCCGCAACTGCTTGAGCCGGTCATGAAGGTGGACGTGTTCACGCCGGATGCGCACGTGGGCGATGTCATCGGCGATCTCAACCGGCGCCGGGGCATGATCAAGTCCCAGGAATCCGGCGCGACCGGGATTCGCATCCGGGGTGACGTGCCGCTTGCAGAGATGTTCGGCTATATCGGGGACCTGCGAACCATGACCTCCGGCCGGGGGCAGTTCTCCATGGAGTTCTCCCATTATTCCGCCTGTCCGAAGACGGTCGCCGACGAGGTGATCCGGGTCACCCGGGAGCGGAACGCGGCCTGATCTGTATCACCGCCACCGAAGCTGAAAAGGGGGCGCTGCCCCCTTTTTCATTGCCTGCGGCCGTGTCGGGCCGATGCGCATTCCCGATTGCCGCCTGACCGGCAATTGCGGTACATTAGCCGGCAGTTCGACAATTTCGTCTTCGCAATGGGGAGAAGGCCATGAGTCTAGTGATGAGCAAGGGTGTACTGCCCGAAATCGGGGAGGAAGAGTGGCGCATTCGCCGGGAGTTGGCCTGTTGCTACCGGGCGTTTGTCCACTACGGCTGGACCGACCTGATATTCACCCACCTGAGCGCGAGGGTGCCCGGCGAACCGGGTCGCTACCTGATCAACCCTTACGGCCTGCTGTTCCACGAGGTGACGGCCAGCAATCTGCTCAAGGTGGACTTCGACGGGAACGTGATTTCGGGAGACTATCCCTACAACGACGCGGGCCACTCGATTCACACCGCAATCCTGCGCGCACGTCCGGACGTGAACGCCGTCCTGCACAGCCACACCCGTGCGGGCATGGCCGTCTCCTGCATGCCCTGCGGACTTTTGCCGATCACCCAGCAGGCCAACGAACTCCTTGACCTGGTCGCTGCGCACAAATACGGATTCGCGACGGACAACGAGGAGGAATGCCGGGCGCTCGGCGTGAGCATCACCGGCAAGTGGGCCCTGATTCTGCAAAATCACGGACTCCTGTCGGCCGGCCGCACGGTTGGCGAGGCCTTCTACTTCCTCTACATGCTGGAGAACGCCTGCAAGGTGCAGGCGGATGTCATGGCGTGTGGCCAGGAGCCGGTCAGGCCGGATGCGGACGTGATCCGGGAGTTGAGCGAATACGGCACGCCGCCTTCGGACAGCCCGGCACCCTATGTCGAAATGTCGTGGAATGCCGTGACCCGTCTGATGGACAACAAGGATCCTTCGTATCGAGACTGATCGGGGGGGGGCGATCCATCCCGGCGGCCGGACCGCAGGACGGAAAGGGAGGTGAATCCGGACATATGCCCCAAATTCCCGGGGGAGTCCGACAGACAGGCCTGAGCAGGCGAAGTATCCCGGCGCCAGCCTGGCCGTGAGGGATTATTGTCGCCTTCCGGCCTTGGACGATTTCCAGTTTCGGCGCAACCCGTCTCATGCAATCTGTTTGATTATTTTTATTAGTAATACTATAATATTAGTATAAAAT
>VYGS01000060.1:2950-4396 GCA_009841725.1 Gammaproteobacteria bacterium
GATATCACTTCTTACCCTATCGAAGGCGCAAGAGCAACTGCGCGGGCAGGTGAAGATCCTGCGCCTGAATCAAGGCTTTACGCAGGAAGGGTTGGCAAACAGGGCGGGCGTTCCGTTGCCGACCTTGCGCAAGTTCGAACAAAAAGGAGTGATTTCGCTTGAGGCGTTTTTGAAGATTCTGATGGTGCTTGGGAGCCTGGAAGCGGTTGTAGGAGCGCTCCGGAACGATGAAGAGCATTTCGAATCAATCGATGATGTGCTGGAAGACCGTCCTCAAAAAACGCGCAAATACGGGTGGCGGACATGAGTTTTGAGCCCGTGTCGCAAATTCGCGTCTCACTCTGTCTTGATGATACAACCCACCTTGTCGGACATCTGGCGAGACGCGGGCATAAAGTCTATTTTGAATATGACAGCGGTTTCGTCCGGAAAGGCCTGGAGATATCGCCGATCGAATGCGCCTTGAGGCCGGGTGTGCAAACGTTCGACCCCCTCCTGTTCGAGGGCTTGCCCGGTGTTTTCCATGACAGCCTGCCCGATGGATGGGGGCGCCTGCTGCTTGATCGGCAGATGAGATCGCTTGGCGTTTTGCCACAAGAGCTTTCAGCGCTGGACCGCCTTGCGCATGTCGGGCATGCAGGCATGGGGGCTTTGGTCTATGACCCCGATCACACAGGCGGTCCATCTGATGATGCAGTCAGTATTGATACGGTTGCCGGTCAGGTGCATCGGGTCTTGTCTGGAGAGGTGACGGATGTGCTGGCCGAGCTTGTGGCTCTGAATGGTTCCTCGGCCGGGACGCGGCCAAAAGCCATGATCGGGTTGCATGAAAACAGACGGGACGTTATTCATGGCGCCCATGAAATGAGGGACCGCTACGAGCCCTGGCTGGTGAAATTCCCGAATGCAGCCGATGGCTCGGATGCGGGTGCGATCGAATATGTCTATGCCTTGATGGCGGCGGAGGCAGGCGTGGCAATGCCGGATGTGCACCTGTTTCCTGCACAGGCGGGCAGCGGGTATTTTGCTGTCCGGCGCTTTGACAGGAAACACAACCGGCGTCTGCATGTGCATACCGCCTGTGGCTTGCTGCATTCCGATTTTCGAACGCCGTCGCTCGATTATGAGGATCTGATGGCGCTTACGATGAATTTGACCCGGGACATGCGTGAAGTCGAGAAAATGTATCGGCTGGCCGTGTTCAACGTGCTTGCCCACAACCGCGATGACCACCCCCGGAATTTCAGCTATGTGATGGACAGGACCGGCGAGTGGAAGCTTTCACCTGCCTATGACCTGACATTCTCGTCAGGGCCTCGCGGCGAACAGAGCACCATGGTGATGGGCGAAGGCAAGAGCCCGGGTCACGATGCGCTCGTCAGGCTGGGTCTCGAGGCCAGGCTCGCCAAACCCACCATCGATACGATCATCGAGCAGACCCGGGCC
>VYGS01000114.1 GCA_009841725.1 Gammaproteobacteria bacterium
CTCCTGATCGGCGTCCTGGTGGGAACCTACTCCTCGATTTTTGTCGCGAGTCCGACCATTCTGATGCTTGGAATCAAAAGGGAAGATATGCTTCCGGTCCAGAAAGAAGGCAATCCGGCCTGATTTCTCCGGCCGTGCCTCCCGATCGCGTCCACCTCCGATGAATCCCGGCCCTGCAGCGGTTCGAGGGGGTCACGAACCCCGTGACAGGCATTTCATGGCGATAGCGCTCGAATTGGCCGAACGAGGCCAGTACACGGTGCATCCCAATCCTGCGGTCGGCTGCGTCATCGTCAGGGGCAACGAGATTGTCGGACAGGGCTGGCACGAAGTTGCGGGCGGGTCGCATGCGGAAGTGCATGCTCTTGAATCGGCCGGTGAACGCGCCCGCGGCGCCACCCTTTACGTGACCCTCGAGCCGTGCAATCATACCGGACGGACCGCGCCCTGCACGGAGGCCGTGATCCGTGCCGGAGTCAGCCGGGTGGTTGTCGCCAGCGAAGATCCCAATCCGTTGGTGTCCAGTCGGGGCCTCGCTCGCTTGAATCAGGCGGGGATCGAGGTGGTGTCGGGAGTCTGTGCCCGGGCCGCCGGCCGACTGAATCGGGGTTTTTTCAAGCGCATGAACACCAAAATGCCGTTCGTCACGCTCAAGACAGCCGCCAGTCTGGACGGTCGGACGGCCATGCCGGAGGGAGAGAGTCAGTGGATCACTTCCGAACTAGCTCGTCGGGACGGGCATCGCTTGAGAGCCTTGTCGTCGGCGGTGCTGACCGGGATCGGAACGGTCGAGCGCGACGACCCCGCCCTGACCGTGCGTCATGTGGAAACGACCCGTCAGCCGGACCGGATCATTCTCGACGGCAATCTGTCGATATCGTCCGATGCCAGGGTCTTTGACGGTCCAGGGAACGTCTATCTGTTCACGACCTCGGCATCGCCCATTCCCCGGGAACTCGAAACAAAGCGCGGTGTCGAGATCATTGTTTGCGAAGACGATAACGGCCGGATCAATCTGCAGGAAGTCCTCAGGGAATGTGCAAGCAGGGAGATGAACACCATTCTTGTCGAGGCGGGCTCCCGCCTCGGTGGAAGCTTCATGAACAGTCGTCTTGTTGACGAGGTGGTGGTGTACATGTCGCCGGATCTGCTCGGCAGTGATGCGGCTCCCCTGTTCGATCTTCCGGGAATCTCACGGCTTGCCGACAGGATTGAAATGCAATGTGTGCGCACAGAGCGCCTGGACCCGGACATCAAGCTTGTTCTGGCTCCCCGGAAAAGCGAGGGCTGAGGGCATGTTTACCGGCATCATCCAGGCAGTCGGGGTTCTGCAGTCCTCCAGCCAGCACCAGAGCGGCAGGAGACTGTGTATCGACATCGGCGACCTGCCGGCGCCGTTTCCCGGGATCGGGGACAGCGTTTCGGTCAGCGGGGCCTGTCTGACCGTGACGGAGCTTGACGGGAAAAGGGCGACTTTCGATGTGTCGACGGAAACGCTGGAGCGGTGCCTTGTCGGCAATTGGAGTCCCGGCCAGACCGTCAATCTTGAAAAGGCCCTCACGCTACAGACGCCGCTGGGCGGACATCTTGTATCCGGGCACGTGGACGGCATCGGTTCGGTCTCGATAATCCGCTCGGACGGCTCGTTCACGAAAATGGGATTCAGGATCAATCCGGAGCTCGGGATGTTCGTTGCACAAAAGGGGTCGATTGCCATTGACGGGGTGAGCCTGACTGTCAACGGACTCGAGGATTCGAAAGACGGCACCCGGTTCGACCTGATGCTGGTGCCACACACGCTGGAACATACGACTCTGGGTAATCTGGCAGTCGGTGATGCGGTACATGTCGAGATCGATCAGGTTGCTCGCTATGTCCAACGTCTGGGACAATTCGGATATCGTATGCCGGGCGAACCAGGCAAAACGGAGTGAATAATGGGTAAATCGCGAATCAATCCGATCGAAGAAGTCCTGGACGAGTTCCGGAAGGGCAACATCGTGATCATGGTCGACGATCAGGATCGGGAGAACGAGGGGGACTTGCTGATCGCCGCCGAGGCGGCGACCGACCGGCACATCAACTTCATGGCTTCCAGGGCCAGGGGGCTGATTTGCCTGGCGTTGACGGAAGATCGCTGCAGCCAGCTCGAGTTGCCCTTGATGGTCAGCCGAAACAGTGCCCGGTTCTCAACCAACTTTACCGTTTCGATCGAGGCCGCCCGGGATGTCACGACCGGAATTTCGGCGCAGGATCGGGCAAGAACGATCCAGGCGGCCGTCACGTCCGATGCGACACCTGAGGACATTGTCACGCCCGGTCACGTGTTTCCGATCAAGGCACAGCCCGGCGGAGTCCTGACTCGGGCCGGCCATACCGAAGCCGGTGTCGACATGGCGAGATTGTGCGGATTCGAACCGGCATCGGTGATCTGCGAAATCCTGAAGGACGACGGCACGATGGCGAGGTTGCCGGATCTGACACGGTACGCGGCCGAGCACAATCTGAAGATCGGAACGATTGCCGATCTGATTCGTTACCGTCTCGACCACGATCCGACGCTGGTACGCGTTTCGGAACAGTATCTCGAACTGGAGCACGGAAAGTTTCGGGGCTTCGTGTTCCGGGACGAGGTGGAAGGTGGAACGCATATCGCCCTGGTCAAGGGGGAACTGTCGGGCGAGCAGGTCGTTCCGGTTCGGGTGCACGTTCACCGGGGAGCCCTGGATGTCATTCTCAATCCCCGCTCACCCTGGAGCTGGACGCTTGAAAACGCCATTGCTGCGATCGCCGGCGAAAAAAGCGGAGTGGTCGTGATTCTGTCATATAATGAAAGCACCGATGAACTGGTCAAGCGCATTCGGACAGACGCCGAACCGAGTGCCCGCGATATCCAGGCTGACTCCGGGAGCGAGCCGGAGGATTTGCGCATGCTGGGAGCCGGGGGGCAGATCCTGGCGGATCTGGGAGTTCGCAAGATTCTGGCTCTGGGAAGATCGAGAAAGACACACGGCTTGTCCGGGTTCGGGCTTGAGATCGTCGGCTATGTGGAGACTCCGCGACAACTTGAGAAATGGAAACATGAGCATCAGTGAAACCAGTGGCGATTTGACGGATTGCACGGGGCGGTATGCCATCGTTGCCGGTCGTTTCAACAAGTTCATCACGGACAGGCTGATCGAAGGGGCGACCGATACGCTGTGCCGGCACGGGGTCAAGGAATCGGACATCGAGTGCATCTGGGTGCCGGGCGCTTTCGAGATACCCCAGGTGGCCCGGATTCTGGCCGAATCCGGAAAATACGCGGCTGTGCTGACCCTGGGCGCGGTCATCAGGGGCGGAACTCCGCATTTTGACTATGTGGCGGGCGAATGCGCCTCCGGCGTCTCCCGCATCAACGACAGATCGGATACGCCGGTCATATTCGGCGTTCTCACGACCGACACCACGGACCAGGCCATCGAACGTGCCGGGCTCAAGGCCAACAAGGGCATCGAGGCGGCCATGGCGGCACTGGAAATGGCAAGCCTGATGAAACGGATCCGCTAGATTCGGGACAGCAGGTGATCCGTTCCGCATCATCGAATCCAGATTTTCCGGAGGTGGCCGGATATCCTCGACTCCGTGAGGAATCCGTGAATCATGGCCAATAGCCGACATCTTGCCCGCCAATGCGCGGTGCAAGCGCTTTATCAGTGGAGCATTACCGGACAGGCGCCTTCCTCGATTGAGAGAAGCTTCATCTTCAACAGGCACCTGTCTGGCAAACACCGGAGTTTCTTTCTTCATCTTGTCAGGATGATTGCCGCGAATGCGGACGATATCGACAGGCTTTTCGTTCCCCACCTTGATCGATCGAAGGATCAGCTTGACCTTGTGGCACTGGCCGTACTTCGCGTTGGCGCATTCGAACTCGCTCATCATGCGGAGGCACCCGTGAAAGTCGTCATCAACGAGGCGATCGATCTGGCCAAGGAGTTCGGGTCCGACCACGGCTACAAGTACATCAACGGAGTACTGGACAAGGTGGCGAAGGAGGTGAGAGTAGATCAAGAAGCCTGACTTTTCCGACCTGTTCGGCGCGCCGCAGTATTTTCTGGCGCTCGGATTCGGTTCCGGTCTGGTTCCCCGGGCACCGGGCACCGCCGGCAGCCTTTGCGCGATACCGATCGTGTGGCTGATGGGACAAATGGAACCCGCTCTCTACGGGGCAGTCTGCGCGGCCTGCTTTCTGGGTGGGATATGGATATGCGGATCGACGGGTCGGCATTTGGGGGCGCACGATCACCCCTCGATCGTATGGGATGAAATCGTGGGAATGCAGATTGCGCTGATTCTTGTACCGGTCACCGGATTCAACCTGCTTGCGGGATTTCTCCTCTTCAGGTTTTTCGATATCGTCAAGCCCTGGCCGGTGAGATGGGTCGACCGGCGAATGCACGGTGGGATCGGTGTCATGATGGACGATGTCCTGGCCGGAGCAATGGCCGCTCTGGCGCTGTACGGCCTGTCATTCGTCCGTTTTTAGTCCGGTTCGGCATCTTGAGTCGGCAACTGTCAGATGGGCGTGCTTTCGGAATTCAAGCAAAGGATACCCCTGGATATTGGGAGAAGAGACGACGGAATATACCTTGATATAGGGACTGGAATCCGGGAGTTTGGGGCATATAAAATACGCGAACACCGAAGCGGAATTCCCTGTCAATCTCCGGATATAGGAGCTTCAGTATTTATCACCAAGTGTCAGGAAAATGAACGATGAAACAGTAACTCGATTGATTCATCAGGCAAGAGGGCTGCAGGCTGGATTAACTGCATGGCAGAGTGCAGATCCGGATGTGGATCGCCGCGCCTTGTCCAAGGCTTTAAGAGATAATTGGGATCGCCGTATCGGTGAATTGAAGTATGGCGGTGTCTGGTCGATTTATATGGCCAAGAGCAACACTCGCCATCCAGCCAGCCGGGCTGCGCTGAAAATCCCGCGCAAAGACTGGAACGGAAAGAACGTAACGGTTGAGCACGCAATACCCTTCAAGGTATTTTATCCCGCTTTCATGCATGCAGAGACTACCAGTGATCTGAGGATTCTGATCGATGCCTACCATGTAGCGGTGGTGACCAGGGTTGAAGACAAGCGCTTGCGCGATGCCGGTTTGAATCAAGAGATGCCACCGGGGTGGACTTGGGACGATGATCCCCTTGCGCGATGGAAAGCGGTTGGGATTCGGGTCGAGTTCTAGCTAGTGGATGGTCCAACCCCGCACTTGTTGAGAGTATATGTGACTCTGTTTGTCGTGATTTTTCGGAGTCGCCGGGAAGATCGGCTGGCCGCGATAAAACTCAATCGCGACCGGCATCGCAGCATTCGTCGATGACTTGGCGGACCATAGGCAGG
Organism: Gammaproteobacteria bacterium; assembly: GCA_009841725.1. GTDB lineage: Bacteria > Pseudomonadota > Gammaproteobacteria > Arenicellales > Poriferihabitantaceae > Poriferihabitans. Next base: position 5,396 of record VYGS01000114.1, read on the forward strand.
TAGTGATCAAGGTTTGGGGTTTTTGTTCCCGGTACCTTGCCCTGGTCATCGAAACGGCGAACCTTCAGAATGCGGTCAAGCCACGGGTTTGCGGAAAACCGTGAAACCTCCTCAGGGCTCATGGGGCCGCCTTGCAGCTCAAGAGTACGGACAGAGGCGGCTGTCAATGTGGCGAAGTAGTCTGGATCAACAGCGCAGAGATAGCGCTTGGCATCCACATGCCAGCGCACGGGCTCCGTGACTTGCGGAGGAAACCAGCGTTTGAGGAAGCGCTCCCCGGAAACCTCATGCAGATTGTCGATTCCAAGTTGCATGAAATCATCACCGAATTCACCCGTGTAGTGCCCGATATCGTGCAAAAGGGCGGCAACCACCACGGTCGCTTCCTGCCCACTCTTTTCGGCATTGTAGGCGGCTTGCAGCATATGCTCGGACATGCTGACCGGTTCCCCAAGATAGGATTCGCCGCCACGATTGGTGAATATGTCCTTGATGAACTCGATCACCTCATCAGGGGTTTGGGGCTCTGCTTTAGACATCATTTCAATCGGAATGGCCTATGCAGTCGGCGAAAAAGCGCAACCTGTGACACGGTTCATGCCGCATGCCTGCTTTTGAGCAGAGCAAGCGTACTGCGCAGGCCGTCAAGGTCGGCGTAGGCACCCTGCAGCCACCGCATGCCCGTTCTTGAAAACCCTGTGCGTCCATGAAGCACGCGGGTGTTGTCGACGATGAAAAGCTCTCCCGGTTCCAACCGGAAAGTCACGACGACTTCAGGTCGCTGGGTGATTTGCAGAAGATGGCGATACGCCGCATAGAAGTCCGGGACAAGATCGAAAGGAACGCTGGTCAGGGACTGGAAGGCTCGGCTATTGATCCGGACCTGATTCAAGCGTCCATCCCGGGAAACGTCCAGCATTGGCCGGTGAGCGGCAAGGTCGCTTTTCCGGTCGCCACGAAACTCGAATGTGGCGCGATAACGACTCAGGATATCAAAGTGGTCCGGATTCTCCTGTTTGAGGATTTCTGCCACCCGAAATCCGTCCACAACGCTTGAATTCCCGCCGTCTGCATTATTCTGGAGGCAGTGCAGGATTTGCAATGTCGGTACTGGATCGCGATAGGGATTGTCTGTGTGCGGATGCAGACCCATCCGCGAGTACGCCAGATTGACTGGATTCGCCGTTGATCGAACTTCAAAGATGCGCCCGTAATTGGTTTCCCGTACAAAGCCGAACAACGCGATCACATCAAGCAACGCGTCCGGCTCGGCGGGCACATCCCGCAGACGTGCAAATCCCAGGGAGACGACCCACTGCAGCCATTTTACCAACGCAGTTTCGTCATCAACAATCCTCGGCCAAGACTCGGTGACTGCATCCACGTCAAGGTCCGCCCCCCAGGTGTTGCTTCCCTCTGGAATCAGGGTTTCACTGACATGCCGGTCATAGGCATGGTGCTGCAGCCATTCAAGGTCAAGCCAGGTCGTGCTGCCATCGTCAAACGCAATCTCCAGTCGGGAACCGTTGATCACGGCATGCTTGATGCGGAGGTTGGCAGGTATGTCCGTTGTCAGCAGGGTCTTTTGCCCATTGCCCGGATCGCGGCTTGCCGTGTCCTGGCCATGATCCCGCAACCATATCGCATGATAGCGGGAAGATGCTCCCTGTGGCCAAAACACTGTGACAAAGGAACCGTCAGGATTTTCTTCAAGAGTCGGTGCTGCAGACATGGGGCTTGAGAAAACCTGAAAGAAACGTGCAGTTAGTATACTCGCAAGTCAGATTGAATGCGCCATCTTGCGAAAGTGCTCCGCGCCCATCACAACATCTCACCCAACGACAAGCAGACAGCACAGCATCATGTTGGCAAAAATAGCGTGGGAAGCCCTCGGGACCTCAATACCCGTTATTGGCAAAGTGTGGTAGATTTGCCCGAGTTGATCCATTCTTGGCAAGTGATGCTCATGTTCGATTTCCTTCAGCCCGTTCTGCGCACAGACATATCGGGTATGCCGCTGGAGTGGATCGACTTCAAACGGGCGGTTACCCTGATCACGCTCGACCAGGTCGCCTATACATGCGGTGATTTCGAACTGTCCGTCAAGGGAGGCCGAAATCGCCTCACCGGAAGGCGAAGCACCGTCGAGATCAATTCGATCATCGCAACCCGGGGACATTTCCGTTCCTCATCGAGCGATGAAGATAGATATTCGCCCCCGTTGCTCAATCTTCCGCTGTTTCAACGCGACGGCTACCTGTGCATGTATTGCGGAGATCAGTTCCCGTACCGGGAGCTTTCCCGGGATCACGTCACGCCGTTCAGCCAGGGCGGCCAGGACGTATGGAGCAATGTCGTGACAGCCTGTGTACGGTGCAACAACTACAAGGCGGGCAGAACGCCGGAACAGGCCGGCATGAGCCTGCTTGCGGTGCCGTTCGCCCCGACGCGGGCCGAGTTCATCTATTTGCAGGGGAAACGGATTCTGGCCGACCAGATGGAGTTTCTGAAATCCCATTTTCCAAGAACCAGTCCATTGCGGGGTCGGGCGTGATGGTCCATCGAAACAGGAATCGATATTCATGAGCACATTCAAGGCATTTCGGATTCATCAGGAAGGCAAGGAGGTGAGGGCCGGCTACGAGCAGCTTGTCCTGGACGACTTGACCGAAGGAGAAGTGGTTGTCCGGGTCGAGTGGTCGGGCATCAATTACAAGGATGTGCTGGCCGCAACCGGAAAGGGCCGCATCCTTCGCCAATCTCCCCTGAATGGGGGGATCGACCTGAGCGGAACGGTGGCCGAATCCAGGGATCCGGGGTTTAGGCCCGGCGACGAGGTGCTCGTTTGCGGTTGCGGGCTGTCCGAGACCGCGGATGGGGGGTACTCCGAATATGCCCGGGTCAAGGCAGGCTGCCTGGTGCCGTTGCCCGAGGGGATGACGACCCGTGAAGCCATGGCGATCGGGACCGCAGGGTTTACCGCGGCCATGGCTGTCGTGCGGATGCAGGAAAACCGGCAGTCTCCAGATATGGGACCGATTGTGGTGACCGGCGCGACCGGCGGAGTCGGCTGCCTGGCGATCGACATGCTGGCCTCCAGCGGGTACGAAGTGGTGGCCTTTACCGGAAAGAAAGAGCAGCATGCATTCCTGTCGGAACTGGGTGCCAGCGATTTCATCGACCGGCACTCGATCGAGATGGGCGAAAAGCCTCTTGAAAGAGCTTCCTGGGGCGGCGCGGTGGACAACGCGGGCGGCAATACGCTGGCCTGGCTGACCCGCACGGTCAAGCCGTGGGGCAATATCGCGTCCATCGGACTGGTTGACGATTTCCGGTTGAACACGACCGTCATGCCGTTCATCCTGAGGGGCGTCTCGATACTGGGCATCAATTCCATCGAAATGTCGAGCGACTACCGGGCTCTGGTCTGGTCCCGGGTCGGTTCCGATCTCAAGCCTCGCCACCTGGACAGGATCGTGACGAGGGAAGTCGGTTTCGACGATCTGACGGACACGTTTGCAGGGTATCTTTCCGGCAACAATACCGGACGAACCGTGGTCAAAATCCAAAATTGAACAGCAAGAGGGGGGATACCATGAGGGATGAGCCGATCAGCGCGCTACGCAAGAGCTTGCGGCGCAAGCCGGACAACACGCCGGATCAAAATGACCGGGTCGAAATCGGTCCGAGCCCGATGGCTTTCGAGGAGTGGTCGGCTCTGGGGCTTGAGTGCCCGGACATGCCGGCGCTTCGGGAATACCGATTGGCCCGGGTCCGGGAACAGCTCAGGAAAAACGACTGTGCCGGTATTCTGCTGTTCGATCCGCTGAATCATCGATACGCAACCGACAGCACGAACATGCAGGTCTGGATCATGCATAACTCGGCCAGGGCCTGCTTCATCGCCACGGAAGGGCCGGTTGTGCTATTCGATTTCCACAATTGTCAGCACCTGAGTCAACACCTCCCGCTGGTCGACGAGATCCGGGACATGACCGCGTTCTTCTATTTCATCGGCGGCGACCGATGCGAGGAAAGAGCAGACCGCTTTGCCGCAGAAATCGACGATCTCGTGCGTCAGCACGGCGGGGGAAACAGGCGTGTCGCCATAGACAGGATAGAGATCGTGGGTATCCGGGCCATGGAGCGGCGGGGAATCGAGATCCTGGACCATGGAATGGAAATCATGGAAATCGCGCGGGAAATCAAGAACGGGAATGAAATCCGGGCCATGCGTTGTGCCGTGGCGGCCTGTGAGGCGTCAATGCGCGAGCTTGAAGAAGTCATTGCTCCCGGGATCAGCGAAAACGAGCTGTGGGCGTATCTCCATTTCGGCAATATCAGGCGAGGTGGGGACTGGATCGAGACCCGGATTCTTTCGTCCGGTCCAAGAACGAATCCGTGGATGGCCGAATGCGGGCCCCGGATTATCCGGGAAGGCGATCTGGTTGCCCTGGATACCGACCTGATCGGGGTCTATGGGTATTGCGTCGACGTGTCGAGGACCTGGATTGCGGGCGATGTTCAGGCTACTCCCGAACAGCGGGAACTGTTTCGCGTGGCGCACGAGCATATTCTGGAGAACACCGCGCTGCTCCGTCCCGGGCTGAGTTTCCGGGAACTGACATTCGACGGACACCGTCTGCCGGAAAAATACCGGCCGCAGCGATACGGAGTGAAATACCACGGGGTCGGGCTGTGCGACGAGTACCCGGCAATCGCGTACCCGGAAGACTGGGAGAAGAGCGGATACGACGGCGAGCTCAGGCCCGGCATGTGCCTGTGTGTCGAGGCCTATGTCGGGGAGGTCGGAGGCCGCGAGGGGATAAAGCTCGAGGAACAGGTGGTCATCACCGAAGACGGGTACGAGAAACTGTCGAACTATCCGTTCGACGAAAGGTTTCTGCCCTGAACCAGGCGGTCAGTCCAGCGAGCCGCCTGCCCGGAACCGTCTCCAGCCGTGATACTTTCTCAATAGATTGAGAGCCCATCCGGGCGCGTGGGCCTTCTTCCAGTTGCCTGCTGCAAACTTGTTGGCCTCCATCCAGGTCGGATAGGAGTGAATGATTCCCAGTATCTTGTTCAGGCCCAGGCCATGCCGCATTGCCAGCACGAATTCCGCAATCAGGTCGCCGGCATGCTTGCCCATGATCGTCACGCCGAGAATACGGTCCTTGCCCGGTACGGTCAGTATCTTGATCGACCCCTCGGGATGCCCGTCCGCCTTGGCCCGGTCGAGTTCCGATAACGAATAAGTGGTAACTTCATACGGGACATTCTGTTCCTTGGCTTCCAGCTCGTTCAGTCCGACCCGGGCGACTTCCGGGTCGGTGTAGGTGGCCCATGGCAGTACGCTGTAGTCGGCCTTGAATTTCTTGAAGGGGCTGAAAAGCGCGTTGACGCAGGCATACCATGCCTGATGGGATGCGGCATGCGTGAACTGGTAGGGGCCGGTCACGTCGCCGACTGCGTAGATGTTGTCGTACCCGGCCTGCAGGTACTCGTTCACCTCGACCCGCCGCTGGGGAGAGATGGGAATCTTCAGGCTGTCCAGGCCGTAGCCCTCTATCCGGGCCGCCCGCCCGAGGGCAAGCAGAAGGGTGTCGAATTCGATCTCCTCGGTCTTTCCAGGCCCCTCGCAGACCAGGACGCGCGCATCCCCCCGCCTTTCTGCCCGAACGGCCTTGTGCGAGGTCATGACACGGACGCCTTCGGTGGCGAAGCGCTTGAGGATGTGATTGGAGAATTCGGGATCCTCCCGAATCAGTATCCGGTTGGTCATTTCCACCAGAGTGACTTCGCTGCCGAATCGCGCGAAACACTGGGCCAGTTCACAGCCGATCGGGCCGCCGCCGAGGACGACCATTTTCCGTGGCAGCTCGGTAATTCCCCAGATGGTGTCGGAGGTGTGAAAGCCGGTATCGTCGAGGCCTTCGATGGGCGGTACCAGAGGCTCGGCGCCGGCCGCGATGACGATAGATCTGGCCGTGTAGGTATTGCCGTTGACCTGCACCTTGTGACGGGAAAGAATGGTCGCTTCGCCCTTGATGACGTCGACGCCGAGCGAGGTGTAGCGCTCGACCGAGTCGTGAGGCCGGATGGAATCGATGATGGAATGCACCCTCGCCATGATGTCCGCGAAATCGAATTCGCACTCGGCCTTGCGGATGCCGAAGTTTTCCGAATTCCTGATGTCGTGAATGTATTTCGCGGACGCGATCAGGGACTTCGACGGCACGCAGCCGGTATTCAGACAATCACCGCCCATGTCCCCCTTTTCGATCAGGATGACCTTCGCCTTGATCGCGGCAGCGATGTAGGCCGTCACCAGCCCGCCGCTGCCGGCGCCGATGACAATCAGATTCGCATCATACTTCTTCATTGCCGATAAACTTCTTTCGAATGGCCTTCAGGGCAAATTTGGCGACATACGGAAATACTGCAAGCAGCAGGAAGGACGCGATCAGGGTCGGAGACAGCAGCCCCTTGACGGAATCGAGCTTTCCCAGCTGCGTGCCCGCATTGATGAAAACCATGGTCCCGGGAGCCATGCCGATCAGCGATGCCACGAAAAACGTCACGGTGCGGATCGAGGTCAGTCCCATCAGCAGGTTGATCGCGAAAAAGGGGATGACGGGAACCAGCCGCATGGAAAACAGGTACAGGGCGCCTTCCTTGCGGAAGCTTTCCCTGATCTTGGCAACGCGTTCGCCCATCTTGCTTGCCACAAGATCCTCGAACAGATAGCGCGCCACCAGAAACGCGATGGTGGCACCGATGGTGGCCGATATCAGGACCACCCCGGTTCCCAGGACGAATCCGAAAATGGCGCCTCCGAGCAGTGTCAGGACGAGGGCGCCGGGAATGGATGCCGCCGTGACGGCGATGTAGATTCCCGAATAGACCAGGACCGAAAGCAGCGGGCTCTCCTCGCGGTAGCCGGTCAGAATATCCAGTTTCGACTTGATGAACTCGAGATTCAGGTATTTTTCCGGGCCGACGTAGACCAGCAGCCCGGCAAGGATGACGATTACGGCGATCAGCGCGATTTTGCCCTTGCTCATGACAGTTTCCGGTGATGAAGTGTGAGACGTCTATACGGGTTCGGATGGTGAGCCGTCCCGCTCGTGTGGACGGATGCCGGAGCAGCGAATTCCGTCATAGCCGGTTGATCTTGCTGATGAGGGCGTCGGCGAACTGGCTGGTCGACAGCGTGGTCGCATTGTCCATGAGCCGGGCAAAATCATAGGTGACGGTTCGGTCTTCCATCACCTGGGGAAATGCGCGATTAATCAATTCGGCCGCCTCGTTCCAGCCGATGTACTCGAGCATCATCACCCCGGAAAGCGTCAGGGACGAAGGATTCACCTTGTCCAGGTTTGCGTATTTCGGGGCGGTGCCGTGGGTGGCCTCGAAGACCGCGACATGGTCGGCCATGTTGGCGCCGGGCGCGATTCCGATGCCGCCCACTTCAGCGGCGAGGGCATCGGACAGGTAATCGCCATTGGGATTATTGGTGGCCAGGACATCGAATTCGCCTGGCCGAAGCTGCAGCAACTGGAACATGATGTCGGCGATGCGGTCCTTGATCAGAATCTTGCCTTCGGGCATGGTGCCGCCGTACTCGTCCCACAATTCGTCCTCGGTAACGATCTGTTCCCTGAATTCCTCCTTGGCGAGCGCGTATCCCCAGCTCCTGAATGCGCCCTCGGTGTATTTCATGATGTTGCCCTTGTGGACGAGTGTCACGCTGGCGCGGTTGTTGTCGATGGCATACTGGATGGCCTTTCGAATCAGGCGCCGGCTCCCGAACGGGCTGATCGGCTTGATGGCAAGTCCCGCGTCCAGAAAGAAATCGGCGCCCATCTCGTCCCGGAGAAAGGCGGCGAGCTTCCGGTTTGCCTCGGTCCCGCTTTCGAATTCGATACCGGAATACACGTCTTCGGTATTCTCCCGAAAAATCACGATATCCACTTCTTCAGGATGGCGTAGCGGGGAGGGTATGCCGGTGTAGTACCTGACGGGCCGGACGCAGGCATAGAGATCCATTTCCTGCCTCAACGAGACATTCAATGATCGAAATCCCCCGCCCACCGGCGTGGTCAGGGGACCCTTGATCGATACGGTCAGATCCCGGATGGCGTCCAGGGTTTCAGCCGGAAAGAAGTCGCCGCCATAGATGCCGGCCGCCTTTTCCCCCATGTAGAGCTCGCACCAGTGAACCTTTCTCCGGCCTCCGTAGGCTCTCTCGACCGCGGCATCCCAGATTCGAAGGGAGGCGCGGGTGATGTCCGGGCCGATGCCGTCTCCCTCGATATAGCCGAGTATGGGGTTGTCGGGAACATGCATCCTGTCGGATTCAACCGAGATTTTCGTCCCGCTTTCCGGGATGGTGATATGCTGATACGTCATGTCGAGGTGCGGGCTCTGATTCGAGAACAGGGAAAACGAAGTTGAAACGATTTTAGCAGAACTCGGCGCTCACAATTTTTTGGCTCTCTTGCGGGAGTGTCAGGATTCTGGCGGACAGGATTCACATTGATTCCCGTCCCGGATCATGGGTCCGGACGGACTCAATCCAGCACTTCGCCGATCGCGCCGATGATCCTGCCTGTCTCCTCCACACTGGTGTAATGCACCAGGGAAATTCTGACGAAGCCGTCTTCCGGGTCGACATCCAGATCCTGGACCAGCCTGTAGGCATAGAAGTTGCCGTGCTCGCAGCCAATCCCCCGGTTCTGCAGGGCGGAGCATATGTCGGCCGAGCGTCGGTGGATGTGCCTGAAAGCGATGGTGGAAACCCGGTCTCCGCCGCGAGTGTCCGGCTTGCCCAGAATCCGGACTTCCGGAATGCCGGCCAGACATTCAAGCAGTGAGGAGGTCAGGGCATCCTCATGGGGCCGGGTCAGCGAGTGCAGCGCGTCGATCTTCTCCCGGAGGTTTCGTCCGGATTCCCCGAAATGATGTCGGTGGAGATCGTCGAAATAATCCAGGACACCGGCGCAGGCCGCGACTTCCGCATGCAAGGGTCCGGCCGCGTTGAACCATTTATCGGCGAATTCCCGATTGAAGTCATGGCATTGCGGATCAAGAGTGTCGGCAATCCGTCTGTCCAGGTACAGGATTCCCTGATGCGGGCCGAATACCTTGTAGAGACTGAACGCGTAGCCGTCGACGTTCAGATCCTTCGGTGCGACGACATGATGCGGCGCATAAGACACGCCATCGACAAACACGCGGGCCGGGGAACATGCCCGGATCATCTCGGCGTACTCTTCAACGGGGTTGACCGTTCCCACCAGATTCGAACAGTGGGTGACGAAGACCCACCGGGTCCGGTCGGTGAGAAGGAGTTTCAATGCCTCGGGATCCAAAAGGCCGCTGTCGGGCTCGACCTTCCATTGCCTGACTTCGACGCCTCTTTGCCGGGCCATCCGCAGCCAGACTCCGCGGTTCGACTCATGATCCTGATTCGTGATGATGATCTGATCGCCCGGATGGAGGTCGGGTCCGATCGCTTGCGCCAGAACGTAGGTGTTCATTGACGTCGACGGGCCGATTGTCAATTCGTCCCGAGAGACATCCAGTGCCTCGGACCAGCCGTCCAGAGCGCGGTCCATGGCCTGTCCTGCCTCGATGGACGGAGAATATCCGGAATAGGGCTGGACTCGAAGATGGTGATTGTAACGGTCGAATATCTCGCCAACTTGCCGGGCAACATGGCTTCCCCCTGCGTTGGCGCAGAAAACGAAGTCCGAATTATCGGATAACTGTGGAAATTGGCTTCTTGTGAATACGGTGTCCAGTTCCATGATCGTCGACATTGCTTGGATTGTGTAAGGGGTGGTTGGCGCCAGCACCGATGGCGTCTAGAGAGCGGGCCTGGCTCGAATACCGGAAACTTCCCTCGGCCGTAAACCCGAATCCGGCAGGCAACCGCAGTATCTTATCGAAATTATCCGGGGATTTCACACCGGGATTGTCATGTCGGGCTGACCGACCCACTTGATTTTTTCGTTATCGTCCATAATATATAGAGGTATTCCGTCCTGTTGACCCGACTAGATTCCGAATTCGACGTGCAATCCGACTTGACCATTTCATCCGATGCGGTACAGCGCATCAATCAGCTTCTCGAAGCCCGCAACAATCCTGATCTCAGGTTGAGGGTCTATATCGAGGGAGGCGGCTGTTCGGGTTTCCAGTATGGATTCCAGTTTGACGATTCGCTTGAGGAAGACGATCTTCCGATCGAATGCGAGGGCGTCAAGGTTGTGGTGGACATGTTGAGCCTTCAATACCTTTCCGGGGCCGAAATCGACTTCAAGGACGACATCATGGGCAGCCGTTTCCTGGTCAACAATCCCAATGCCTCTGCAACCTGCGGTTGCGGTTCAAGTTTTTCCATCTGAATCGGAACCGGATTGATCCGAGTGGATCGGACTGGACTCCCCTGACGTCTGAATCGAAGGGCACGCGTTGCCGGCCCTTGACCTTTTGCAGCAAATCCCCATATGAGAGGGGTTTCACGATGCACGGGATTGATAACGACGATGACCAAGTCAACCAAGAAGACGAAAGACGTCCAGCACGAGAAGGAGCAGAATTCCCCGGATTCCGACGCGCGGGCGGACAGCGACGGCCAGTTCGAAGTCGAGAGCAAGAAGTCGGTACCCGAATCTGGCGACTCGCCTGAAGGGCCGGACTCGCCGGATGATCAGGAACCGTCCGAAGACGCTCACGAGATGATGACTCCGGGCCAGATGCTTGGCGAATTGGCCACATCCAGAGCGGAAGTGGAAAAGCTGAAAGACGGCTACCTTCGTGCCAAGGCCGAGGCGGAAAACATCCAGCGTCGAAGCCAGAATGAAATCGCGTCCATCCGAAAGTACGCGGTAGAGGGATTTGCGCGGGAATTGCTGAGCGTTGCGGACAGCCTGGACCAGGCTGCAAAAGTCCGGATAGACGACTCGGGAGCGGAAACGGTTTCGAGGATGAAGGAAGGGTTGGAACTGACCCTCCGGCAACTTGAAACGGTGTTCGACAAGTTCGGAATTTCTCCGGTTGAGGCGGATGCGGGCGTCCATTTCAATCCGGATGTTCACCAGGCGATCTCCATGGTGGACAGCGAAGAGGTCGAGTCCGGAGCGATCGTTTCCGTGATGCAGAAGGGGTTTACGCTCAAGGACCGGCTGTTGCGGCCGGCCATGGTGGTGATCGCAAACTAGTCCGCTTGTTATTTTGCAAACCGCCCCTATATCAACGAAAGATAATTTCCATACCGAATATATTGAAATTTTGAGGATTCCAGTATGTCCAAGATCATAGGCATTGATTTGGGTACGACCAACTCCTGCGTGGCAGTGATGGAGGGATCGGCCCCAAAAGTCATAGAAAACAGTGAAGGCGACCGAACGACCCCGTCAATTGTCGCTTTTTCCAAGGACGACGAGGTGCTGGTCGGCCAGTCCGCCAAGCGCCAGGCCGTCACCAATCCGGACAACACGATCTTTGCCGTGAAACGTCTGATTGGAAGGAAGTTCGACGAAGGCGTGGTGCAGCGGGACATTGACCTGATGCCGTACAGGATCGCCAAGGCGAAAAACGGGGATGCCTGGGTCGAGGCCGGAGGAAAGCAAATGGCTCCGCCGGAAATATCCGCCCGGATCCTGCAGAAAATGAAGCAGACCGCCGAGGACTATTTCGGAGAAAAGGTTACGGAAGCGGTGATCACGGTACCGGCCTATTTCAATGATTCCCAGCGTCAGGCGACCAAGGACGCGGGACGAATCGCAGGGCTTGAAGTCAAGCGGATCATCAACGAACCGACCGCGGCTGCGCTGGCCTACGGCATGGACAAGGCCAAGGGCGATCGCAAGATCGTGGTGTACGACCTCGGTGGCGGGACGTTCGACGTTTCGGTGATCGAAATTGCCGAAATCGAGGGAGAACACCAGTTCGAAGTGCTTTCCACGAACGGGGACACGTTCCTGGGCGGGGAGGATTTCGACCGGCGTCTCATCGACTATCTTGCCGATCAGTTCCAGAAGGATCAGGGCATGGACCTGCGTGGAGACCCGCTTGCCATGCAGCGTCTCAAGGAAGGCGCCGAAAAGGCCAAGATCGAACTGTCGTCCAGCACCCAGACGGAGATCAATCTCCCGTACATCACGGCGGATTCGAGCGGGCCGAAGCACCTGAACATGAAACTGACCCGGGCCAAGCTTGAAACCCTGGTTGACGAGCTGGTCCAGAAGACGCTGGAACCCTGCCGGATTGCGTTGAAGGATGCCGGACTGAAAGCTTCGGACATCAACGACGTCATTCTCGTCGGCGGACAGACCCGGATGCCGAAAGTGCATGAGGTTGTCGAGAACTTCTTCGGCAAGGAACCGCGCCGGGATGTCAACCCGGATGAAGCGGTCGCCGTCGGTGCCGCCATCCAGGGCGGTGTTCTGGGCGGCGACGTCAAGGATGTGCTCCTGCTCGATGTCACCCCGCTGTCGCTGGGCATTGAAACGTTGGGCGGTGTCATGACCAAACTGGTCGAGAAAAACACCACGATTCCGACCAATGCCAGCCAGATTTTCTCGACTGCCGAGGACAACCAGTCTGCCGTTACCGTTCATGTCCTGCAGGGAGAAAGGGAAATGGCAAGCGGCAACAAGTCCCTTGGACGGTTCGACCTGACCGAAATCAGATCCGCGCCGAGAGGCGTGCCGCAGATCGAGGTGTCGTTTGACATCGATGCCAACGGCATTTTGCATGTTTCGGCCAAGGACAAGGCGACCGGCAAGGAAAACAGGATTGTCATCAAGTCCAGTTCGGGCCTTTCCGACGAGGAAATCGAAAGGATGGTGCAGGACGCCGAGGAACATGCGGAAGAGGACCGGAAGGCGAGGGAGCTTGCCGACATCCGCAACCAGGGCGAGGCGGTTGCCCATGGCACCCGGAAATCCCTGGAGGAGTTGGGAGACAAGATCGGTGGCGACGACAAGGCCGGCATCGAAAACGCGATTTCGGAGCTGGAGGAATCCGTGAAGGGCACGGATGTCGATGCAATCCGCTCGCGGATCGATGCGCTTCACCAGCTGTCCGGGCAACTGTATGCCCAGGCTGCCCAGTCGGAAGACGAACCGGCTGGAGGCGGAGGAAACTCCGGGGCGGATGACGTGGTCGACGCCGAATTCGAGGAGGTCGACGACAACAAGAAGGATTCTTGATCCGGAAGAGGAAAGGGAGCACTCGGATACCAAAGCGGGGGTCGGCCCCCGCTTTGCCTTGTCGGGGTTGAACCGGGATGGCCAAGCAGGATTACTACGAAACCCTCGGGGTGAGTCGGAATGCCAGCGATCAGGAGATCAAGCAGGCATACCGACGCCTGGCCATGAAATACCATCCCGACCGCAACGAAAGCAGCAAGGAGGCCGAAAGCCGCTTCAAGGAAATCCAGGAAGCCTACAGCGTCCTGAGCGACGAGCAGAAAAGGTCTCTCTACGACCAGTTCGGGCATGCCGGCGTTGACCAGGCAGCGGGCGCAGCGGGTGCTGCCGGCGGGTTCGGCGATATCTTCGGTGACATTTTTGGCGACATCTTCGGCAACTCGGGAGGCGCCCGTCAGAATCGCGGTGTCGATCTTCAGTACAAGTTGAATCTGACACTCGAGGAAGCGGTGTTCGGGGTCGAAAAGCAGATCCGGATACCGAGAAACGTCACGTGCTCGACATGTGACGGGTCGGGCGCTAGACCGGGCACGCAGCCTTCGACCTGCGACACATGCCAGGGACAGGGTCAGATCCGCATGCAACAGGGGTTCTTTTCGGTCCAGAGAACCTGTCCCAAGTGTCGGGGCACCGGCTCCGTGATCAAGGATCCCTGTTCATCGTGCCAGGGAAACGGCATGGCCCGCAAGGAGAAGACGCTTTCGGTCAAGATCCCGGCCGGCGTGGACAGCGGCGATCAGGTACGCCTGTCCGGAGAAGGGGATATCGGCCAACCCGGGCATGCGCCGGGGGATCTGTATGTACAGGTCCGGCTGATCAAGCACAGCATCTTCGACCGGGACGGCGACGACCTGTACTGCGAGATACCGGTCGGGTTCACCACTCTGGCGCTGGGCGGAGAGTTACAGATTCCGACGCTTGCGGGCCGTGCCAATCTGAAGGTGCCGGCTGAAAGCCAGTCGGAGAAAGTATTCAGACTGAAAGGGAAGGGAGTTCGCAACGTCCGTAGCGGTGCTCAGGGCGATCTGTATTGCAAGGTGGTTGTTGAAACCCCGGTCAACCTGACCGAAGAACAGAAAAAGCTTCTCAAAACGTTCGAGGAAAGCCTCAATCAGGGCGGGCACAAGCATGCTCCAAAGAGCCGTTCCTGGTCTGAGCGGATCAAGTCGTTTTTCGACGAAATCGTATCGTGACGATGCGCATCCCGACCTGTCCGGGAAGTCGGGATGCGAGCAGTCCGTTTCCGGGCCGGGAGATGGCGTATCATACCCTGGGAGCGGGCAGAAGCCGCCGCCCGCCGAGTTCTCATATTCTGCTGGCTTTACATGATTGACCGGATTTTCAAGGAGGATGGCCTGTTCCACACCGACATGCCGGGCTTCGTTCCCCGTCCGGGACAGCAGCAAATGGCGCAATCGGTCTTTGAATCCATCCGTTCTGGTGGAAAACTCGTCTGCGAATCCGGAACCGGGACGGGAAAAACCTACGCCTATCTCGTTCCGGCTGTCCTGTCCGGAAAATGCGCGGTGATCTCGACGGCGACCCGGCATTTGCAGGAGCAAATCTATTTTCGCGATATTCCGTCTGTTGTCCGGGTCCTCAAGCGCAATGCCCGGACGGCCCTGCTCAAGGGCCGTTCCAACTATCTTTGCCGGCACAGGCTGAAACTGGCTCATCTGCAGACCGATCTGATCGATGCCGAAATGGGACAGTCCCTGTCCCGGATCAGCGACTGGGCGGTGACCACGCGATCCGGAGACATTTCCGAAATGGAGAATGTGCCCGAGAACTCCCCGGTGTGGCGGGCGGTCACTTCCACCAGTGACAACTGCCTGGGCGGAAACTGCCCCGAGTTTTTGCGCTGCCATGTCAATTCCGCGCGCAAGAGAGCGATGGAAAGCGATCTCATCGTGATCAATCACCATGTCTATTTTTCCGATGTCTCCCTGAAGGAAAACGGGTTCGGCGGGTTGCTTCCCGAGCATGACGCGGTGGTCTTTGACGAGGCGCACAGCCTGCCGGACATCGCTTCCTCGTTTTACGGGTTTTCCCTGTCCAGCGCCGGAATCAGGGATTTGATCCAGGATGTCGAAAGTGCTGAACTCGAGGAGCGAAGCGGCGCCCATTTCCAGCCGGCCTTCACGGCTGTCCGGCAAGCCGTCAGCGGGCTGGTCAAACTGGCCCAGGCGAACTATCAGG
>VYGS01000131.1:0-7744 GCA_009841725.1 Gammaproteobacteria bacterium
CTTTTGGCCATCGCGATCAGCGGCCTGATGATGAAGTACGTCTGGCACACGGATATCGTGGCGGTCAAGGCCTTTTTTCTCGGACTGCTGAGATTCGATCTCGCGCCGCTGCCGGCCGACCCGCTCTTGCTGGTTCATCTGGCGCTGGTGGTGGCGCTGATGGCGGTGTTTCCGGTCAGCAAGCTGCTGCACGCGCCCGGGGTGTTCTTCAGCCCGACCCGAAACCAGGTTGACAATCCGCGCGAGCGCCGGCACGCGGCCGCCCGACCGTCATGAAAGCCGAATTCAACATTCCCGTCGTCACCAACATCCCCCGGACCCCGTCCCTGGAGGAGGGCGCCATGGCCCACAGCCGGCCCTTCGTCGCCGGATCGGATCACCAGGGCGCGCTGGGATTTCCGGGAGAGCTGGTCGAGGACTGGCACGACCGGGCGCTTGGAAAGATGAAGGAATTGCTGGGCAAGTACCGCTCCCTGCAGGTCTTCATGGATGCCTGCGTCAAGTGCGGGGCCTGCACCGACAAATGCCACTACTACCTCGGCACCGCCGACCCCAAAAACATGCCGGTTGCCCGGCAGGATCTCATGCGCAAGGTGTACCGGCGCTATTTCACCTTCGCCGGAAAATACTTCCCGTGGCTGGTCGGGGCGGTCGACCTGACCCGCGAGGTGCTGGAGGACTGGTACAGCTACTATCACCAGTGCTCGGAATGCCGCCGGTGCTCGGTCTACTGCCCGTACGGGATCGACACGGCGGAAATCACCATGGCGGGCCGCGAAATACTGGCCAGTGTCGGGATCGGACAGAAATACTCGAACGAAATCATCGGCAAGGTGTTCAAGATCGGCAACAATCTCGGCCTGCCCAAGCCCGCCATGGCCGACACGCTGCTCGACCTCGAGGAGGAAATCAAGGACGACACGGATGTCGACGTCCGGCTGCCGCTGGACGAGGAGGGCGCGGAGATCCTGCTGGTGACGCCGTCGGCGGACTTTTTCGCCGAGCCGCATGTCGACGGGCTGATCGGCTATGCCAAGGTCTTCCACCAGGCCGGAATCCGCTGGACGCTGAGTTCCCACGCGTCGGAAGCGGCCAACTTCGGCCTGTTCATCGGCAACGACGAGAGCATGGAGAAGGTCGCCTCGAGAATCCGCGAAGCGGCGCTCGAGCTCGGCGTCAGGCGGATCGTCGTCGGCGAATGCGGGCATGCCTGGCGGGTCGCGTACAGCTACTGGAACACCCTGATCGGCCCGTTCGACTTCCTCGACCCGGACTATCCCGCGCCCCAGCACGTCTGCGAGGTCACCCACGACCTGATCGAGCGGGGGGCCCTACGCTTCAACAGGGAGAAAAACGACGACAAGGTGGTCACGTTCCACGATTCCTGCAATGTCTCGCGCGGATCCCGCATGGGCAATGTTCCGGGCGGGCAGTTCACGATTCCGAGAGCCCTGATCCGGGCTTCGTGCAACCATTTCGTCGACATGCGCGAGGACAGCATCCGCGAGGGCACCTTCTGCTGCGGCGGCGGCGGAGGGCTGCTGACCGACGATCTGACCGAGCTGCGCGTCAAGGGCGCGTTGCCGAGAGTCCAGGCGCTTCACGAGGTGATCGAACGGCACGGCGTCACGCACATGGCGGCCATCTGCGCCATCTGCAAGAGCCAGTTCACCAAGGTGCTGCCGTTCTACAGCCTGGGCATGGACATGATCGTCAGCGTCCATCAGCTCGTCGGGGACGCGCTGGAACTGGGCGTGGAGAGATAACTACAATCAAATCAATGGGGAGAAATACCGTGACAGAACAGGCCGACAACCCGTCTGAAAAACTCACCTTCAGGGCGTTCGAGGACGGCGACAGCACATGGGACAACTGGCAGGAAGCCATATTCAGCGCCGATCATTCGCACAAATGCCCCACCTACGTCCACCGCACGCCGCCCTGCCAGGGCAGCTGCCCGTCGGGGGAGGACGTCCGGGGATGGCTGCAGATCGTCAAGGGCGTCGAGAAGCCGCCGGCGGACATGAGCTGGGAGGAATACGCGTTCCGCCGCAGCACCGACGCGAACCCGTTTCCCTCGATGATGGGCCGGGTCTGCCCCGCGCCCTGCGAGTCCGGCTGCAACCGGAACCAGGTTGACGATTTTGTCGGGATCAACGCGGTCGAGCAGTTCATCGGGGACACCGCCTACGAGCGGAAATTCGTGTTCGAGGCCCCGGAACTCGGCAAGTTCCGGGTCGCGATCGTCGGCGGCGGCCCGGCTGGCCTGGCCGCGGCCTACCAGTTGCGGCGAAAGGGCCACGGCTCGACGATTTTCGACGACCATCCGGAACTCGGCGGCATGATGCGCTACGGCATCCCCGGGTACCGGACCCCCCGCGCGCACCTTGATCACGAGATCCGGCGTATCCTCGACATGGGCGGCATCGAGGTCGAGACCGGGGTCAAGGTCGGTGTCGACGTGTCGATCGAGCATCTCGAGAAAACATACGATGCTGTATTGTGGTGCATCGGCTGCCAGAGCGGCCGGGCGCTTCCCATCCCGGGCTCGCAGGCTCCGAACTGCGTCAGCGGGGTCGAGTTCCTCGAGGCGTTCAACAAGGGCGTTCTTCAGGTCAGCGCGGAACGCGTGGTCTGCGTCGGCGGCGGCGACACCTCGATCGACGTGGTGTCCGTCGCCCGGCGGCTCGGCAAGATCAGCAACCTGAACAAGTCGCTGCGGGCGGAAGCCGTCATCGGGGGCTACGTGGCGCACGATTCCGCCTTCGCCGCAATGCGCGAGGGCGCCGAGGTCACCCTGACCTCCCTGTTCCCCCGCTTCCAGATGACCGCGACCGATCACGAGGTGGAAGACGCGCTGCACGAGGGCGTCGACATCCGCTACGGCGTGATGCCGATCGAGGTCCTGCTGAACGACGAGGGCCGGGCGCATTCCCTGAGACTGGCCGAATGCGCGGTGGAGCGGGACGGACGGCCGGTGCCGGTCGAAGGCACCGAGTTCGAGATCGAATGCGACCTGATCGTCTCCGCGATCGGCCAGGCCGGCAACCTCGAGGGGCTTGAGGAACTCGACAACGGACGGGGGCTGATGGAGGCGGACAAGCTCTACCATGTTCCGGACCGTCCCGGGCATTTTGTCGCCGGAGACATCATCCGGCCGCACCTGCTGACGACCGCGATCGGCCAGGCGTCTATCGCCTCGAGCAGCATCGACCGGTACCTGAACGGCGAGGAGCCGGGAAAGCGGCCGAAGGTCGACGTCCACCATTTCAGTTTGCTGGACAAGCTGCGCGAGACGAGCCTGGATCCCGAGGCGTATGACCACCGCCAGGAATGGGGAACCTGTGACGCCAATTACGCGGTGCACAACTACGAGGACCGCAGTGCGCACGAGATCATCTCCTCCGACAAGCTGTTTCTGGGGCATTTCGCCTACGAGGCGCGCAATCGGCGCGAATCCCACGGTCCGGACGAGGAGCATGTGCTCAGCCACTTCGAGGAGCGCCATGTCGGACTGGACGCGGAATCGGCCCGCGATGAAGCGGGGCGCTGCATGAGTTGCGGAATGTGTTTCGAATGCGACAACTGCGTGATCTATTGCCCGCAGGACGCCGTGTTCCGGGTCAAGAAGGACAAGACCACGATGGGTCGCTATGTCGACACGGACTACGACCGGTGCATCGGCTGTCACATCTGCGCGGATGTCTGCCCGACCGGCTATATCGAGATGGGCATGGGGGAGTAGCGGGTGAGAGCGTTCCTGGCGGCTTTCGTGATGACGGGGCTTCTGACCGGCGTGTCCCATGCGCAGTGGCTGGATATTCCGCGGGGCAAGGGCGAGCAGTGCGTTGAGCCGACCGAGATCATGCGCAAGCAGCACATGGACTTTCTTCTCCACGACCGGGACCTGACGATGCGCCAGGGGCTGCGCACGATCCGGCACAGCCTGGTGGAGTGCGTCGCCTGCCACGTGCAGGCCGACACGTCCGGGAAGGCCATTCCGATCAACGCGCCCGACCAGTTCTGCGCGGTCTGCCATGACGCGGTGGGCGTGAAGATGGACTGCTTCCAGTGCCACGCGACGATCCCGGACGATTCGGCGGGACACGCCGGCGCGACGGATTCGTCGATCCCCGAGTCGGTGAAGGCCCTGATGAACCGATGGGTGGCCGCTCCATGACGGAACAGGACAGGACCGGCCGATGTGCGGATTCCGGACGCCGCAGGCTGATGCTTGCCGCGGCGGCCGCGACGCTGGGCGGGACGGGATTCAGTCTCATCGAGCTGGCCACGGCGAAATCGCCCGGGGAGGCCGCCTCGAACCTGGTGCGCTGGGGACTGTTGATCGATACGCAGAAGTGCGCGAGCGGATGCGACGCATGCGTCAGCGCCTGCAACACCGAGCACAATCTTGAGGACACCGGCCGGCCGGATATCGATGCGCAGTGGATCCGCAAGCTTGAGCTGGTCGACGAGCAGACCGGCCACGCCGACTCCCTGCCAATGCTCTGCCAGCACTGCGAGGATCCGCCGTGCGTGGACGTCTGCCCGACCGGCGCCTCCTTCCGGCGGGAGGACGGCATCGTGCTGGTCGACAAGCACACCTGCATCGGGTGCCGGTACTGCATCGTGGCCTGCCCGTACAAGGCCCGCTCGTTCGTGCACGAGAACCTGTCGCGCCAGAAGCCGTGGTCTCCGCGGGGCAAGGGCACCGTCGAGGGCTGCACCTTCTGCACCCACCGTGTCGATGCGGGGCGCCTGCCCGCCTGCGTGGAAGCCTGCCACGACGAGGGCGGCGGCGCGATGACCTTCGGCGACATGCTTGATGCGGACAGCGCGATCTCGCTGCGCCTCAAGTCGGAACCCTCCCGGCAGATCCGCGAGGATCTGGATCTGAACACCGGGGTACGATACCGGAACGTCTAGCGGCATGAACGACGATTACCGGATTCTCGTCTCGAGCAGGTGGTGCTACCGCGCCCTGGCGGCGGTGCTCGCCGCTCTGGCGCTCGTTGGCCTGGGCGCGGCGCATTACATGGACACCGAGGGCCACTGGGTGACGGGCATGAACAACCAGGTGGTGTGGGGGCTGCCCCATGTGTTTGCCATACTGCTGATCCTGGGCGCCTCGGGGGCCCTGAACGTCGCCTCGATGGCCTCGCTCTTCGGGCGAGCGGCCTACTCGGGCTGGAGCCGGTTTTCCGGCCTGCTCGCGATCAGCCTCCTGATCGGGGGGCTGGTCGTGCTGGTTCTGGATCTCGGCCGGCCGGACCGGCTGATCGTCGCCATGACCCACTACAATTTCAAGTCCATTTTCGCGTGGAACATCTTCCTGTACACGGGATTCGCGGCGGTGGTCGGGGTCTATCTCTGGTTCCTGTTCGAGCGCAGGATGAACCGATATGCGAAAACCGCGGGCCTGGTCGCGTTTTGCTGGCGGTTCGTGCTGACCGCGGGCACCGGGTCGATTTTCGGCTTCATCATCGCCCGGCAGCTTTACCACTCGGCGATGATGGTGCCGTTGTTCATCGTGTTCTCCCTGTCGCTGGGAACGGCCTTCTTCATGCTGGCGGCCCGGGTGGCGGGTGCCCTGTCGGGCTCCCGGATGAAGCCCGAAACCGCCGCCTCGCTGATGCGGCTTCTGGGCCTTCTGATCGCGCTCGAATGCTTCCTCATCTGCGCGTTCCATCTGACCGGCCTCTATACGGCTTCCCGGGTCGGGGTCGGGCGGTTCATCCTTCTCGAAGGAGGCGTCTACACCGCGCTGTTCTGGATCGGCCAGATCCTGGTCGGCGCCCTGCTGCCGCTGGGGCTCGTGTACCTCGCGAAGCCGGACCGCAACCCCGATTTCCGGTTCATTGCGGCCTCGCTGTCTACGCTGCTCGGCGGCCTGTGCTTCCTGTACGTCACGATCATTGCCGGACAGGCCTACCCCCAGCTGCTGTTCCCGGGCAAGCAGGTTCGCAGCACGTTCTTTGACGGCGTCGTCGGCCACTATGCCCCGAGCCTGCCGGAACTGGCCTTGGGCATCGGAGGCGCATCCATTGCCGGCATCGTGCTTCTGGCCTCGCTCCGGGTGCTACCCTTTCTTCCCGGCGAGACAGAGCGCCCGGCCGCATCGTGACCGGCTTCCTCGAGCGGTCGTCCAGATCATGCAAGGATTCCTGATTTCCGCGACACGCCGGTCATCCGGCAAGACCACGGTGGCCGTGGGACTCTGCCGCGCGTTGAAGAACCGGGGACTCGAGCCCGCGCCTTTCAAGAAGGGGCCCGACTATATCGATCCCATGTGGCTTGGCCTGAGCGCCGGCGCCCCCTGCGTGAACCTCGACTTCAACACCATGACGGAGCGGGAGATCGCCCGCCGGTTCGCCCGTCACTGCAAGGGCAGGAAGATGGCGGTGCTGGAAGGGAACATGGGCCTGTTCGACGGGATGGATCCGGCGGGGCGCGACAGCAACGCCGAACTCGCCAGGCAGCTGGGTCTGCCGGTGATCCTGGTCGTCGACTGCAGGGGAATGACCCGGGGGATCGCGCCGCTCCTTTTGGGCTATGCGGCGTTCGACCCCGAAATCAACCTGGCCGGCGTGGTTCTGAACAATGTCGGCGGAAGCCGGCACGAATCCAAGTTGAGGGCCGCGGTCAGGGAATACACCGACCTGCCGGTTGTCGGCGCGATGGCGCGCCAGGCGCACCTGACGATTCCGGAGCGGCATCTCGGCCTGGCGACGAGCGGGGAGGACGACAACGCCGACCGGCACGTCGAGGCGATCGCCTCGGCCGTCGAGTCGGCGCTCGACATCGAAACGCTGATCCGGATCGCGAACCGGCACCGGATCCGGCTGGCTTCCGCGGGCCGCGAGGGCGTTCCCTCGGGAGCGGAAGGAATCCGCCTGGGAATCGCCCGGGACCGGGCATTCTCGTTCTACTATCCCGACGACATCGCGGACATGGAGGACGCCGGGATCGACCTGGTCGGTTTCAGTCCCGTTGACGATGCCGGCCTGCCGGACGTGGACGCGCTCCTGATTGGAGGCGGGTTTCCGGAGATGCATGCCGCACGGCTGCAGACCAACGCATCGATGCGCGAGGCGGTGCTGGACTTCTGCCGGTCCGGCCGTCCCGTTTACGCCGAATGCGGCGGGCTGATGTATCTGGGGCGCAGCCTCGGCTGGCGGGGGCGGTCGTATCGCATGGCGGGCTACTTCCAGTTCGACACCGTGATGCAGGACAGGCCGGTGGGCCGCGGGTACGTCCAGCTGGCCCCGATGCCGGGACACCCGTGGCACGACGGCCGCGCCGCCGACGGGGAGATGTCCGGCGCCCCGGTCCGGGCGCACGAATTTCACCACTCCTCGGTGCAGGGCATGGAAGGGGACATCGACTACGCATGGCGGATCGTGCGCGGGCACGGAATCGATGGCCGCCACGACGGATTCGTCCGCCAGGGCGTGCTGGCCGGGTTTTCGCATTTTCGAAACACCCGGAGCTATCCCTGGATCGAGCATTTCACCCGTTACATCCGGCAGCGTCCCGTCTGCCACTGAACCCCGGAGAGCGCGACATGATCACCATCACCAAGGCGGCGGCCAGACAGATTCGACTGTCCATGGAGGAAACCCAATCCGAGGGCATGTTCCTGCGCATCGCCGCCAGGCGGCTCCAGAACGGCAGCCTCGACTACGCAATGGGATTCGACAACGGCGATCACAACGACAGCTACAGCACCAGCGGCGGCATCGAG
>VYGS01000131.1:7754-17735 GCA_009841725.1 Gammaproteobacteria bacterium
ATCGAGATCGTGGTGGCGCCGACCAGCACCGAACTGCTCGCCGGCGCGGAACTCGACTACGTGGAAATGGATGACGGGAATTTCCATTTCATCTTCATCAATCCGAACGACAGGGAGCATGTCAAGCCGACCGGAGATGGATAGAATGTCCTGTCGCGCCGACTGTTGCGGCGGCCGGGCCGGGCCGCGGGGCGTTTCGGCATGAGCGCGACCCGTCCGAACTGCGGAACGAGGCGGGTGCCGGAACCGGAATGCCTGGTCCCGCCGCAAACCCGGTGGTACCGCCCGGGATTCGGGCTGATCTGCCGCCAGGTCATGCTGCCCCTGTTCATCGCGGTATTGCTCCTTTTCGTCTTCATGGTGCAGATTCTCCTTCGGCGGCTCGGGGTGGAGGGATTGCAGTTGCCGGCCTGGATTTACGCCGGCGGCGCGCTGCTCTGCATCCTTCGCGGGATCTACATGGTCCGGGTCACCCTGATCCATCCGATCGCGCGGGTGCACGACTGGGTGTCGCAGGTCAGCGACGGCGACATGCGGGCCCGGATCACCGAGCCCGGCACCGGCGATTTCGAGGGGCTGATCCGGGACATCAACGCCCTGGGCCAACGGATGCTGGAACTGCACGAGGGCCTCGAAGAACAGGTTGCCGAACAGACCCGGAGCCTCGAGCAGAAAACGCAATCCCTGGAACTGCTCTACGAAGTCGTGACATCCTCGACCCGGTTCGACACGGTCGAAGCGCTTCTCAGCCACTTCATGAGCCGGTTCGGGGAAGTGTTCCGGGCGCGTGCCGCCGTGATCCGGATTCTCGCCCGGGGCCGTCTCGAGCTGGTCGACAGCCACGGACTGGAGCCGGACAGTCCGTGGCTGGCCGGTCCGGTCACGTTGCGCGAGATGCTGCGCAGGCGTTCCCGAGAGGAGGGCCGCAATGCCGCCGACCTCAAGGATGTCGAGTTCGAGCGCCTGGAGGACGACCGGGAGGATTCCGCCCGGGCAATGTTCGTGGCGACGATACCGATGCTCTGCCGGGGCACCTATCTGGGCTACCTGCAGCTCTTTCTGCACGACGGCGAGACGGTGAACGAGGACACCCGCAAGATGTTCCTGAATGTCGGACAGCACCTCGGCGTGATGATCGAGCAGTCCCGGCTCGATGACGAATCGGAAAGGCTGTTTACGGTGGAAGCCCGGGCGCGCCTGGCCAACGAGCTGCACGATTCGCTGGCGCAGACGCTCGCCAGCCTGCGCATCCAGGTCCGGGTGCTGGATGAAACCCTGCACCAGGGCGAAGAGCAGGTCACCTGGGAGGAGTTGGAAAAGCTCGAGACCCAGGTGGAGGAGGCGATCTCGGAGCTGAGATCCCTGATCGGGCAGTTCCGCGCGCCCTACCAGTCCCAGGAAGTGGCCGGCTCGGTGGCGAAGCTGGTCGAAAGGTGCCGCGACGACACCAGCCTGTCGGTGTTTCTCCAGAACGAGTGGCAGGACGACACGCTCACCCCCGCCATGCGCGCAGACGTGATCCGGATTGTCCAGGAAGCGCTGACCAATGTCAGAAAGCACGCGGACGCCGATACGGTCAGGGTGCTGCTGCGGCACCGCGACGGCTCGTTCCGCATCGTTGTCGAGGACGACGGGATAGGCTATGATGAAAACCGGCTGCCGGGCGCCGCCGCACCGGGCGAGCATATCGGCCGGCAGATCATGGCCGAGCGGGCCGAGCGGCTCGGCGCGGACCTGAAGCTCGAGTCCGAGCCGGGGGAGGGCAGCCGGGTCACGCTCGAGTTCGAATGCCGGGATGGCCGTACGGTGACCGAAGCCGGCGCCGAATGAGCGGTCGATGACGAACGATGAAAGCGGTACTGATTGACGACCACGCGCTCTTCAGGGAAGGGCTCGAAGGGCTGCTCAGGCGAAGAGGCGTGGAAGTGGTTTCCTGTTCGAGCGGTTCCCGGGGCATCGAATCGGTCTCTCTCGAGAAGCCGGATGTGGTCATGGTGGATTTGCGCATGCCGGACATGGACGGCGTCCAGACCCTGAAGATCCTGCGCGAGAACCATGCCGAGCTGCCGATCCTGATTCTCACGACCAGCGACGAGGCGTCCGACTTGAGGGACTGCCTGCATCACCATGCCAACGGCTACCTGCTCAAGGACATGGAGCCCGACGAGCTGGTTGCCGCCTTGAGGAAAGTGATCGCCGGGGAGATCGTGGTCGCGCCCGAGTTGGCGGCGACGCTGGCGTCCATCATTCAGCAGAAGGACCGGCGGCCGGAGCAGTCCGTCTCGATCTTTTCCTGCCTGTCCCCGCGGGAAATGGAAATCCTGCACCATCTGACCGAAGGGCGGAGCAACAAGCGGATCGCGCTTCAGCTCGGCATCTCGGACGGCACGGTCAAGCTGCACGTCAAGTCCATCCTGAAGAAGCTCGGACTGCACTCCCGGGTCGAGGCGGCGGTGCTGGCGGCCCGGGAAGGCATTTTTCTCAAGCCCTGAGGCGGCCCGGCCATGAACGAGAACGACTCCACGGGCGGGGATGCGGGCACGGAAATCGATCTCGCCAGCGGCATCGCCGCGTTCGAGTCGAGGAATTTCTCCCAGGCCCTGAGACTGCTCGGTCCGCTCGCCGAGGCCGGAGACGGCGATGCGCAATATCGCCTGGCGATCATGTACCAGAACGGGCTGGGCGTGGTGCGCAGCGAGGAGACGGCCGCCCGATGGATGCGCTCTGCGGCTTTCCAGGGCATGGCGCTGGCCGAGCACGGGCTCGGCTGCATGTATCTCGACGGGGACTGCGTCAGGCGCGACAGCGCGCAGGCCGCCGTCTGGCTGGCCAGGGCTGCGGCACAGGGCCTGGAGGGGTCGAAGCTGCTGCTGGACATGATCAGGGAAAACGGCGCCTGATCCTGCGAAGAGGCCGTCTTTTGCCCTGTCCGGATCGCATCCCGCGGCAGCCCGGCACGGAATCGGGACTATGCCTCCCCGACTTGCCCGGCCCCTGATGCGGCTGGCATGGACAGGGGAACGTCGCTCGATTTCAGGTGCAGGTCCCGTTGCGGGAAGGGGATTTCGATCCCCCGCTCGTGGAACAGGTCCCATACCCGCAGCAGGACCTCGCTGATGACATTGGACCGCCCCTCGGACGGGTCGTCGATCCACATTCGTATTTCCAGGTTTACCGAACTGTCGCCGAAACCCACCAGCAGGCATCGCGGGGGCGGGCTGGACAGCACCCGCGGAACGGCAGCGGCCGCCTCGCGGCACAAATCGATCGCGAGGCGCACGTCGGACTTGTAGGAAATGCCCACCGGAATATTGACCCGGACGGCCTTGTCGCTGTGCGACCAGTTCTCCACCGGCTGGGTGATCAGCTCCTCGTTCGGGATGAGGTATTCGACCCCGTCGCGGGTGCGAATGGCCGTGTACCGAGCGCCAAGGGAGGCAACCCAGCCATAGGTGCCGCCGACCGCGATGACGTCGTTCGGCTTGATCGACTTGTCCAGGAGCAGCAAAAGGCCGCTGACCAGGTTGGATACGACTTTCTGCAACCCGATGCCGACGCCGATGCCGAGAGCGCCGCCGAATACGGTGAGGGCCGTGAGGTCGATTCCCAGTCCGCCGATCGCGATCAGGAAGGCCAGGGTGACCAGGATGATCTTGATGACCTTCGTGAGCAGCACCTGGACCGACGGTGTCAGATCCTTGGACTGGCCGATCCGCCGCTCGAGTACGGAGGATACCGTCGCAAAGAACCACAGCAAGAGGCCGAGGATCAGGACTGCCTTGGCCAGGGAGAGGAGCGAAATCCGGACTTCCCCGAAGGTCATGCCGACACCGTCCAGAAGCGCGATCGCGGCGTCGAACAGTCCCAGCGCCGCCAGTGCGGCGACACTCCACGCGGTCCAGGCCACGATTCGGGACAGCAGATCGTTTCTGATGATTCCGGAGGCCAGGCGGATAATCACCCAGGCCCCGGCGAGAATGGCCGCGGATCGTGTCAGGTAATGGCCGAACAGGGCACTCTGCGCTCCCGCTTCGGCCACGGTCCACAGCAAAACCAGGGCCACGATCGGAGTGGAAAGCCCGGCGAGCCGGGCGAGGAGGCTCTGGATATCGGCATGCCTGAGCCGATTCTCGGACAAATTCTCGATGACGCGTCCGAGCCGGGGGCCGAGCAGCCGGGCGAGTGCCAGCGCCAGCACGATCAACCCGGCCTGGACCGCGTTGTCGACGACCAGCACATGGCTGTCGATCCAGCCCTCCAGCGTTGCGCGGATTTCGGAAAAATTCAGCATTTGGGTGAACTCGTTCATGCGATCGGCTCCTAGGGCCAAGCCTGCCTCTGGCATTCTCGGGGATGATGCTCACGGCCAGACGGACTCTCACCTGATTCCGGGCGTTTGAAAAAATGCGAAGCGCGTGCGGCACAGCGAGTGTCCGGCCCACGCCTGCAAGATAGAGCAGTGCCCATGCCCCTTGCGACAACCATATCAAGCCTCCGCAGCCTGTTTCAAGAAGAAATTTTCCCGGCCGCGGGCAGGCCTGAATGGCGCCCGTACGGAAAAACATGCCTTTCCCGTTCTGCCCGCTTTGCAGTCTCTTGGCCGGAATGGCTGGCGGACGGATTTCCGGCGCGACAATCAGGCCGGATTATTATTACAATAGACAATCGGAATCCGTTTGCGCCAAAGCCCGCAGCGCGCATCCCGGAAACACGGTTAGAATCAGTTCGATGCTACCGTCTCAAGACCATGCCCGTCTCCGCCACCGCACAGGTCGATCAGTACTATTCCCTCGATACGGATGATGCGAGGCTGCGCGACGATGTCCGCCTGCTGGGAACCCTGCTGGGCGAAACCATCCGTCAGCGCCAGGGAGACAGCCTGTATGAACTGGTCGAGAAGGTCCGGCTGCTGGCCCGGGACGCCCGCCATGGCGATACCGCCTGCGGCAACCGCCTGGTGGCGCTGCTCTCGGCGCAGACCAGCGAGCAGCTGGTCCTGCTTGCACGCGCCTTCGCCCAGTTCCTGAATCTCGCCAACATTGCCGAGCAGCATCACCAGATTCGCCGCCGCCGCCAGATCGCGGCCGCGAGCTTCGACGACGATGAAGGCGGAAGCGGGGCCCGCAGCTTTCTCGAGGCGGAGTTTCACAAGCTGCTCGATTCCGGGGTGCCGCCGGCTGAACTGCACCAGTGCGCGCTACGGCTGGACATCGAGCTGGTGCTCACCGCCCATCCCACCGAGATCGTCCGCCGCAGCGTTTCCGACAAGTTCCTGAGAATCCAGCACCTGCTGGCCCAGGACGACCGGCCGGACCTGTCCCGGCTGGAGCGCCAGGAAATCCGCGACACGCTGCACCGGATTGTCGCCGAGGTCTGGGAGACGGACGAAATCCGCAGAGTTCGGTTGACCCCGGTGGACGAGGCCCGGAACGGCCTGCTTGCGGTCGAGCAGTCGCTTTGGCATGTGGTCCCGGAAATGTACCGGCGACTGGACCGGGCGCTGGTGAACTGTACCGGCCAGGGGCTTCCGCTCGGCCCGGCGCCGATCCGGTTCGGCTCCTGGATGGGCGGGGACCGGGACGGCAATCCGAACGCCACGCCGCAGGTCACCCGGGAGGTGTGCCTGATCTCCCGGATCCGCGCCGCCGAACTGTATCTCGGGGAAATCGGGGAACTGCACCAGGATCTCTCGATGAACACGGCGAGCACGGAGCTTCTCAAGCAGGTCGGGCTCGAGGAGGCCGAGCCCTACCGCGCGCTGCTCAAGGTTGTCCTGGAGAATCTGGAGGCCACGATACGCCATCTCCATCGCACCCTGGAGGCCGTGCAGTCCGGCGAACTCTCGCGCCTGCCTCCGATCCGGGGCGAGCTCTATCTTCAGGCCGACAGGCTCCGCGCGCCCCTGATGCTGTGCTACCGGTCGCTTGTCGGCACCGGCAACTCCATGATCGCCGGCGGCAGGCTGACGGACATCCTGCGCCGGGTGGACACGTTCGGCCTGGTGCTGCTCAAGCTGGACATCCGACAGGAGGCCGACCGGCACGGCGCGGTCTTCGATGCCATCACCCGGTATCTGGACATGGGCAGCTACCTCGAATGGAGCGAAGAGGAAAGGCAGGCGTTCCTGATCCGGGAGTTGGAGAGCCGCCGTCCCCTGATCATGTCGACGTTTCCGGGGGAAGGCGAGGTCCACGCCGAGGTCAAGGAGGTGCTCGACACCTTCCGGATGCTGTCGGTCCAGAACCCGGAGTCGCTGGGGGCCTACGTGATTTCCATGGCCTCGGAGCCCTCGGACATCCTGGAGGTGGTCCTGTTGCAGAAGGAATGCCGCGTGCAGAAAATCATGCCCGTCGTGCCGCTCTTCGAGCGGCTTGACGACCTGGAAGGCGCGGCCGAATGCATGGAGAGGCTGTTTTCCCTGCCGTGGTACCGCAACCACATCGGGGACAGGCAGCAGGTGATGATCGGTTATTCCGATTCCGCCAAGGATGCCGGCAAGCTCGCCTCCGCCTGGGGACTCTATCGGGCCCAGGAGCAGCTGGTCTCGGTCAGTGCGTGCCATGGCGTCACCCTGACCCTTTTTCACGGCCGGGGCGGCACGGTGGCCCGGGGGGGAGGGCCGGCCTACGAGGCGATCCTGTCACAGCCGCCCGGATCGGTGAACGGGTCGATGCGGGTCACCGAGCAGGGCGAAGTGATCCAGGCCAAGTACGGCCTTCCGGGCATGGCCCTGGAAACCCTGGAGGTATATGTCGGAGCCGTGCTGGAGGCGACCCTGCGTCCGCCGCCGGTGCCGAAGGAGCGATGGCGTGCGGAAATCCAGGCCCTTGCCGACGATTCGCTTGTCGAGTTTCACCGGATCGTGCGAAAGCACGCGGACTTCGTGCCGTATTTCCGTGTTGCCACGCCGGAGCAGGAACTGGGCAATCTGAAGATCGGATCCCGTCCCTCGAGGCGCAGGCCCGGAGGGGGGATCGAGACCCTGCGCGCGATACCCTGGATTTTCGCCTGGACCCAGACGCGACTGATGCTGCCGGCCTGGCTCGGCGTGGGCGCGGCCCTGGAGGCCGCTCTCGGGCGGGGAGACAAGCCGGTCCTCGACGAGATGCTGGAGAACTGGCCGTTCTTCGGTGCCACCCTGGACTCGATCGAGATGGTGTTCTCGAAGGCGGATGTCAACGTGGCCGCCATGTACGACGCCCGGCTGGTGCCGGAGAACCTGAAACCTCTGGGCGAGGAGCTCCGGGGGCTCTACAGAAGGACCATGGAGCTGACCCTGGTGGTGACCGGGCACGAGGTGCCCCTCGAGACTCAGCCCGTGGTGCTGCGCTCGGTGGAGGTCCGCAACACCTACGTGGACCCGCTGAACCTGCTCCAGATCGAATTGCTGTCCCGGGCCCGGGCGGGCGATGACGACGTCGCCCTGGACGCCCTGCTGGTGGCGATCAACGGGATTGCCGCGGGGATGCGAAACACCGGCTGATCCGGCCGGGCCGCGCGCGAGACTACAGGTCTTCCGGCGGTTTTCTTCCGAGCATCTCGAGGCCGCTGGTCCTGACGGCCTTCCAGAGTCCCGCGTCGTCGAGCAGGTGGTACTGGACCTTGAGGGTGAAGACGCTGCCGACGATGATCGAGCCGAGCGCCAGAATCGAGCCGAGCGCCAGGGTCGACATGCCGGTGATGCCCTGGCCGATCGTGCAGCCGAGCGCCAGAACGCCGCCGAAGCCCATCATGACCGCGCCGACGATGTGGTTGACAAGGTCGGCGGTGTCGCTGAAGCTCTCGACGCGGAAGTTGCCGGACAGGAGGCTGTAGGCGAACGAGCCGAACAGGGTTCCCAGAACGACGGCGATGCCGAAGCTGATGGTGGCGCCGGTGTAGGTCATCAGGTAGCTGATGGTATTGCCGACCGGTGAAATGAAGGACACGCCCTCGAGCGCGATGGGGTCGAAATCGTCGAACCCGATCACGCCGGTGGTGTACCACGCGCCGGCAATCAGGATGCCGACGCCGACGCCGGCCAGGAGGTTGTCGAAGTTGCGCCATACCCTCCGGTCCGCCAGGGCGAACAGGATGGCGCCGCCGCCCAGAAGCGCGGTCAGGACGATGCCGCCGGTTGCCGGGGACAGCCCGGTGAACCGTGACAGGATGTCGTGCAGGCCCTGGCTGGCAAGACCGGCATCGCCGAGTTCCCAGATCGTCGGGTCGTTGATTGCGAGGCGGGCCGCCGACAGGATTCCGCGCAGCGTCATGTAGGCGGTCAGGCCCATCACGATGAGGACGATCAGGGACTTGAGGTTGCCGCCGCCCAGGCGCACCAGCGTCCGCTGGCCGCATCCCGAGCCGATGGTCATGCCGATGCCGAACATCAGCCCTCCCACGATGTATCCGAACCAGGTGAAACCGGTGGTGTGATAGATCGACTCGGCCAGATCGATGGATCCTGTCAGATACAGGGCCTGGGTGACGATCATGGCCAGGCCCATCGCCAGGAACCAGACCCTGAAGCGGGTCAGGGAACCCATGTTCACCCAGTCGCTGATGGCGCCCATGGTGCAGAAGTGTGTCCGGCTTGCGATGGCGCCGAAGGCGGTCGCGCCGAAAAAGCCGATCAGCGCGATCTTGTGGATGTGTTCCAGTTCCATGTGCCGCGCCGATCGATTCTTGGGGAGGAGGGCCGGTCGAGGTCGATCAGGCCTTCTCCAGGATGAAATGGAATTCGTTGTTGGTCTCGACCGATTCGAGCAGCTTGTGGCCGGTCTGGTTGGCGAAGGCCTCGAAGTCCCGCACGGCGCCCGGATCCGTCGCCAGGATCTTCAGGGTTTCCCCGGACTGCATGCCGTTGATGGTTTTCTTGGCTTTCAGAATGGGGAGGGGGCAGTTCAGCTTTCGGGCGTCAAGCAGTTTGGTAGCATCGCTCATGTCGATATCCTTTGGGTACGGTTTGATTCGGGTAAACCATGTCCGGCCAAGGTCGACGAGGGCCTTCATCGTTCCTGGCGGTAATGGATTGCCGACGGCATGTTCAGAAAATCAGCGCGAGATTTGACCGCGTCATTATAGCCAGTATTCGAACCGGAATTCGATACCTCCGTGGTACGCAATACGGGCTATATCAATATCTCTCATGGAAGATGCGCGCACGGTTATCGGGGGTATCGGCTTGTGCTAGACTGCTTCCATGAACGGATACTGGCCGGTTTCCGGACCAGTGCCATCCCCTGACGAGACTCCAGCGATAGCCTTGAAGTCCATTGTCGACACGACATCCCGGCGCACGTTCCTCAAGCTGATGGGGGCGACGGCGACCGGCTGCCTGGCGGCGGAATTTTCCGGCCACTGGCTGCGCAATGCCCGGGCGGAGACGCTCGATACGCTCTACGACCTGCCGATGAAGGGCCACGTGCGGCTGCTTCACACCACGGACATCCACGCCCAGCTGTTGCCGGTCTACTTCCGGGAGCCGAACGTCAACCTCGGCCTCGGGGAAGCGGAGGGCAAGCTTCCGCACCGGGTCGGCCGGGCGCTGCTCGACAGCGCGGGAATCCGGGAAGGCAGCATCGAGGCCTACGCGTTCACCTGCCTGGACTTCGAGGAGAGCGCCCGCAGGTACGGAAAGATGGGCGGGGCGGCGAATCTCGCGAGCCTGTACCGCAGCCTGAGGGAGCAGGCCGGCGCGGACCGGACCCTGACGCTGGACGGCGGGGACCTGTGGCAGGGATCGGCCACGTCCCTGTGGACCCGGGGCCGGGACATGGTCGAGGTGTCCAATCTTCTCGGCGTCGATGTCATGACCGGGCACTGGGAGTTCACCTACAACGCGGACGAGACCCTGTCCAACATCCAGGCGTTCAACGGGGAATTCGTGGCCCAGAACGTGCGCATCAAGGAGGACAGCCTGTTCGAGGACGCCTATTTCGAAATGGCGGAGCGGCACGACGGCCTCGGCCTCTACGACGAGGACAACGCGATCCCGTTCAG
>VYGS01000131.1:17745-20788 GCA_009841725.1 Gammaproteobacteria bacterium
GCCAACGCGAATCCGCAGGGGTTCATCCCGGACTGGACGTTCGGGATACGGGAGGACGAGCTGATCGAACTGGTCGGGCGGGTTCGCGACGAGGAGGCGCCGGACGCCGTGATCCTGCTGTCCCACAACGGGATGGACGTGGATCTCAAGCTGGCGTCGCGGGTCGACGGGATCGACGCGATACTGGGCGGCCACACCCACGACGGCATCCCGGTGCCGGTTGAGGTCGCGACCCCGAACGGGGGGAGCTGCCTGGTCACCAACGCGGGAACCAACGGCAAATTCGCGGGCGTCCTCGACATCGCGTTTGCAGACGGGCAGGTTGCGGGAATGGCCTATCATCTCCTGCCGGTGTTCGACGCGCTGCTCGAGGGCGATCCCGGCATGGCGGAGCTGGTCTCCGAGATCCGCTCGCGCTCCTATGACGAGTCGGTCGTCGAATGCCGGGCTCCCGACTACCGGGTGCATCCGGGCCGGCTGGGCAGGCGGTATGACGAGATACTGTCCGAGAAGCTTGCGATCGCCGACCGGACCCTCTATCGCCGCGGCAACTTCATGGGCACGTGGGACCAGCTGATCTGCGATGCGCTGAAGCACGAGTACGGGTGCCAGATCGCGCTTTCGCCGGGATTCCGGTGGGGCACCAGCGTGCTCGAGGGTGAGTGGATCACGATGGAG
The DNA here is from genome assembly GCA_009841725.1 of Gammaproteobacteria bacterium. Lineage (GTDB taxonomy): Bacteria > Pseudomonadota > Gammaproteobacteria > Arenicellales > Poriferihabitantaceae > Poriferihabitans. The sequence goes on from VYGS01000131.1 coordinate 18,424, forward strand.
GACGTGATGACGCAGACCGCGATGACCTACGGCGAGACCTATGTGCAGGAGATGACCGGCGAGACCCTGATGACCATCCTGGAGTCGGTCGCCGACAACCTGTTCGATCCCGATCCCTATCTTCAGGCCGGCGGGGACATGGCTCGCGTGAGCGGCATGCACTACTCGATCGACCCGTCGCGGCCGTTGCTCGAGCGGATCACCGAGGCGGTGCTCGACAGCGGCGAGAGGATCGAGGCGGACGGAGTCTATGCCGTGGCCGGCTGGGGCGTGGTCGGGGACTATCCGGAGGGGCGCCTCATCTGGGACATCGTGCGCGACTATCTCGTCTCGCAGCGCGGCGAGGACAACGTGATCCGGATTCCCAGGATGTATCACCCCACGCTGATCGGCGTGTCCGGCAACCCCGGCATTACCGATTACGAGGGCGTACTGGCCTGACGGGATCGCGAAAGGCATATGCGTATTTTATGACCGGTTACATATATTCTGTTGTGAATTTCCCGTTGCTTTATTACTATACAATGAGGATAAATCTAAATGATGACGGGCAGAATTCGCCGCGTCACCCATATAACAAATATCTAGTTCTGGAGGGTAGTCGATGATCAAGAAGACTGTTATGGCGTTGTGCCTCGGTGTGACGATGACACTGGGCTCGGCCGGCGGCGGCGTGGCCTTCGCCGACGGGGAGTCGGTCAACACGGGAAAGAAAGTGGCCTTCAACAGGCAAAAGGGAAACTGTCTTTCCTGCCACATGATGGACGACGGCGACCAGCCCGGCACCCAGGGTCCACCGCTCATTGCGATGAAGCTCCGATTCCCGAATCGGGAGGACCTGAGGGCGCGGGTCTACAATCCTCTCGAATTCAATCCCAATTCCATCATGCCGCCGTTCGGCCTGCACAACATCCTGTCGGACGGCGAGATCGATGCGATCGTGGACTACCTGTTAACCCTGTAATGTGAGGAGGCAGAGATGATGAACAGAAGAGAATTCAACCTCAAGCTTGCGGCCTGCACCGGCCTGGGCGTCGGCATTGCCACCGGGCTTGTGCCCGTTTCGGCCCTGGCCAGCTGGCCGACCGCGGCATTCGATACCGAAAACGTCGACGATGCCGTGAATGCCCTGTACGGCGGCGCCGACGCGGTCGAGACCGACGCGATCACCTTCAAGGCGCCGGATATCGCGGAGAACGGCAGAGTGGTGCCGGTCACGATCAATGTCGGTCTGAACAACATTGATTCGATCGCCCTCATGGTGCCGGAAAATCCCGCTCCGCTGGTGGCGACCTTCGAGATGTCGAAGCAGTCGAACGTTTCGGTCGGGACCCGGATCAAGATGGGCAAAACCTCGCCGCTTGTCGCGGTGGTCAAGGCGGACGGCAAGGTCTATACCGCCTCAAGCAAAGAAGTCAAGGTCACCATCGGTGGCTGCGGCGGTTAAATCGGAGGAGTTATCATGGCGATTAAATGCAAAGCAAAACTGAAAGACGGCATGGTGGAAGTCAAGGCTCTGATGAAGCACGCGATGGAAACCGGCCTTCGCAAAGACAGCAAGACCGGGGAGCCCATTCCCGCGCACCACATCACGGAAGTGGTCTGCATGCACAACGGCAGCGAGCTGTTCCGGTGCAACATGGGTCCCGCGATTTCCAAGAACCCCTATCTCGCATTCAGCGTTTCGGGCCCGCAGGCTGGCGACACCCTGCAGATTTCGTCCGTGGACAACATGGGCGAGACCGATTCCGGCGAGACCGTCGTCAAGTAGGCCGGCGGTATCCGGACTGGCCTGGAGCAAAGAACCTGGAGGAGGAGAGAATAAGATGTTGAAGAAAACCGCGATGTTGCTGACAGCGATCGTGACATTGACCTGGGGCGGGCTGTTCGCCAGCCCGGAAGACGATCGGATGGCGTTCGAGAAGTATTTCACCACGAAATTTCCCGAAGTCCCGATGCACGATTTCAAGAACGGAATCTACTCCATTGATCCGATCGCCCGGGCAGACTGGGAACAGATCGAGGAGTTTCCGCCCTATGAACTGGCGATTGACGCGGGGGAGAGGGAGTTCAACACGACCTTCGCCAACGGCAAGTCGTACTCCGACTGTTTCGGGGACGGAGCCGTCAAGGGCCAGTACCCGTACTGGGACAACGAGCGCAAGGAAGTGATCACCCTGGAGCTGGCGATCAACGAGTGCCGCACCGCCAACGGCGAGGAGCCGCTCAAGTGGAAGCGGGGCAAGATCGCGGAGCTGTCGGCCTACATGTCGTACATCTCCCGCGGGCAGACGATCAACGTGGTGGTTCCCGCGGACGATCCGGACGCCATGGCGGCCTACGAGCGCGGCAAGCGGTTCTACTA
>VYGS01000165.1 GCA_009841725.1 Gammaproteobacteria bacterium
ATCTCGCAACGAATTCCTTCATCATATCGGATGCGATTTCCGGAGTGGATGCGCCTCCCACGGATATGAAGCCGTTGGCCAGATCTCCCGCGCTTTCGCGCAGCACCTGGGCATCCTGGGCGGTCTCGGTCGATATCAGTCCCTGGAATCCCAGTTCCCGCGCCGAGCGGATCAGCTACGGTGCGTTGGCCGGTGTTACGCCGGAAAGCACGAGGAGGTCCGGATTCGTTCGAATCACCGGGGTCAGGACCGGGGTAAAGTCCGTGGTGTCCACCTGATAGGTAACGTTGGCGGAAACCGCTTCAAGCCCCAGAGCTTCTGCCGCGACAAGACCGCTGTCACGCTGGCTGAGGGGATCGGACTCATTGGCGGCAATGAAAGCCACGGTCTTGACGCCCTTTTCCTCCTTCAGGTACTTGTAGATGGCCGGGCCGGACTGGTAGTTGGCAACCATTCCCAAAACGGCATTCGATGCAGGCGCGGTGTACAGCGCCTTGGGGAAAGCGTAAGGAAAATAGATGATTCCGTTCGCCTCGGCCACCGGTCGCACCGCGGCCGCGCCATCGTCCACGTTCGGTCCAACCACATAGTGGATTCCCTCCTGGGCCATCTTTTCCATTCCAGCGATTGCCCGTTTCGGATCCTTCTGGTCATCGAACGAGACAATCTCGATGTCATACACCGTGTCTCCGATCCGGTATCCGCCGGTTTCGTTGATCCATGCGGCACGGGTTTCCATGGACCGCTGGTTCGAAATGCCCCATGCCGCAGCCGGCCCGCTCGTGACGCCGACAAATCCGACCTTGAGCACGGGATTGTCGGCCAGGACCAGAGTTGCCGGAACCGCCGACAGTGCGAGCGCCGCGATCAGGGTAGTGAGGATGTTTCTGCGTTTCATAAATCCCTCCTTAAGGTAATTTCGGGTGTAGGCACACGTCGTGCCGAAAAGAACGATTCGGTTCTCCCGCAATGATTCCAACACGGAAATCACAGCATTGTCAACAATATTTGTTGACAATATTCCAGAAATATTGACAAATTACCGCATGACAGCTTAAAAGACACCGATGGGGTCTGAACAGAAAGAAAGATTTCCGGATGAGCGCGTCGATGGAATCGCTATGGCCGAAACAACGAAAATACCCTTACCCAGCCGAATTGACGAGACATTCATTGTCGAGCGCATATTCAGTGCGGTCATGGAACACCGGCTTGCCCCCGCCACCAAGTTGAACGAGCACAAGCTTTGCGACACGTTCGGAGTCGGACGCATGCGTGTCAGGCGTGCACTGCTGCTCTTGTCCAGTCAGGGCATCGTGGATCTGGAAACCAACAAGGGGGCGTTTGTGGCCAGTCCCGGCCCGGTAGAGGCAAACGAGGTCTTTGGTGCCCGGGCATTGCTTGAACCGGCGATTGCGAGGCAGGTCGTCGCGGACATCGAGCCCGAAAGGATGGAAATGCTGAGGCAGCACATATCCCTGGAGAGCGAGGCGCGGAACAACAGCAGGGAAACCGACCTTATCCGGCTGTCCGGCGAATTTCACGTGAAGCTTGCCCTGGCATCCGGGAACTCCATTCTGGCGCGTGCCGTTCGCGAACTGGTGACAAGGTCGTCCCTGATCGTGGGACTGTTCGGGACTTCAAGTCACGCAACCTGCCCTGCAGACGAGCACTCGAACATTCTGTGTGCGATCGAGAATGGCGATTCGGATTCGGCCGAAACGCAAATGGTCGAACACCTGAACCGGATCAGGGACGGCCTGAATTTCTCGGCACCCAAGCCCCAGGAAAGGGATCTGGCGGAAATATTCCGATTGAAGTGAACGCTGCAGGATCGTGTCCGGTGCTCGGAAGAAGCACACGCAGGGCTTTCGGAATCCGGACCCCGATCTGGCAAGGATCGTTTCCATGGACCCGGCAATCCATGAGGATTACAAGGGAAAATCGAACAATATTCGATTGTTTATCAATTGGATAAAACACCCCAATTGATCAGATTGTTGTAATCATAGCGTAACCAGAATGAATCAGACCACCTGACACGAATCGTGCGCATGACAGGCAGGCTCTCGATTGAGCCGTGATGGACTTGCACAGCATGGTCTTCTTGTCTCCTGTTGCCGAAATCGTTTCACCGGCTCCGGGTCTCCGGGTCACCCGCCGGGCCCCGCTCTCATGTTCTGGGGCAGCCAGACGGCCAGTTCCGGAAACGCGATCAGTAAAAACACCATGGCCACCATGATCAGGAACATGGGGAATGCCGCCCGGGCAATGAAATTCATCTCGTATTGTGTCATGCCCTGGAGCACGAAAAGGTTAAAACCGACAGGAGGGGTGATCTGGGCCATTTCAATGACAATGACAATGAAGATGCCGAACCAGATGACATCGATCCCGGCCTGTCGGATCATCGGCTCGACAACCGACATCGTCAACACCACCGCCGAGATTCCGTCGAGAAAGCATCCGAGAATGATATAGAAAACCAAGAGGGCCATCAGCAATTCGAACCGGCTGAGTTCCATGCCCGATATCAGATCCGCAAGCGCACGCGGCAACCCGGTAAATCCCATCGACAGCGACAGGAACGCCGCCCCGGCCAGGATGAACGCAATCATCGCGGAAATCCGGGTCGCGCCCATCAGGCTCTCGGCAAAGGTTTTCCAGGACAACGACCCCTGGACCGCGGCCAGGGTCAGGGATCCGAGTACGCCAAATGCGGCCGCCTCGGTCGCCGTCGCAAAGCCCAGATACATCGAGCCGATGATCAGCAGGATCAGCAGCAGCACCGGGATCAGGTACCGGGATCTCCACAACTTCTCCCTGAGCGAGATGACGGCTTCGGGTTGAGGCCGGTACTGCTTCGAGACCACGGAATAGACCGCCACATAGCCCATGAACAGGCTCGCCAGCACGATCCCGGGGATCACCCCGGCCATGAACAGCCGGGTAATCGATTCATTGATGCTGACGCCATAGACGATCAGGGTGAGAGAGGGCGGAATCAGCAATCCGAGCGTGGCCGCACCGGCTAGGGTGCCGACAATCATGGTTTCCGGGTATGCCCGTTTTCGCAATTCCCCGATCAGGATCTTGCCGACCGTGGTCAGGGTGGCCGCAGAGGATCCGGATACCGCGGCAAACACGGTACAGCCGACGATATTGGTGTGCATCAGCCCGCCTGGAAGCCGCGCCATCCACGGCGACAACCCCCTGAACATATCCCTGGAAAGCCTCGTCCTGAACAGGATTTCCCCCATCCAGATAAACAGCGGAAGCGCCGTCAGGGCCCAGGAGGAAGAGGATGTCCAGATTGTCGTGATCATGGCATCGCCCGGCGGCCTCGAGGTGACCAATTCCATGCCGATATAGGCGACTCCCAGGAGCGCCAGCCCGACCCAGACACCGCTGCCGAGAAGTACAAGAAGGGCTAGGAGAAACACCCCGATCGACGTCAGCTCTTCCATGTCTCGCTCCCGGCCGCCCGGCCATCCGAGGCGGCCTGAACCGTTTTGCGCTGCTGGAAAATCAACCGAAACAGGTGATCCCAGAAACAGATGGCAAGAATGACCGAGCCGACCGCCATGGACATCTGCGGAATCCAGATCGGAGTCGCATCCTGACCCTGACTGATGTCCTCGAACACGTAGGACCAACGGACAGCCTTGATCGCGTACCAGGCAAAAAGGCTTGACAGCAGCGCGCCCACGCCATGGCACCAGATTTCGCCTGCCCGACGCCATCGCCCCATGGCATTGAGGAACAGGCTGACCCGGATGTGCGTGCCGTGGTTGAGCGCATAGGCAAATGCAAGAAAAGAGGCCGCGGCCATGCAGTATCCGGCATAGTCCGGGCCGCCCGGAAAGGTCATGCCGGTCCATCGCGCGATCATCTGCAACACGATCAGCGCCAGAATGCAGAAAAGAAACCCTGCCGCGGCGATCCCGCTCAGCAGATAAAGGCGATCCAGTTGCTTACGAAGGAACGACGGGTACACGATCGACAGTCATTGCTGCCTGACAAGCATAAACGGGCGTAACACAATTCGACAGGCCGGCCCTGCCGCATCGGTATGACTTCACCCGGATTATCTCATTGCCTCGAAAGCCTCGATAATGCTCCTGCCCTCTTCTCCGGCGCTTTCCAGCCATTCGGACGTCATCACCTTCCCGATCTCCTTGAGCTGCATGGTCAGGGCCTCCCCGGCCGGGCCCACCGACATGCCGCCGGCCCGCAGGCCGTTCAGCGTGAACCCGGTATACTCCCTGGCGCGCCACAGCCCGGCATACTCCGCCAGTCTCCCACAGCCCAGGATGACGCTCCGATCATCCTCTGTCGTTCGAAGCCAGATGTCCTTGTTGACCATGACATAATTACGCGGCAACCAGGCGTCGACCGTGTAGAAATGGGTCAGGGATTCCCAGACCTTCCGATCGTACCCGGTGGCCCCCGATGAAATCATGGTCTCCACCACGCCGGTTGCAAAAGCCTGGGAGATGTCGGCCGCCTCGATCTGCACCGGAGCCATTCCGGTCAACTCCGCCAGCCGGGCGGTTGCGTTGTTGTACGAACGGAACTTCAGGCCCCTCATGTCGTCCACCGAGTTCACCGCCTGCTTGAAATACATGCCTTGCGGCGGCCAGGGAACCGAATACAGCAGCATCAGGTTCTGGGAATCCAGAAGCCTTTCGATCGCCGGTTTTGCCGCTTTCCAGAGTTTTTCCGAATCGCCAAACGAGGTGGCCAGAAACGGAATCGAATCGAATCCGTACAATATGTTCTCATTCTGATGCCCGGACAGCAGCCGCTCACCGATCGGAACCTGGCCAGTCTGGACCGCGCGCTTGATTTCGGCTCCCTTGAACAGCGCTCCGGAAGGATGTGTCACAATCTCGATGCTCCCGGACGTGCCGGTCGTCACGCATTCGGCAAATTCGGCGCCGACCGCCGAATGATAATTGGTTGCCGAATAGGCCATCGGCATGTCCCACTTCTCCGCCAGGACAGCCGGGGACAATGCCATCAGCATGCCCAGCAATGCGCCAGAGGTGGCATGAATCTTCAAATGTTTTTTTCTCATCGGTTTTCGTACACGGTATTGGATTGGATAACTTACGCACAGGATTATGAACGTCTGATCCGATAGGAGTCAAGCGGAACAGAGGAGTGTCCGGTTGAAATCAGCTCGGCAATCAGGCGCCCCGTTTTTGCGCCTGAAGTCAGTCCGATATGGTGGTGCCCGAAAGCGAGATAGGCACCTTTCACGCCGGGGACTTCACCGATATAGGGGATGGAGTCCACCGGTGCCGGCCGATGCCCGAACCACTCTTCAATTCCCTCGTGGCGAATGTCCGGCAGTATGGACCGGAGCCGCCGTTTCAGGAAATCCAGGGGCTTTCCTTGGGCACCGGCATCAAGTCCGCCGAATTCAATCACGCCAGCGCATCGCAATCGACCGTTCATCGGTGTCACCACAAACTTGCCGCTGGAGATCATGACCGGATGGGATGGCATGGGAGACGGGTTGAGCATCTCGATGTGATAACCCCGCTCCGATTCGAGAGGTATCGACAGGCCGAGACCGCCCGACAACGGTGCCGACCAGGCTCCGGCTGCAACAACCGCAGCATCGCAACTCACCTTGCCGTGATCCGTGACAACCGCCCGGATCCGCGAGTGGTCCTGCTCGAATCCGAGCACCTTACCCGTCTCGAGGACCGCGCCGTGAGCGCAGGCATGCCGGGCGAGTGCCCGTGCATACGCGCCCGGATCATCGATCCGGCCGTGCCTCTCGAGGCGAACTGCAAATCCGATGCCCCGGTACAGCGGTTCCGATTCGGCAAACTGGGCTCCGGTCATTTCCTCCCATTCAAAGCCCGCGTGCCGTCGCAGCTCCCAGATCGCCTTCTCCGATTCGAAAGCCTTGCGATTCTCGTACGCAAAGTAGTAGTTGCCGGAATGGATGAACCGCTCGGCGCCGGTACCCGCCGCCAGGGCCCTGTGCTGCTCCAGGCTGTCGTGAGTCAACGGCAGCAGGGCATCCACGATGCGCCGGACCTTGTCAGGATTGGTGTGGCCGAGGTAGCGGAATATCCAGGGAAAAAGGGAGGGCAGGTAGCTCCAGATCAGAAAAAGCGGGCTGTTCCTGTCCAGAAGAAGCTTCGGAATTTTCCGGGTCAGTCCGGGAGACGTGACCGGAACCACCGAGCAGGCTGCCAGCACGCCGGCATTTCCGAAGGTTGCGCCGGATGCCGGCCCCGACTTGTCGATCAGCGTGACCCGGTGCCCTGTTCTCTGCAGCCAGATCGCCGTGGACAACCCGACGATTCCGCATCCGATGACCGCGACATGCTTCACCGCGGATGCGCTCCGTATCGGCAAAGCCGGGCTGCAGACCGGACCATCCGGCTACTGCCAGGCAAACCGTGGCTGATCATAATGGGCGACCCGTGTGGCGTCCCCCCGTATCGCCACCTCCCGAAACTGGTAGAGGATCGCTGCGGTCGGCGAATACATGCGGTGGCCGAGCGTCGGAAACTCCGAGCACAGAACCGGCCGGTCCGGGTGAATGCCCGGCTCGAACACCGGGATGGCCTCGCTGTCAAGCTCCTCGAAAGGAATGCGAAACACCCGGCACACTTCGTCGGGGCTGGGGACGAGATTGCACTCATTATCCAGCCAGACCACGACCGGGGTAATCCGGAATTTCGATCGGGTCGGATAATCGTCCAGCCGACCGAGCACCCTGTCGGGGCCGGCCACGACCCCCAGTTCTTCGTGCAATTCCCTCAACGCCGCCTGAATCGAAGTCTCCCCCGGATCCACCTTGCCTCCGGGCAGTGCGTATTGGCCGGAATGGCGACCGAGCGTTTTCGGTCGGCGTGTCAGCAGGACCGACGGATGCCCAAGCCGGACTTCGTGCCCGGTGATGGCAAGCACCACCGCTGCGTGACGAAGCGCGTCATCTGCAATGGCCCGATAATCGAAACGATCCAGTCTGTCCGAAATCTGCTGCCTCAGCCGACCGTCAAGCGCATGCGTCCGACTCATTTCCTCTCATGGCTCTCGGTGGGCAATCCCTTTTCCTGCCATTCGGCATATCCGCCCGACATGTGTGCGGCCGCGATTCCCAGATCCTTCAGCGCACAGGCGGCCAGGGCGGATCGCCAGCCCCGGTTGCAATGGACGATCAACTCTTCGCACTCGTCAAAGTAGTCCCGGTAATAGGGGCTCTCGGGATGAATCCAGAACTCGAGCATGCCTCTTGGAATGTGCCTTGAGCCCGGAATCCTCCCTTCCCGCTCAAGTTCCCTGATGTCCCGAATGTCCACCAGAAGGACGCCAGGCCGGCCCAGGCGTTCGGCGACTTCCTCGGGCGACAGTGTGACCACCGCCGCATCGGCCCGCTCGACCATCTCCTTGAAACTGACATTTGCGGTAATCATGGATACTCCCCCTTTCCGGTCGATGACATTCCGATCAGTACCCGATCGGCTCCAGTGCCGGTTCTTCCCGGCCGATCTGCGCCTTGCGCTGCCTGACAAACGCCTCCAGTTCCTCGAGGATCGCCGGATCCAGCGGGGGCGGTTCGAACTCCTGCAGGATCTGCTGCCAGATTTCGGTTGCCCGCATAGTCGCGTCCTTGCTGCCGGAGCCCTGCCAGCTCTCGCTGTTCTGCCAGTCGCTCAAAAACGGTTCGTAGAACGCATCCTTGTACCGCTCAAGCGTGTGGGGACTGCCAAAAAAATGTCCGCCAGGACCGACCTGATCCATGGCTTCCAGACCGATTTCCATATCGTTGATCGGGACGGCTTCAAGCAATCTTGACATATGCTGCAGCATTTCGCAATCGGTGACGATCTTCTCGAACGAGGTCAGCAGACCGCCTTCCAGCCACCCGGCAGAGTGATAGATGAAATTGGCATATCCCATCACCGAGCCCCACAGCGCCATCTCGGTTTCCCAGGTCGCCTGGCAATCGTTGGCATTGGAGGCGTTGCAGGCGCTGCTCCGGTAGGGAAGCCTGTACCGCCTGGCAAGCTGACCCGACGCCATGTTGGCAAACGCGTTTTCCGGTGTGCCGAATGCCGGTGATCCCGAGCGCATGTCCACGTTGGTCGTGAAGGCCCCGTAAACCACCGGGGCGCCCGGCGCAGTCAGCTGCAGCAGGCTCAGGCCCAGCAGCGCCTCGGCGTTCTGCTGAACCAGGGCGCCCGCCATGGTGGCGGGCGTCATGGCGCCCATCAGAGTGAAGGGAGTCACCACGACCGGCTGCCCGAGCATGGCCATCTGCATGCCGGCATAGGCCATTGAATCGTCAAACTTGCGAGGCGAGTTGATATTGATGTTGGTCAGGAGCGACGGACGGGACTTCAGTTCATCCATGCTGATCCCCTGCGCGATCCCGGTCATGTGTGCCGCATCGCGAATCCGCCCGCCCCCGATCCCGATCGCGAAATAGGGCTTGTCGCAGAGCGTGATATTGATGAGCGTCGTGTCCAGGTGACGGGTGTTGGGCGGCAGGTCGGTCGTCGCCACGCCCTGGGTGCCGATAAAGTGGATGACATTGAAAAACTGCCCCAGGCTGATCACCTTCTTGTAGTCGTCGAGATTGCCGGGACGCCGGCCCCGGATGCAATCGTGAACGTTCGGCGGGCCTGATACCAGTCCGAAATTGATCGAGTTCCCGCCCGCGTGGATGGGCCGCGCCGGATTCCTGGACATGACGGTGATTTCGGACGGCGCAGTGGAAATCGCCTCCATGACCAGGCCCCTGTCCATTCTGACAATCCCGCCCGAGTCGACATTCGCACCCGCCTTGCGAAAAACGTCAAGCGCCATGTCGCCGAGAACCTCCACGCCCTGTTCTTCCAGGACCTGCATGGACGATTCATGAATGTGTTCGATCTGCTCTTCGCTCAGAGGCGCAATCGGAGGAAAGGGATTTGCCAGCTGTTTTCTCGGCAGTTGGCGGATGCCCGTGGACAGTTCGTGAGTCGCCTTGTTCCTGGCTCGGCGACCCCGTCTTCCGACGGTTTCTGTCATGAAGAACTCCGGAAATCAATTCAGATTACGAATCATACTCCCGATCTGACCCGGATAGTCAACCACTTTGCGCGGAATCGACCTCGGCTTGAGGATTTCGGGACGCAAGGAATTTCCCCTGCCCCTCCCCGATGAACGTCATCAAATCGGCGGGGAGACACGGGCCCGGGACAAAGTTATAATCGCTTTAGTGCTTAGCCGACTCCAAAGCCGTCGTATCCACGATACCCGGCACGTTCCCAATCCATCCGGGCCCAGAAACGGGCCAGCGTCATGACCACGATCAATCTGGCAAAACGGGTCCACGATCACAGTTTCAAGCTTGATCCCATTGCCCGCAGCATGCTTGATACAGACGTATACAAGCTGTTGATGCTGCAAACGATATGGAAGGAATTCCCGGATGTGCCGGTTACCTTTTCCCTGATCAACCGGACCCGCTCGGTGCGTCTGGCCGACCGGATCGATATCGGTGAGCTGCGCGAGCAGCTGGACCACGCGAGAACGGTCCATCTGTCAAAACGGGAACGAATCTGGCTGGCCGGCAATACGTTTTACGGCAAGGAACGGTTGTTTACGCCGGAATTCATCGAGTGGCTAAGTTCCTATCGCTATCCGGAATACGGCCTGGATGTCCATGACGGGCAGTTCGTGATCGAATTCGAGGGAAAATGGTCGGAAGCGACACTCTGGGAGTTGCCCGCTCTCTCGATCATCAGCGAATTGCGGTCACGGGCCGCGCTGCGCGATGTTGGACGCTTCGAGATGGACATCATTTACGCCCGGGCCAAGGCCAAACTCTGGGAAAAGGTCGAGCGCCTGAACCGGCTGCCCAACCTCAGGATCGCGGATTTCGGAACCCGGCGCCGACACGGCTTTCTGTGGCAGGACTGGTGCGTGGAAGCCCTCAAGGAGGGACTGGGGGAAAAGTTCACCGGTACCAGCAATGTGCTGCTCGCCATGCATCATGATCTCGAGGCGATCGGTACCAACGCGCACGAGTTGCCGATGGTGATGGCGACTCTCGCCGACAGCGACGAGGAGTTGCTCGCCTCCCCCTACAAGGTTCTGGAAAGCTGGCAGCGTACCTATGACGGAAACCTCCTGATCGTGCTTCCCGATGCCTACGGCACCACCAATTTTCTCAAGAAGGCCCCGGACTGGGTCAGACACTGGAGCGGATTTCGCATTGATTCCAAGAATCCCGTGCCGGGCGCCGAAGAGCTTATCGAGTGGTGGGTTTCCATGGGAGAGAACCCGGTCGAGAAGTTGATCATTTTCTCCGACAGCCTGGACATCGATGAAATCGAGGATCTCTACCATCGGTTCGATCACCGTTCACGGATCGCGTTCGGATGGGGGACCAACCTGACCAACGACTTCAGAGGCTGCTCGCCCACCCCCAATCCGGATCTGGAAATGCCCTCTCTGATCTGCAAGGTCACCCGGGCAAACGGGAGAGATGCCGTGAAACTGTCGGACAATCTCGAAAAGGCAACCGGCTCCCAGGACGAGATCAAGCGTTATATGCGCGTATTCGGAAGGGATCAAATATCCCGCAAGCCCGTCACCGTGTAATGCCGCTTCGTCGCAGGACCATCGCCTGCGAATCGGGCCGTCTTTGCAACACGATCGAAATCGCGGTGGTCTCGCCCGGAACGTTCAGCAGTCGATCGGGGCGATCCCGATCTTCTCGTCTGCCCATTGACGGGACTTGAGCAGATCCACGATGTCGCCGGTGACCGATGTTTCCATCCAGTACAGCGGTCCCATGGTTTCATACTCAGTGGCCAATTCGGCCTGGATTCCCAGCATTTGCAGATCTTCCCGGTAGCGGGTGGCCAGCTTTTCCTGGTTGAAATACCCGAAGGAGACGCGAAATCCCGTCTGCGGATTTCCGTAAACATAATACTCAAGGGCTTGGTTTCTGGCTTTCAGCTGGATCTTCTTCACTTCCAGTTCCCGGACATACCGCTCCACGGCGGTCCTGTCCGGAAACGGGCCTGCAAAAACCCGGATCGCCTTGAATTCCCGGCTGTCGCCGCTGATCGGAGTATGGGTGATCCGGTTGTCCGCCATCCAGGCCGAGGCCTGCTCCAGGCTGTCCTCGCTGTTGAACGGCCCGATCCGGAAACAGCTTGCGGGAAGCTTCTCGTCGGTATACATTCGTTCCGGCTTCTGGGTGTCCTGATCGTCAACGCTTGGCAAGTCGGAAAGATCCGTCTGCACAGACTGTTCCGGACTCTCCGTCCCGGTATCGGGGAAATCGGGCGAGTCGCCCGGAATTCCGGAAGTGCGGACCGGGGTCGGATCCGAATCATCCTGTGGCTGCACGGAGACGGCAGATGCCGTTTCGGGAATTTCACTCAACAGAAGCATCGCCTGTTCATTGACGACCGGACGCGCTGGAACCCTCTCTTCCTGGGATCGGCCGGTCTGGCCCCCTATCGTCAAATAGACAGCGACATTGAGAATCATCAATCCCGCTGCAATCCACTTCAACAAGCGCTTTCCCTCGAGACAATATACAGTCCGGACAACACCAGGCCGGGAATCTCCCGCATCCGGATTTGGGAGAATCGTTTCAGCAGGGAGGCATCTCCGCCGGTGACCACGACGACCGGATCTTCATCAGCAGGTTCCCGATAATGCGCGACAGCCCCGGCAACCGATGCCGTCATGGCATGCAGGGCGCCGTTGAGGATCGCGGATTCGGTGTCCGGGTTTTGCAACACGAACCGGTGATTGTCTTTCAGATCCGGCCTCACATTCACCAGTCCTGCCGCCTGATGGAGGGAATCCATCATTGTTATGAGTCCGGGAACGATAATGCCCCCTCCGAAAAACCCTGTGGAGTCAACATGATCGATCGTGATCGCCGTGCCGGCATCGATCACCAATATGGCACGGTCGGGGACATATCGTCTTGCCCCGATCATCGCCAGCCAGCGGTCGACTCCGAGTTGCTGCGGTTGGTCATAACCGTTGACCATCCCGCCATGGCGCCGGGAGGATGACGCGAAATTCGGCTCAATGCCCCATAGCTCTCGACTTGCCGCCTGAATTTCCGACACCGCGCCCGGGCCGCCGACACTGGACGCCCAGATCGCTTCGGGCCTGGGAATATTCCGGAATTGCCGACTGAATTCCGACAGCAAATTGCCGCGAGAGAAGTGTATCACATTGCACCCGCCGTCTTGCGACGATGTGGAGCCATCCCCGGCCAGCCATTTTTGGACATCGTCGCTCCGAGCCCACTTGATCCGGCGATTCCCGATGTCCAGAAGCATGTCCACGGACCTCACTCCCGAAACGGTTCCATTCGACGAAGCGAAACGTCTCCGGCATGCACGGTCCGGATTCCGGCGTCCGACTCGATTCGAAGCGCTCCCGTCCGATCAACCCCCCTTTCGATTCCGGATATGGCCTCCCGTCCGGAGAGAACCTGTACCGGAAGACCCGCGAAAGCGTCGGCCGCATTCCAGGATTCGGCATATCCGGCAAATCCGCCGGTCACGCAATCGGTGATCATGTCGCCCATGTTGCGCAACAGGCGCGACACCAGCACGTCTCCGTCACAGCCCGCGCCGATCGAGGACAGGTCTGTCCAGGGCTGGTCGACACCGTGCATCGAGGGCTGTTGGAGGTTCACGTTCAGTCCCAGCCCGACGACCAGCTTGCTTCCCGATTTCTCGACCAGGATTCCACCGAGCTTGCGACCGTCGGCCAGTATGTCGTTCGGCCACTTGAGCCGAATGCCCCCGACACCCGTCTCCTTCAGGGCGCCGATCACGGCCAGGCCCGCAACCAGGGATACGCCGCAACAACGGTCGACATCCACTTCCCAGCCCATCGACATCAGAATGGACCCGCCCGGCGCATCCGTCCACGTCTTGCCCCGGCTGCCCTTGCCGGCAACCTGATGATTCGCAATGCAGCACAAGCCGTCGACCTCCTGCTGCCGGAGCATCCAGGCGTTGGTCGAATCCACTTCATCGAAAAAGAAAATCCGCTCGGCCCTGAACTTGCCGGATGGCGACAGCATGCTGGCTATTCTCTGAAAATCATATTCCATGGCGATGGAGCCGGTTGTCGGGCAATGGAATCGCCCTGATTGTATAATTCCCGATAATTGAATGTCATCCACTTCATCCCCCGATGCCGGTTCGCCACACATGATCGAAAGAAATCCCACCCGAGAGGTCAGGATAGGACGCATCGCCATCGGCAATGGTCATCCCATTGCCGTGCAGAGCATGTGCGCCACTCCCACTCGTGAACTCGATGCCACCCTGAAGCAGCTGAAGATCCTTGAAAATGCCGGGGCAGACATCATCCGGATCGCGGCCGACAACAGGAAGGATGCTCAAGCGCTGATCGAAATCCGGCAGCAGACCGAGGCCGTGCTCAGCGTGGATCTCCAGGAACACTACCGCCTCGCCGAAATCATCGCCCCGCATGTCGACAAGATTCGCTACAACCCCGGCCACCTCTACCACCACGAAAAGCGGAAATCCTGGCAGGACAAGGTCCGGTACCTGGCCGAGATCGCCGAACGCAACGACTGCGCCATGCGTGTCGGGGTCAATGCAGGCTCGGTGGATCCCGACAAGATCGCGAAATACCCAAAGGAAGATTCGATATCTCCGATGGTGGACAGCGCTCTCGCGCACAGCGAATGGCTGGACCGGATCGGCTTCATCCGCTACTGCGTATCTCTCAAGGACTCGGACCCGGAAAAAACGATCCAGGCCTGTCTTAGGTTTGCAGAACAACGCCCGGATATCCCGTTGCATCTCGGTGTCACCGAGGCGGGCATGCCGCCCGAAGGCATCGAGAAGACGCGCATCGCGTTTGAACAGATCATTGGAAAGGGAATCGGGGACACGGTGCGCGTTTCACTCACGAAGAAAAGCATCTGGAGATCGAGGCGGGAAGACAGATTCTGAAGGACATCTCGGAAGGCCGGGTCCGGACCGTTGTGCACTTCAACCGGGACAAGCTCAACCTGATCAGCTGTCCCAGTTGCTCACGGGTGGAGAATGAAGCGTTCATCGATCTTGCCCGCAAGGTCAAGGAGCGCACCCGCCATGCGGAGCAGCACGCCATCACGATCGCCGTGATGGGATGCCGGGTCAACGGCCCCGGGGAGACGGATGACGCCGACCTCGGGCTCTGGTGCGGGCCGCGTTACGTGAATCTGAAAAAGCGCGGAGAGAAGATCGGCGCGTTCACCTACGACGAAATCCTGGACCGGGTCGATCAGGAACTCGAATCCCTGATCCAGTAGACCCCTGCCGAAAATTTCGCGGCGCGATCGATCACGAGCCATCCGTCCGGTGCCGGATCGTCGGCGGGTCATGTCGAATGTGCGCAGTTTTGGTAAAATCCCTTGTCCCACGACCCTGCTAGAAGACAAATGCCTGACTATCGATCCTGGACAACCACCCGAGGCCGGACCATGGCCGGTGCCCGCGCCCTGTGGCGGGCCACCGGCATGACGGACGAGGATTTCAACAAACCGATCATCGCTGTCTCCAATTCCTTCACGCAATTCGTGCCCGGGCATGTTCACCTGAAAGACCTGGGACAGCTCGTCGCCCGGGAAATCGAGGCTGCCGGCGGCGTTGCCAAGGAATTCAACACGATTGCCGTGGACGACGGCATCGCGATGGGGCACGGCGGAATGCTCTATTCGCTGCCTTCACGGGAAATCATCGCGGATTCGGTCGAATACATGGTGAACGCCCATTGCGCCGACGCCATGGTCTGCATTTCCAACTGCGACAAGATCACGCCCGGGATGCTGATGGCCACCATGCGGCTCAACATTCCCACCATCTTCGTCTCCGGAGGACCGATGGAAGCGGGAAAGGTCACCTCAGAGGACCACGAACAGGCCGTCAATCTGGTGGATGCCATGGCCGCCGCCGCGTCCGACGATGTCAGCGACAGCGAAAGCCTCGAGATGGAGCGATCGGCCTGCCCCACCTGCGGATCCTGCTCGGGCATGTTCACGGCCAATTCCATGAATTGCCTGACCGAGGCACTCGGACTGGCCCTTCCCGGAAACGGCACCATCGTGGCCACCCATGCCGAACGCAAGCGTCTGTTCATCGAGGCGGGTCATACCATTGTCGCCCTCGCCCGCGCCTACTACGACCGGGGCGACGAAAGCGTGCTCCCCCGGAACATCGCCAACTTCGAATCCTTCGAAAACGCCATGTCCCTCGACATTGCCATGGGAGGATCGACCAACACGGTGCTCCACCTGCTGGCCGCCGCCCGGGAAGGCGAGGTCGGCTTTACCATGAAGGATATCGACCGCCTGAGCCGCAAAGTGCCCAACCTGTGCAAGGTCGCCCCCTCCACCTCCCTTTACCACGTCGAGGATGTCCATCGGGCCGGGGGCATCATGGCCATCCTGGGCGAGCTGGAGCGGGCCGGGCTGATCAACCCGGACACTTCAACGGTCCACGCCAGGACAATGGGCGAGTCGATCGCCTCGTGGGATGTCTGCCGTACCGAGGACAGGAAACGCCATGACTTCTACCGGGCCGCCCCGGGCGGCGTCCCGACGCAGGTCGCATTCAGCCAGGACAAGCTGTACAAGTCACTGGATCTCGACCGTGAAAACGGCTGCATCCGGGATGCCGGGAACGCCTACAGCCAGGACGGCGGCCTCGCGGTCCTCTACGGCAATCTTGCCGAGGAAGGCTGCATCGTCAAGACCGCCGGGGTCGACGAGAGCATTCTCACGTTTTCCGGGCGAGCGCGAATCTTCGAGAGCCAGGAAGCGGCGGTTGACGGCATCCTGGGGAACCGGATCGTACCCGGTGACGTAGTGGTGGTCCGGTACGAGGGGCCGAAGGGAGGACCGGGGATGCAGGAAATGCTCTACCCGACCACCTATCTCAAGTCGAAGAATCTTGGAAAAGCCTGCGCGCTGATCACCGACGGACGGTTTTCCGGTGCGACATCCGGCCTGTCGATCGGGCACATCTCCCCTGAAGCCGCCGAGGGCGGGCTGATCGGACTGGTCGAGGAAGGCGATACCATCGAGATCGACATCCCCAATCGACGGATTCATCTGGCCGTGGACGACGAGACGATCCGCGAACGGCGTCGACAGATGGAAAGCCGGGGAAACGGAAGCTGGAAGCCGGATCGGGAGCGCACGGTCAGTACGGCACTCAAGGCGTATGCGGCCCTGACCACCAGCGCCTCCAAGGGGGCCGTTCGCAACGCGGAAATGCTGTAACGCCCGAGACCAGGGCGGGGCTTCCGAGACGCCCGGATACCGGGCGGATCAGGCCACCACGTTGTGGTCGGGCCCGTAGGGAAAGCCGGTGATATTCTCGGCGCCCGAGTCGGTCACCACCAGGATGTCATGCTCCCGATATCCGCCGGCGCCGGGACGCCCCTGCGGAACGGTAAGCATGGGCTCCATGGAAACCACCATGCCGGGCGCAAGCTCCGTGTCGATGTCTTCCCTGAATTCCAGTCCCGCTTCTCTTCCGTAGTAGTGGCAAAGCACCCCGAAGGAATGTCCGTAGCCGAATGTCCGGTATTCAAGAAGGCCCAGAGAATCGAAATAGCGATTGATCTCATCGCAGATATCCGAACATCTGGCACCGGGCCTGATCAGGGAGATGCCGAGTTCGTGGGCTCCGACATTCGCCTCCCAGATATTCAGCGAAGCCGTGTCCACCTCGCCCAGAAACAGGGTGCGTTCAAGTGCCGTGTAGTACCCGGAAATCATGGGAAAGGCATTCAGACTCAGTATGTCTCCGTGTTCGAGCGTTCGCGACGTCACCGGGTTGTGGGCCCCGTCCGTGTTGATTCCGGACTGGAACCAGACCCAGGTGTCCCGAAGTTCGCTTTCGGGATAGGATTCGGCTATCGCCAATTCCATGGCATCACGCCCGGCCATGGCAACGTCGATCTCCCGCACGCCCTTCCGAATCGACCTATGTATGGCTTCTCCGCCGATGTCGGCGATTCTCGCTCCTTCGCGGATGAGCGCGATCTCTTCGGCCGACTTGATCATGCGCAGCCGCATGATGTCCTGGCTGATGTCCACCGTGTCCGAAATGCCTGCCACCGTCGAGATCCTGTCCTGTGCCTGCAGGGTCACGTGATCACCCTCGATGCCGACCCGTCCGGCTCCCGACAACAGGTGTCCTGCCGCACGGTAGAAATTGTCCCGCCTCCAGTCGGTGTAAACCAGGTTGTCGCCATGGCAGCGGCGTCCCGGCTGGCCGAAATCGATGTTCGCGGAGACGGTCGTGACCGAATCGCCCGTGACGACGCATCCATACGGTCGCCCGAAACTGCAGTACAGGAACCCGGTGTAGTACGCGATGTTGTGCATGGATGTCAGCAATACCGCCGACACTCCGCGACTCTCCATCAGGTTTCTCAGCAGGGCAAGGCGACGTTCGTATTCCGCAGCGGTGAAAGGCAGAGCAGCCGGATCGCCGTTGTCGATCCTGAAGTATTCGGGTCTGGATGTTGAGACATTCATGTTCGTTTTTCGGGTGTAAGGGTGACCAACTTGACCGGTCCGCGAACACGGCGGGTCGCGCCCGGCACGGATTTGCAGATTCTACTCCATAACGTCTTGAAGACGCCTCAATAACCGCCGCCCGGCAATCCCTTGGCGACTTCAGCCTGCTGCCGGGGAATGCTGGGCTTTCCCGTTGCCGTTGTAGCGGCTCTGGCGATAGTAGCGACTCAGATTGCTGCGGTCGTATACAAACCGGATGCAGTCCTGGCCGTAGCGGGCCTTGAGATCATCCAGCAACCGTTGCTCCGGACGAATTTGCCAGTCCTCGCCCAGAGCGATGCAGCCTGCAACGCCGGTGTGCTGGGTGTAGTGGACCCGCACCGGCACATGCCCTTCCCTGAACCCCGAAAGCAGGGTATGCAGATCCTTGACGGAGCGGACGTCAAGATCATCTTCTCTCCAGACCAGATCAAGACGCGCAAGGCTTTCGTTTCGCAACTCCTCCATGTCCATCAGTTTCTCCGTATTCAGTTGATACCGGTCGATGATCTCGTTGAGATTCCATTCCCCGACCGCAATCAGGATTCTGTCCTTTTCGATCTTGTTCATGAATTCCCTGTACTTTTCAGGAAACAGCCTGAGCTCGATCCTGTGCCGGGTGTTTTCAAGCGTGATCAGCCCGATCCGGCCCTTGCGGGATTCGATGGCGCGACGATCAACCACGATGCCGGCAAAGATTCCGTTCTTTGAACTGCTGAGATCAAGATCCCCGGGATTCTGATCGGACACCTGGCTCAATTCCGGCTCGTAGAGATCGACCGGATGCCCGGACTGGTAGAAACCAAGCGCTTCCTTTTCACAGGCCAGGCGTTCCGATTCCGGCCACTCCGGCAATTTCGCGATCTCCGGTCGCAAGAATTCCTCGTCCTTCACCCCCAGAAGGTCGAACTGGCCCGAATTCGAATCGTCCTGCTGCTTTCCCGCAGCGCTCAGCATGTCGGGAATGGACGCCACAAGCGTGGCCCGGTTAGGCCCCAGACCGTCCATGGCGCCGCTCTTGATGATGGATTCCAGGATTCGCCTGTTCAGCTTTTTGGCATCGTGCCGCTGACACATGTCGAAGAAATCCTTGTAGCAGCCATTCGCCCTGCGCTCATCGGCCAACTGTTCGGCGAAACCCTGGCCGACCCCCTTCAGGGAGCCCAGTCCATAGGATATCGTCCTCTCGTCCAGAGGGCGAAAATCGAAATGACTCTCGTTGACATGGGGAGGCCTGACTTCCAGGCCCATCAGCCTGCATTCATCAAGGAAATTGACCACCTTGTCGATATTGCTGATTTCCGTCGTCAGGGTGGCCGCCATGAACGCAGCCGGGTAATGGGCCTTGAGCCATGCCGTGTGATAGGCGACCAGGGCATAGGCGGCCGAGTGGGACTTGT
The DNA here is from genome assembly GCA_009841725.1 of Gammaproteobacteria bacterium. Lineage (GTDB taxonomy): Bacteria > Pseudomonadota > Gammaproteobacteria > Arenicellales > Poriferihabitantaceae > Poriferihabitans. The sequence goes on from VYGS01000165.1 coordinate 18,994, forward strand.
TGAACCCGTAGCCGGCGAATTTCTCCATCAACTCGAAGATATCCGTTGCCACCGCCTTGTCGACACCGCGTTCCACCGCGCCGGATACAAAGATTTCACTCTGCTTTGCCATTTCCGCCGGCAGCTTCTTGCCCATGGCCTTGCGCAGAAGGTCGGCTCCGCCCAGCGTGTAGCCGGCAAGCGTCTGCGCGGTCTTCATGACCTGCTCCTGATAGAGGATCACGCCGTAGGTGGATTCCAGGATCGGCTCGAGCCGATCGTGAAGATATTCGATGTGCTTCTTTCCGGCCTTTCGGTCAATGAAGTCATCGACCATTCCGGACTGCAGGGGCCCCGGCCTGAACATCGCGATCAAGGCAGTCAAGTCCTCGAAAGTTTGCGGGCGGACTTTCGCGATCAACTGCTTCATGCCCTGGGATTCCAGCTGGAAAACGGCCGTGGTACGTCCGCTCTGGATCAGATCATAGGCCTTCTCGTCGTCAAGCGGGAGAGCATTCATGTCGAGCGCATCCTCGCCACTTTCCGCCCTTTCCTCGTTGATCAGGGCGACGGCCCTTTCGATAATCGTCAGGGTCCTGAGTCCCAGGAAATCGAACTTCACCAGGCCAATCGCCTCAAGATCATCCTTGTCAAACTGCGTGATTGCCTGGTTCAGGTGGTCATCGGAATAAAGCGGAGTAAATTCGACCAGCGAACGGGGGGCAATCACGACTCCACCTGCATGTTTTCCGACATTGCGCGAGATGCCCTCGAGTCCCATCGCCGCATCAATCAGGGTTTTGACTTCGGGCTCTCCCCCGTAGAGCGTCTGAAGCTCTTCTTCGGATGACAGCGCCTTTTCCAGCGTCATGCCCAGATCGAATGGAATCAGCTTGGCGATACGGTCGACAAAGCCATAGGGAAGCCCGAGAACGCGTCCCACGTCCCGCACCACGGCCTTGGCCGCCATGGTTCCGAAAGTGATGATCTGGGCAACCCGGTTCTTTCCATAGGTCTCCGAGACATACTCAATCACCCTGTCACGGCCATCCACACAAAAATCGATATCGAAATCAGGCAGGGAGACCCGCTCCGGATTGAGGAATCGTTCGAAGATCAGATCGTGCTTGATCGGATCGAGCAATGTGATGCCC
>VYGS01000115.1 GCA_009841725.1 Gammaproteobacteria bacterium
CCGCTCCATTCAGCGATGCGGCAATGTCGACCAGCTGATCCTTTCGAAATTGACTCCAGTCGACCTCGGGTTTCGCATACACCCGGAATCTGGCGATGCCGCCGTCGGGGTGGATATTGAGGCGTATATGCGTGTAGACACCGGGGTCGGTAACGCGGCAAAGATAGCGGGAATCCCCCTGCAAGGCTGTCATGGGAACCAGCTCGGTCCATTGTGCGTCCTTCAGGTCATCGCTCCCGGAACAGCACCCATCCACCGAAGCCGCCGGCGGATAGTTTCCCGTGAAGTGCTCGGTACTGATCTCGAACCCCTGCACCACGCCGCGTCTTGCCAGCCTGACGATGCACCAGTCATGTCCAAGCTCCCGCTTTCTTCTCGACTCCCAGCCGTCCATCCACTTTCCGTGATCATCGTATTTTCCGTCGATGAACACCGGAGGCTCGTCCTTCAGCATCCTGTGCATCGGGGCAAAGAAATCGTCGCTGCAGGCAATCGGGATCGCACCAAGCCTTGCGGAAGCCAGGTTGACCCACCTTCGATCAAATTCAGTCATACGGAAAATGGCTCCTCCAATGCTCTGCGATATCGATCCGGCGTGGAATCCAGACCCTTTCCCTGGACAGGGCATAGTCCACAAACCGGGCCAGTGCCATGATCCTGCCGGGACGGCCAGCCAATCGGCAATGCAGCCCGACCGACATCATCTTCGGAAATCGCTCGCCTTCGGCATACAGGCAATCGAAACTGTCCTTGAGATAACTGAAGAACTGCTCCCCGCAGTTGAAACCCTGCGCCGTGGCAAACCTCATGTCATTGGCATCGAGCGTGTAGGGAACCATCAGCAGAGGCTTTCCATGATCCAGATTCCAGTACGGCAAATCATCGGCATAAGTATCCGAACTGTACACGAAATTCCCGTGCTCGGCTGTAAGCCGATGCGTATTGGGACTGGTCCGGCCCAGATAGAATCCGAGCGGGCGCTGGCCGGTTACGCTCTCGTGAATCTCCACTGACGTCCTCAGGTGCTTCAGTTCGGTCTCTTCGTCCACATTCTGGTAGTCGATCCACCGATAGCCGTGGCTGGCGATTTCCCAACCGGCCTCAAGCATGGCGTGGACCGCCTCGGGGTTGCGCTCAAGTGCCATGGCCACCCCGAATACCGTGACCGGTATGTTCCGACTCGCGAACAATCGATGCAATCGCCAGAATCCGGATCGTCCTCCGTATTCATAAATCGACTCCATGTTCATATGACGCATGCCCGGCCAGCTTTGCGCCCCGATGATCTCGGAAAGAAACGCCTCGGAACCGGGGTCGCCGTGCAATACGCAGTTCTCGCCGCCTTCCTCGTAGTTGACTACAAACTGGAGGGCAATTCTGGCATCTCCCGGCCACCGCGGATGAGGAGGTTGACTGCCGTAGCCGATGACATCCCGGGGGTAATCCATGCTCAATCTTTCCGCCTCAATGACTGGTACCATGCCGAGACGCTCTGCCGTTCGGATTCCGTCATGCCGGTGAGGTTTCCCGGCGGCATCGTATTCGTCAGCACCACGCTTTGAAAAATGAGTTCGGCATGCGTCTCGATCTGCTTCGCCGTTTCGAAGATCAGTCCGGCCGGCGGAGAGGATATCCCGGCCTGTGAAGGGGTCTCCACATGGCAAGTTGAACAGCGATTCGACATCACACCCAATACCTCCTTCGAAGAAACGGCCACCTGCTCGCGATCAACCGGGGCAGGAGCGGACAGCCACATCGCGCCAGCAAGAATGCAAAAACCGAACACCAATAGCCACCATGCGGAGCGACTGGTCTTGCGGATATTGAAGTAATGGCGGGCAGCCACTCCGGCCAAGGATACCATGATCAGGATCAGCCAGTTTGCCGAATTCCCGTAGGTGCTCGGAAAATGGATGCTGATCATGGCAAACAGAACGGGAAGCGTCAGATAATTGTTGTGCAGGGAGCGCAACAGCCCCCTGGCCCCGACGGACGGATCCGTCTCCCGGTTCTCTTCAAGCGCCCGAACCATCTCCTTCTGGGCAGGGATGATCACGAAAAAAACGTTCCCGGCCATGAGTGTCCCCATCGCGGCTCCGACATGGATGTACGCAGCCCGGCCGCTGAAGACGCTGGACAGGAAAAACGACAACAGGACCAGATAGATGAAGACCGCCCCGATCAGGGCCCTGGGATGCCGCGCGAGGGGAGAACGACAGATTCCATCGTAGACGAACCATGAACCGACAATGGAGGCCACCGATATCAGCATCGCCTCCGCTTGCGTCAGATCCCTGACAGACGGATCGATCAGGAATATCTGCGCATTGAGATAATACACGACCGCCAGCAGGACCATGCCGGTCAGCCAGGTCGTGTAGGCCTCCCATTTGAACCAGTGCAGCGCCCCCGGAATCCGGTCAGGGCCGGACGCATACTTGTCGAGATGATAGAAACCGCCGCCGTGCACGGCCCACAAGTCCCCGGCAATGCGATCTTCGGGCGCACGGTTCCGGTTCAGATTGTGCTCAAGCCAGTTGAAATAGAACGACGCGCCGATCCAGGCAATCCCGACGATGAAATGAATCCATCGAATCAGCAGATTCAGCCACTCCTGAAGATGGCTATCGAGCATATTTCATCGACACCAGTCCGATATGCGGATGGTTCCGGTCATCCGCAAAACGAGTTCGCACGCATTGTGCAATCCGGGTTCAACCAGGGAATCGTGCGATTCCCGTTCAACACCGTTTCGGCATGATGCCAACCGAACCGTCGCGAACCGCGGGCCAGCACAAGAGAGGGGCCGGCGTCCGGCCCCATGGGCGACTTCAAATCCCGTCCCTGAATGAGCAGGAATAGTGCATCAATTCAACTCGCCCTCTACTCCTTCAACATACCAGTCCATGCCGAGCAGCACGCCATCGTCCAGATGCTCCCCCTCGCCGATGACCTGCTCGCCGGCCTGGTTCACGATCGGCCCGTCGAACGGGTGCAGGGTTCCGTCAACAATGCCCTGTCTGATCGCATCGGCGGCAGCCCGGACATTCTCCGGCACGGCATCGCCATACGGTGCGAAGCCGACCATGCCCTCCTTGATGCCATCCCAGACATCGATCGATGTCCAGGTCCCATCCATGACCGCCTTCACTCTGTCGACATAGTAAGGATCCCAGTCGTCGATTATCGACGTCAGCTGCGCCTGGGGAGCAAACGCGGACATGTCCGAAGCCTGCCCGAATGCATAGACCCCCCGTTGCTCGGCGACCTGCAGCGCAGCTGGCGAGTCGGTATGCTGGGTAATGATATCGGCGCCCTGGTCGATCAGCGCCTTGGCGGCATCGCCTTCCTTGCCCGGGTCGTACCAGGTATTGACCCAAACCACCTTGACAACGGCATCGGGATTGATCTTGCGCATCGCCAGCGTGAACGCGTTGATGCCTCGCACAACCTCCGGAATGGGGAAGGATGCGATATAGCCGACAACCCCGGACTTGCTCATATGTCCTGCAATCGTTCCGATTACCGCTCTCCCCTCGTAAAACCTGGCCGAATACGTGCTCACGTTATCCGCCCGCTTGTATCCGGTCGCATGCTCGAACTTGACATCGGGGAACTCCTTCGCGACCTTGACCGTGGGGTTCATGTAGCCGAAGGATGTCGTAAAGATGATGTCATGGCCGCTGCTGGCCAACTGGCGGATCACCCGTTCTGCATCGGCCCCCTCCGGGACACTTTCCACATAGGTGGTTTCCACCCCAAGCTCCTTCTCCACCGCTTGGCGCCCGAGATCGTGCCGGTAGGTCCATCCGTGATCACCTGTCGGACCGACATAAACGAATCCCGCCTTGACGTCCTGCGCATGAACACCTGCAGCACCGGCTGCGAGCAAGGCAGCGGCCAGCAGGGCGGACAGCTTCCGTCCGGCAACCATCAATACATTGGCTTTGTCTAGAATCATGTTATCTCCAAAATTTAAGATTGAGGCTATGGTTAAAACAATACATCCCCTCGCCTAATGATAGTGATCACCCCGACAATTGACAAGAGAATGTCCGGGTTCAATACATGTGGGACTGAGAGGGTTCGGTGACCCCGTGTTGTTG
>VYGS01000136.1 GCA_009841725.1 Gammaproteobacteria bacterium
CGGTGCAAAATCAGCCTTTGCTATTGTTCCCGGCAACCGTTAAATTCGCTGGGGAATTCCACTGTGGTTGAAACGATGGCATAACGCCCCCCCCCCCTGCTTTTGCCTGTTTTAGGAATTCGTGAATCATGAGAAATAGTATTCTGGATGTGCTGATGTATTTGTTCGAGGACTGCCATCTGGACAGCGACGACCCGCATGGCTCGGACCAGAATGAGTTGGCCGAGGAATTGATCGAGGCCGGCTTCGACGAGCGCACGGTCACCAAGGCCTTCGACTGGCTTGAAAACCTGGCGGTTCTGGACGAATGCGGCGACGAGACAAAGGCCGGTGAATTCGGCACCGTCCGGCATTACACGGCCGAGGAGCTCTGGCACCTGTCGTCGGACACGCGGGGATACATCATGCAGCTTGAACAAAGCGGGATACTGGACACTGTTTCGCGGGAAATGGTGATCAGCCAGCTGATGGGCCTTGAGCCGGAGTCCATCGAGCTCGACCATGTCAAGTGGGTGGTGCTCGTGGTGTTGAGCAACTATTCGGCGGGGCTGGGCTTGACGCTTCCGGAGGAGAGCATGGTTGTGGACGGTGCGTTCTGCAGCATGCACTGACGAATTCGAGCCGGTGACCGGATTGCACAGGAATCCATGGACAGAGAGGGAGGTTCATGAGCGGACCGCTGATCATCGTTGAATCGCCTGCCAAGGCCAAATCGATCACCCGGTATCTGGGTGATGGATTCAAGGCCCTGGCCTCGTACGGCCATGTGCGCGATCTTTTGCCCAAGACCGGCGCGGTCGATCCCGACCGGGACTTCGCGATGCAATACGAGATCATCGAGAAGAATCGACAGCATGTCGACCAGATCGCCCGGGAGATGAAGAAGTCCGATGCGCTTTATCTGGCCACGGACCCGGATCGTGAAGGCGAGGCCATATCCTGGCACCTGCTTGAATTGCTCAAGGAGAAAAACGCCATCGGAGACAAACCGGTCTACCGGGTGGAGTTTTTCGAAATCACCCCGTCCGCAATACAGGAGGCGGTGAAGAATCCCCGCGACATATCCGCCAATCTCGTCGATGCACAGCTCGCCCGCCGGGTCCTTGACTATCTGGTGGGGTTCAATCTTTCTCCGTTGCTGTGGAAAAAGATTCGCACCGGCCTGTCTGCAGGGCGGGTGCAAAGTCCGGCGCTTCGCATGATTTGCGAACGGGAACAGGAAATCGAGGCGTTTGTCGCACAGGAATACTGGACGGTCGAGGCCGATGTGCGCCACGACGGACAGCGGTTCGTCGCCAGGCTCGTTCGCTACCAGGGCGAGAAGATCGAACAGTTTTCCATCACCAATGAGGAGCAGGCCCATGCCGTCAAGGAAACGCTGTCGAGGTCCGCAGACGGAAGTCTGGAGGTCCTGGAAGTCGTGCGCAAACAGAAAAAGCGCAATCCGGCTCCGCCTTTCACCACCTCCACCCTGCAGCAGGAAGCGGCCAGGAAGCTGCATTTCAGCACCCGAAAGACCATGCAGGTCGCCCAGCAGTTGTACGAGGGAATCGACATCGACGGCGAAACCGCGGGACTGATCACCTACATGCGGACCGATTCGGTGGCGCTGGCCTCGAGCGCGCTGGATGACATCCGCCGGGCCATCGGGGAACGATACGGCGACAACATGCTGCCGAAGGTGCCGCGTCGCTTCAGGACCAAGACACGAAATGCCCAGGAGGCCCACGAGGCCATCCGCCCGACTTCGGCAATACGTGTTCCGGACCGGATGAAACCGCATCTCTCCAGCGATCAGTTCAGGCTGTACCAGTTGATCTGGAAGAGAACGGTGGCGAGCCAGATGACGCATGCCGTCATCGATACCACGACCGTCGACATGGCGGCGGGGGAGGACGGGGTTTTCAGGGCCTCCGGTTCGACCGTTCGCGATCCGGGCTTCATGTCGGTCTACCTCGAGGGGCAGGACGACTCGTCCGATCCGGACGCCAAGGAAGTGCTTTTGCCCAGTCTCGAAAAGGGGATGCGGCTCGATCTGTCGGAAATCCGGCCCGAACAGCATTTCACCGAACCGCCTCCGCGCTATAACGAAGCCAGTCTCGTGAAGGCCCTGGAAACGCATGGAATAGGGCGGCCTTCAACCTATTCGACGATCATCAGCACATTGCAGAACAGGGACTATGCGGTACTCGATGCCCGCCGGTTCAAGCCGACCGACACCGGCAAGATTGTCAACAAGTTCCTGTCGGAGCATTTCGAACGGTATGTCGATTACGAGTTCACCGCCAGAATGGAAAACGAACTGGATGCAATATCCCGGGGCGAGAAGGAATGGAAGGTATTGATGAAACGCTTCTGGGAGCATTTCTCGAAGCAGGTTGCGGACAAGGAGGAATCGGTCACCCGTGCAGAGGTCAATCAGGCGAGACCTCTGGGGACCGATCCGAAGACCGGCAAGCCGGTTTCGGTCCGCTTGGGGCGATTTGGGCCGTTTGCGCAGATCGGCTCCCGGGAGGACGAGGAAAAGCCGCGGTTTGCCAGCCTGCAGCCCGGCCAGAAGCTCGACACGATTACGCTGGAAGAGGCGTTGGGGCTGTTCAGCTTTCCAAGGCATCTGGGCCAGGACCCCGATGGACAGGACGTGTCCGTCAACATCGGACGCTACGGTCCGTATGTCAGGTGCGGCAAGGAGAATGCCTCGCTGGGCGGGCACGATCCCGGCACGATCGATCTTCAGACCGCCCTTGAACTGGTTGTCGAGAGAAGGCAGGAGGTTGCAAACCGGGTGATTCGCGATTTCGATGACTCGGGAATCCGGATCCTGAAGGGACGCTTCGGCCCGTATGTGACGGACGGGAAGAAAAATGTAACGCTGCCCAAGTCCATCGAGAATCCCGAGTCCCTCTCGCTCGATGAATGCCGGGACCTGCTGAAGAACGCCAAGCCGAAAGCAAGAAGGGGACGGGGAAAGCGCGCCGCCAGATAAGTCGGCTTGACCGGAATCGTGAAGATATCGGCTTTCCGCGGGGCGCCTGTGTGCTTGCGGACCGGGATGGCCCCGTCCCGGACGGCTCAGATTCCGGATTTCCCGCGGTTCTTGATGAGACGCTCCTCAAGTTCCGGCAGTCCGTCCCGGAACATCAGCCAGACCGGATGCCGGACGACCTCCCCGTTGCCCGACAGACTGACGGTCATGGCCGGCCCGGAATACTGGATTTGGGAATCGTGCCTGAGCGCGGAGAGCCGGGGTGCCAGCAGGTAGCTCTGCAACCCCAGTCCATAGATCCGGTCCAGTCCGGTGTTCCGGTATGGCCGGGGCTTGTCCGGGAGTCGGGCGTGTTCCGGGGAGACCCTGATGTCCGGTGACTCGGAAGCAACGGCCTGGAATGCTCCGCCCGCTGGGTCCGGATCGGATTCCGCCTCGGCTTCCGCTTCCCCGGTGTTTTCGATTGATGCGTCGGGCGGCGACACCTCGTTGTCCGGTTCCTCCAATGTCTCTTCCCCGGGCGGAGTGTCCTCGCTGGCTTTGTCGGCCATCTGCGCGCGATAGACGTCTATCCCCTGAAGCATCCATCTCATGTCCGGGAAGATCACCCCGTTCAGATCCGCATCCAGTTCGGGGCTCGGTGTGCCCGAATACACATAGGAGGTGGCGTAGACCGGCAGGTCGTGGGCCTGGAAAAACCGCAGTTGCGGGACAGTGATCCGTGCCTGTGCGGCATTGGCAGCCAGAAAGATGAAATCCATGTCCTCGTTTCTTCTTGGTTTGAACGAGACCCGTGCGTCGAGATGCGCTTCCAGGATTTTGCGCCGGACGATGCTCTTGTCGATGCCAAGGAATTTTCGAATGATCGAGGAATGGTCGTCAAGATCGGTTGGAAAGGGATCGTTCTTCACCGTGACGCCGCCGATCGCTTCCCATTTTTCGATGAATGCATTGGCGACGCGCTCCCCCCACGGGGTATACGCCCTGAACACGGTGGCCTGCCGGTACCCGTCTGCCCAGGCTTTTTCTGCGATCATCCTGGCCTCCGCCTCGGGAGAGAGGTTGATGGCGAACAGGCGGGGCGAGTCCGACCCCTCCGGGATGTCGGTGACCACCAGCGTGTCAACCTCCCCGATGAACTCTTCAAGCAGGCCGCCGGCGGCTTCTCGGCCCAGGGGACCCACAACGAGGTCGGCGCCGTCGTCGACCGCGGCCCGGTAATAGAGCTGGCTGAGTCCGGCCGCGTTGCCGATATCGTACAGCATGACACCGGGCCGAAGGGGAGACGGATCCTGGGACGCCGCATCCATGAAGCCGTCGTAGAATGCCTGGGCGGCCGGCCCGAAATCCGAAGTCAGGGGCAGCAGCAAGGCGATCTGGCGGTATGCGGTCAGTTCGTAGTCCTCCTGGGTCCGTACCAGGCCGTCCAGGGTGGCCGGGTGATCCGGATAGATCTTCCGCCAGTTCCTGAAATCCGTATACAGGAATTGCGGATTGGAAAAATCCAGCGCCTCGACAAGTGCAATCCATCCCGAGGTATTGAGATGGGTCGACTGCACGGCGAGCAGTGACCGGTCAAGCGGATTCAGGGCACGAATCTGCTCGATGATCCGTTGCTGTACCGGAACCCTCGCCTCGTTGTCGGACAGGTCATGAAGCTGGATCAGAGTGGCCGTGGCGTCGGCGTTCCGCCCGCTCGCATTCTGGGCATCGGAGAGGATTTCAAGAAATTCAAGATGCAGGCCGGGGTTGTGGATTTGTCCAAGATCGATCTCCCACAGTCGGGCCAGCGCCCTCTCGCTGTCGTCTCGGGCAAGATCGATGCGGGATCTCAGGATCTCGCTGCGAACCTGTTCGTCCCTGGACATGGGATACGAGATCAGCAAGTCGAGAATGCCCGATGCTGTCGAGATCTGGCCCTGTTTGAGAAATTCCTCCACGGCCCGTATGAACAGCCCCGAGGCCTGATCAGCCGGCAGGGAATAGGCCTGTTCAACCAGCTTCCACGGGTCATCGAGGGGGACGACCTCTTCCTTGTCCTGCAGTCCGAAACTGGTCACGACAGGTTCTTGCTTGGCCGGCGGCTCCTCTATTTCGGGCTCCGGAACCGCGGTGACGGCCGGTTCCGGCTCTTCAACGGGTTCGGGGGTCTCGATGGACGACTCAACGACAGGAGGCGTTTCCGGCAAGGGCGCAACCGGTGCTTGCACGCACCCTGCCACGAGCGCGCCCAATGACAGGCAAAGCAGCACGGCATTGCGTGAATCGGCAATCGTTTGAGCCGGGCGATACGGCGACATCGTGAAACCCCTTGTTGACACACTGGTGCGCAAGGGGAATTATATACTCATCTCCAGAGGCAAAGATTTCCGCACGGAGGAATACTGTGATGATGAACGGCGATGCCGGCATTCTGTACGTCGTTGCGACACCCATCGGCAACCTGTCCGATCTCAGTGAACGGGCCCGGCAGACCCTGGCCGAGGCGGATCTCGTGTTGTGCGAGGACACCCGGCAGACGGCCAGGCTGCTGTCTGCGTTCGGCCTGTCGGTCCCGACCCGGTCGTTCCATGCCCACAACGAACGGAAGATGCAGCAATGGGTGATCGACCGGTTGTGCGCCGGCTCCAGTATCGCGCTGGTCAGCGATGCCGGCACGCCGCTGATCAGCGATCCGGGATATCCGCTGGTTCGCGAAGCGCGGCGCCGGGGGCTCCGCGTATCGCCGATTCCGGGGCCGAGTGCGGTGATTGCTGCATTGAGTGTTTCCGGGTTGCCGGCCGACCGGTTCAGTTTCGAGGGATTCCTGCCGTCCCAGTCGGGACGACGGCGCAATGCGCTTGAAAAACTGGCAAACGAACCCCGAACCCTGATCTTCTATGAATCCAGCCATCGGATCGCGGCTTGCCTCAAGGACATGGCCGACTTGCTGGACCCGGACAGGGAAATCGTGATCTGCCGCGAAATGACCAAGTTGCACGAAACCTTTTTCTTCGGCCCGCTTGGCGCGGCGCGGGAGTTTGTCGATTCCGCAGATGACCAGAAGAAGGGAGAATTCGTGATCGTGGTCGATGGCCGTCGCGATGCCGATCACGAATGGGAGAAGGCTTGCGCCCTGCTTGATCGTCTCGGCGCCGTGCTCCCGGCGAAGGAGGCCAGCCGCATCGCGGCCGAAACCTTCTCCGTGAGTCGAAACCGCCTGTACCGGCGAATCGCCGAGGCTTCCGCCAAGGAATGACGACGATGACGGCGCGGGCCGAGCGGGCGCTCAAGCCGGGGCTGGCGCATCCGATTCTGCTTGATATTTTCGATTCCGGTGGTAGCATTGGGAGCGGGAGTCGGCCAGGCAGCCGCAGTGCCCGTTTCGGGGATTGAGGAAAGTCCGGGCTCCACAGGGCAAGGTGCCAGGTAATACCTGGGCAGCGCGAGCTGACGGCCAGTGCAACAGAAAGCATACCGCCTTCGGATTGTCCGGAGGTAAGGGTGAAATGGTGCGGTAAGAGCGCACCGCGCTGCTGGCAACAGCAGTGGCAGGGTAAACCCCACCTGGAGCAAGACCAAATAGGGATCCTGATGGTGTGGCCCGCACCGGATCCGGGTAGGTTGCTTGAGATCCCTGGCGACAGGCGATCCAGATGAATGGCTGCCCACGACAGAACCCGGCTTATCGGCCGACTCCTCCCTCTGCGCCGTCCGGTGCGGGGTCCCGGGTATCAGGAGACCGTTCCTTCCAGAATCTGCAGGGTCTTCAGGTCGCTGTGAAACTCCAGCGCGTAATCACCGCCTTCTCGACCGATTCCGCTGATTCCATAGCCTCCGAAAGGCGCCGTCAGATCCCGCACGAGAAAGGTATTGACCCAGACCGTTCCGGCACGGACTGCCCGCCCGAGCCGGGCCGCGCGCTGCTCGCTGGAGGTGTACACGATTGCCGACAACCCGTACCGCGTGCTGTTCGCCAGCTCCGACGCTTCGTCTTCCGACTCGAATGACTGGATGGTCAGTACCGGTCCGAAAATCTCCTTCTGGACGATTTCGGAATCGTTTGACCGGGGTTCGATCAGGGTGGGTTCATACCACAGCTTGTCCGGGTCGGTGCGTTGGCCGCCGAACACGATCCGGTCGCCGTTTCGCTTCGCCCGCTCCACGAATCCTTCCACCCGCTCAAGGTGCTCGGGATGAATGGCCGGGCTCAGCGTGGTGTCCGGTTCCCGGCTGTCCCCCCTTACATGTCGGCCCGTGTGGTCGACGAATCGCTCAAGAAAGGCGTCCCTGACCGAGGACTCGACCAGCAGACGGGTGCCGGCGAGGCAGACCTGGCCGGAATCCTCGAACTGTGCGGCCGCCTTGCGGGCGGCGGCGTCAATGTCTGCGTCGGCGAAGACGATGAGCGGCCCCTTTCCGCCGAGCTCGGCCGTAAACGGCACGATGTTCCGGGCCGCCGCCTGGCCGATGAGACGGGCGGTTTCGGGAGAGCCGGTGAACGAAATCCGGCGGACGCGGGAATCCGAAACCAGCGCGGCGCCGATCTCGTGACCCAGACCCTGGACAACGTTGAATGCTCCGGGCGGAAATCCGGCGTCGTTGACGAGATCGGCCAGCAGGCTGGCGGAGAGCGGAGCCCACTCGGCCGGCTTGAGGATGACGGAATTGCCCGCGGCCAGCGCAGGGGCCAGCTTCCATGTTGCCAGCATGAACGGGGCATTCCAGGGCGTGATGACGACGGCCGGTCCTGCCGGATCGCGAATGATGCGGTTTCGTGTTCCCCGTGAAGACCAGCAACGCTCTTCGTGAGCGGCGGCCAGTTCGGCATAGTTTCGGAAATTCAGCGCCCCCCGGGGCACAAGCCGGGCCTTGAGGCTGCCGAGCAGCATGGCCATGTCGAGGCACTCCACCGTTGCAATGTCGGCCGCATTTTGGTCAATCAGGTCAGCCAGCCTGAGCAGGACGTCGACACGTTTTCCAATCGCCATGGACGACCATTGCCGAAACCCGTCAACCGACGCGGCAACCGCCCTGTCGGCGATTTCCCGGTCGCCGCGGGACACGTCGGCGAGCTTCATGTTCCAGTCAAGGGGGGAGCGCACCTCGAAAGAGCGGTCGGACGCGACACGCTTTCCGTTTATGAAATGGTGCGGCGACACGGAAACGCCGTCGATCAACGTGCGGTCGCCTTCAGAGCTCATTGCCGGGAGAAGTCCTGGTTTTGAATATCCGACCTGTCAGGCGGGCCGGGGTGCGCAATATTGTTTGGTTGCAAACGAATTTATGGAATGATAAGCTTTCCGCGGAAAAAGTCAACGGGGCCAAAGATCCCGTGCAGACGGTTCGGAGCAGAGAGTCATATGGGCGAGATCATCGGTGCCGGGTTTCTTTCCCACGCGCCGACCATCATGTACCCGGAATCAGTGCGGCGTGAGTTGAATGCCGGCAAGGAAATCTCCCTGGTGCCGGGACTTCACCGGCTAAGAAGCGAGGTGCTTGACCGGCTCAGCCCCGATGCCGTTGTCGTGTTCGACACCCACTGGTTCACGACGGTCGAGTTCGTTCTGACTGCCCATTCCCGTCGCCGGGGCCGTTATACGTCGGAAGAATTGCCCCGGGGCATGGCCGACATCGAATACGACCTGAAGGGCGACCCCGACCTCGCGAAATCGATCGGACGCCATGTAAATGCCGGCGGAGTCCGTTGCCATGCCTGCGAAGACCCGCTCTTGCCCATCCATTACCCGACCGTCAACCTGTCGCATTTTTTGAACCGCGGGGAGGCATGGCTGTCCGTCGGCATCTGCCAGACGGCGCAGGATCACAATTTTCTCGCGGTCGGCCGGGCCATCGCCGATGCGGTGGGCGAGTCGGACCGGCGGGTCGTGCTGCTTGCAAGCGGCGGCATGAGCCACCGTTTCTGGCCACTCGATGAGCTGGGCGCACACGAAGAATCCGATCCCTCGCATGTCGTGACTCCCGAAGCCCGTGCAGCAGACGAGAAGCGCATCGGATGGTGGCTCGAGGGGAACCATGCTGCCGTTGTGGACGGCATGGACGAGTATCGCGCGCATGCCCCGGAGGGACGGTTCGGTCACTATCTGATGATGGCGTCGGCCATCGGCGGGCGCGAATGCCGGGCGCGGGGGCAATTGTACAGCGACTACGAAAACGCGACCGGAACCGGGCAGGTCCATGTCTGGTTCGAGCGTCCCGCAACGGGCTGGTCATGACGGAATTGGGCGTGGAATACTCCTGTCCGCTTCCCGCGGGTCGGTCTGCAAAACGAACACATTGGAATCTTGTACAACTGGTGGAGGAAATCATGAAGAAACTGTTGTTGTCCGTCCTGATCGGATTGCTGGTGATCGTACCGTCCGTTCAGGCCGAGTACCCGGATCGGCCGGTCACATTTGTCGTGCCCTGGCCTCCGGGAGACCTGGAGGATGTTCTGACCCGGATGATTGCCGAGGAGTTTCAGAAGGAATACGGTGTCGCGGCGGCCGTGGTCAACAAGCCCGGAGGGGGTGGAGGGCCTTTTCCCGGAGCGATTGAGGTGGCCAATGCCCCGGCGGACGGCTACACCGTCGGCTCATTCATCATCGCCATACCGGTCGTCGGCCCGAATATCGGCATCCCGGAACTCAATCCCAATCCTTTCGATCCGATCGGCAATTTCCTGACCTATCCCTTCGTCATCGCGGCGGGAGCAGACGCGCCGTATGACGACATGCAGGGCCTGGCGGAATACGCCGGGAGCAATGATGTTGCCCTGGGGCATTTCGGGGCGCCGCTCATCCCGACCCGCGTGACGCTCGCCATGGCCAGGCAAATGGGGTTCAGCTACAGCTCTGATGCCGCATTCGACGAGCTGAACTGCAATACGCTCGCCTCGGGAGACGTCGACGTCATCAACACGACCCTGCAGCTGGTGTTTCCGTGCAAGGATCAGATCAAGATTCTCGCCTCGATTAGCAGCGAGCGAATCGGTATCACGCCGGATGTTCCGACCGCGTCCGAAATCGTCCCGGAGCTGGACATCGCATTGTGGAACGGCCTGTTTGTGCACAAGGACACTCCGGCCGGCGCCCGCGAGAAAATCATCGCCGTTGCCAGGAAGGTCGTGGCTTCCGATGCCGCGAAGAAGCTCGCCATGGATACCGGGGCCCTGATCTACTGGCAGGACGCGCAAGCGGCGCAGTCGCAGATCGAAAAGGACATCCAGACGTTGCAGTTGATCGGCAAGATTCTGGAGTAGCCGCTTTGGCCCGGGCAGGGCCACGCGTCGCTGTCCGGGCCGGCTCACGGCAGCGGGCCACAGGCGGCCGCTTCCCCGCCATCCCCGGACCGGCCGGCGAGAAGAATCGGCCGTCCGGTTCCGGAAGATGCCTGTTGTCCGGGGCGCCTGATACAATGGCAGGCAATCCGGATACTCCAACCCTATCGTCCGACGAGTGGTCAAGCATCTCCTGAAGCGCGACCGGCACCCCGGTGATCTGGTTTTCGCTGCGTGCTTCCTGTTGCTTTCCCTGTTCCTGCTGTCCAGGCTGGGGCATGAAACCAGTTGGGTCGGGGGCACGGCCTGGTACGCCCAGCCGATGCTGTGGCCCGCGCTCAGTCTGGCCGGCATGACGGTTTTCGCCCTGCTCAACGTGTGCGGCGCGGTTGTCTCGGACCGCCGGGAGGGCCGGGGCAGGGAAATGCTGCTGTGGTGCCGTTCCATCGAATACGCGTGCTGGTTCATGCTGTATGTGTGGATCGTTCCGTTGATGGGATATTTGCCGACCACGGTGATATTCGCGGCTTCCCTGGCACTACGCACCGGCTATCGGGACCGGACCACGATCTCGGCCGCGGTATTGGTGGGCATTGCGATTGTCGTTGTCTTCAAGGGGGTGCTCGAAGTCAAGATACCCGCAGGACAGGTTTATGAACATCTCCCGGGCGGGCTTCGCAACTTCATGATTCAGTACATGTAGACATGGAGTTGCTGGCCTCCTCGATCGCCATTCTCTATCGCTGGGATGTTGCGGCGGCGCTTCTGGCGGGATCCATTGGCGGGGTGGTGATCGGCGCGATTCCCGGTGTGGGCGCGGCGGTGGCGATCGCCATTCTCCTGCCGGCGACCTTCTCCATGGATCCGATCGTGGGACTGACCGTGCTGCTTGGGGTCTACGGTTCGTCCATGTACGGCGGCGCGATACCCGCCGTGCTGATCAATACGCCCGGAACGGCGGTCAACGCCCTGACCACCTACGACGGGTATCCCATGGCGAAACGCGACAGCCCCAGGCGGGCCCTGTCCCTGGCCTACTCCGCATCGTTTTTCGGGGGCATCTTTTCGGTCGTCTGTCTTGTCCTGTTGTCACAGGTTCTCGCCCTGATTGCCCCGCACTTCGGCAGCAGGGAGATCTTCCTTGCCGCCCTGCTCGGACTGGTTCTGGTCGTGCTGGCACACCGTGGGCGAATCGTCAGCGCAGGAATGATGGCCTGCCTGGGCATCTTCATCCACACCATCGGGCTCGAGCCCGTGAGGTACACGCGGCGGTATACCTTCGATCAGAGCTGGCTGGTTTCCGGCATTGACCTGATCGTGGTCGTTCTGGGCCTGTTTGCCCTGTCGCAGGCATTCCTTCTGCTGGTGGAGCCGGATACCCGCGCACGCGTCGACAGGGTCTCGGGCGGAATCTTCCAGGGGCTCAGGGAATTGCTGAAATTCAAGCGCGTTGCGACCGTGTCATCCTCGTTCGGCGTGTCGATGGGAATGATCCCCGGCGTGGGCGAGTTCACGGCACAGTTCCTGTCCTACACCTATGCCCAGAAAACCTCCAGAACACCGGAAAGATTCGGCAAGGGCTCCCCGGAAGGGCTGATCGCGTCGGAAGCGGCCAACAACGCGGTCCCCGGTGCCGCGATGATTCCGCTCTTGGCTCTCGGAATACCGGGCGAGGCTCTTACCGCCATGATGCTTTCCGTCTTCTATGTCCACAACGTCATTCCGGGACCGCAGCTTTTCGCCAACCAGCTCGACTTCGTGGTCGCCCTCTACATCGCGCTGCTGCTGCTCAATATCATCGTGCTGGTGTTCCTGATGTTCTCGACCAACGGAATCCTCAGGATTATCCGGATTCCCTCCCGTTTTCTCGGGGTGATGATCCTGACGCTGGGATTCGTCGGCGTGTATTCCTTGCGAAACTCCATCACCGACTGCGCCCTCGCCGCCGGTTTCGGGATTTTCGGGCTGATACTCAAGCGTCTCGATCTTCCGATCGTCCCGATCATTCTCGGCATGGTGCTCGGCGGCATCATGGAAGTGAAACTGCGCTCCGCCATGGCGCGTGTCCAGACGCCGCTGGACTTTATAGAGCGGCCGGTGTCCGCCATCATCTTCACGATGATTGTCCTGGTGATCGGATGGCACATCGCGTCCACCGCAAGGGCGCGGCGCATCCGTTCCCGCGGCGACTGATCGCGCTGTTCACGACATCGCGGGCAGGCGGATCGGGAACCGGGCCCGGATGGCCCGCTCCGCAGACTTCCCGATATACATCGGGCGGTGCGACGCGAGAATGTCCTTCACGATTTCACGGCTCCGCTCATACAGGTCCCGGGAGCCCGCCTGCTCCCAGGTCGCCGAGGGCGAGCGGTCGGACAGCTCCGGATAGAGGTACTCGGTCTCGATGTATCCCAGGGTCTGGCCGTGGCCGAGAAAATGGCCCGGATCGATGACCGATTCCTTGATCACGTCGAGCGACAGGGTGTCGTCGCTCACTTCGATACCTCGCGTTGCCCGAAGCACCATGCCCAGGATCTCGTTGTCGATGACCAGTGATTCGAAGCTGCATCCCATGAGGCTTCCCATCATGCCGCCGGCCTCGCAGACGCGGTTTGCGCCCGCCATCGCCGCCAGAGCGAGACTGATGCCCTTCTCGTATCCATGCTGGGCATCCGGAATCTTCGAATCGGTCATTCCCGCCGCGACCGAGTTCGGCAAGTCGTAGTAGCGTCCCATCTGCACCGCCGCCGCCGAGAGCAGCGCTTCCTCGCCACTGCCGCCGGTGAACGAGCCGGTTCGCAGATCCGTGATGAAAGGCCAGGCCGCGAAGGCCATGGGGCACCCGGGGCGGATCAGGTTGACCACTGCCAGACAGGACAGCGTTTCCGCGATGACCTGGGCAAGAATGCCTGCAAGGGGCGCGGGCGCGGTGGCACCGCTTTGGGGCGCGACCGCGAGATCGCTGGTCAGACCCAGTCGGCTCGTCTCCATCATAACCTGCAGGTTCTCGAGACCGAATCGTAGCGGCGACACGATCGGACAGCCGCCGAATATGGCAAACGGTTCGTTGGCGAATCGTCCCTCGCCGCCGAGAACGGTGTCGAACATTTCAATGGCCGGGCGGATGCTGGCGGCACTTCGAAATGCGAAGCAGAGCGGCTTTTCCGTACCGGCCATCATGGCGAACGGCACGTTGACGTCGTGCTCGAAATCATCCTGGATATCGGTCGGAACCACCGTGTCGCCGACCATGTGAATGTTGTCAAGACGGTCGGTGAGCCGGGTGAAATCATAGATATCGCCCAAGGTGGAGGACCGGTAGGTGCGGCATTCCGGCTCAAAGGTGGTCACGGCGGTGCCGGATGTGGCGAAATAGACCTTTGACCCGCTGCATTCGATATCGTCCCTGCCGGCGCGCGCGCCCCGGGCATGCACGACGAAACTGCGTGCCGCGTTTGCGATGATGTCCTCCATCAGGCCGCGGGGAAAGCAAAGGCGATCGTGGTCGTTGATGTAACACCCCTTCGGCAGGACAATGTCCCGGAGCGCGGGAGGCGCATCGCCGATTCCCAGGGTTTCCAGCAGATCCAGAGCGGCATGATGCACCCTGTCCATGGCGGTTCGGGTGAGCGGGTTGTACCGTCCTCCCGAAAGGCCACCCCAGATGGCCTTGGCGGCCGTTCGCCGAGTGCGTTGTTCGCGCCGGGCGGCTCGACCGCCCCCTCTTCGGCCTGTTTCTCTTGTCGACGCAGTCATTCCATCAGGCTCGAATATCGGAGCAAAACAAGGTTCTTAAGGACAATTTCAGGCGGTCCGACATCTTAACATACGCCCCGTGCGGCGCTGGAGGGATTGTCCCGGCAACTCCGCCAGGCCTTGATCTGGGCGACTTCATGAGTGTCGGCCGAATCGTCGCCCTGCTTCGGTCGTCGGCCGTTGCAGCACGATGCAGTACAGTAAAATAAGAGGACTTCCACGATCTTCACCCTGATCCGCCATTTGATGAAACGCACAGTCGCAGGTACGCAAACGAGGCTGACGGCGCGAATGTTCGGACACCGTTCGGCAAATTTCACGATGATGTTGCGGGCCGGACAGCTTTTTGCCTTCCTTGCCGCTGTCTTTCTGGGGCTCTTCGTTCCGGTCGGTTCGGCGGATACGGCGGTCAAGGTGACCGCCCCCTCAAACGCCAGGCCGTCGAGCCTGCTGTTTGTCGGAAACAGCTATCTCTATTACAACAACAGTCTGCACGACCACCTGCTCCGAATGGTCAAGGCGTCCGGCATCCACGAAGAGGAGGCGATCAATATCAAGTCGGTGACGGTCAATGACGGTCGGCTGCACTACCATGACATCGCGGCCTATCTTGAGCCGGGAAGGCTGGGTGTCGCGGACTCCTTCCAGGTCGTGATTCTGCAGGGTCACAGCGCGTCGGCGCTGTCGGATCCGGCCCGGGACAGATTTTCCAGAACCGTGTCGGAGTTTGCCCGGGAGATCGCCGCCGCCGGTGCCGAAACCGCCCTGTACATGACGCATGCCTACGTCTCTCCGCACCCGAAACATCGTGAAGGGATGATCCGCGAGGTGGAAGAATTGTATGTGCGCGTTGGAAACGAGGTTGGCGCGCTGGTGATCCCCGTGGGCCTTGCGTTCGAGGAATCCTATCGCCGCCGTCCGGAACTCGGGTTGCACATGCCCTACGACGGCACCCACCCGAGTCTGCTTGGCACCTATCTGGGCGCAGCGACGGTGTTTGCGAGCCTCTACGGCCAATCGCCGGTGGGCATTCCCTACGATTACTTCGGGAGAATCGACGCCGAGACGGCGCTCTATCTTCAAGGGGTTGCAGACAGTACCGTGCGCAGATTCTACGGCCTCGACTGAGTGGCTCGCAGACGGGTCCGGTCACGACTCGGCATGCAATTGGTTCAGGCAGTCAGCCGGGTGTCGTTGCCAGAACGGATTGACCGTGAAATTCCGTCAAGAATTTGCCTTGCCGTCGTGCCGTGGTCGGCGGTCGGATGGTTTATTGCTACAATAAGCCGTTTTCAATCAATGTGTGGGGATGGTGTCCCGGAATATTTGGGAATATCCGGAAGCGGGTACGCATCCGGTCCATCTGCCACAATCCCGAATCGGTTGCAGTCATGAAATTTCCGAAAGCAATACTCTGGGCGGCCAGCCTGACGATGTTCCAGGCAACCGCCTTGGCCGACACCGTCAAGATCGGCTTCATTACCACCTTGACAACCCCTGCTGCCGTGATTGGCGAGGACATGCAAAATGCGGTCAATCTGGCGGTCAGCCATCTTGGAGGGAAGATGGCCGGAAAGGATATCGAGGTGATTTTCGAGGATGACGGCTTCAAGCCGGAGATCGGCAAGCAGAAGGCCGACAAGCTCGTCAAGAAGGACGATGTCGACTTTGTTACCGGCTTCATCTGGTCGCATGTCCTGCTGGCATCGAGCAAGACGGTCCTGGATTCCGGCAAGTTCCTGATCAGTTCGAATGCCGGGCCCTCGCAACTGGCCGGCAAGAATTGCCATGCCAATTTCTTTTCGACATCCTGGCAGAATGACCAGACGCCCATGGCCATGGGCGAAGTGCTCAACCAGGACGGCCTCAAGTCGATATACGTCATGGCGCCGAACTATGCGGCAGGCAAGGACATGGTGGCCGGGGTCGAAAGCGTGTTCAAGGGCGAGGTCGTCGGGAAGGACCTGACCAAGTGGGGCAAGGACCGGCAGCTCGACTTTTCAGCCGAGCTTGCCAAGGCCAAGGCATCCGGTGCGCAGGCGTTGTTCGTGTTCTATCCGGGCAGCGCCGGCGGGGCGTTCATCACCCAGTACCAGCAGGCCGGCCTCAAGGATGTCCTTCCCCTGTACACGGTGTTCACGGTCGATTCGCTGTCCCTGCCGAAGCTCCAGTCGACCAACACCGAGGGCGTGCTGGGATCAAAGAGCACGATGTTCTGGGGGCCCGACCTGGACAATCCGGTCAACCGGAAATTCGTCGAGGACTTCAGGGCGGTCCATGGCAACTACCCGTCGTTTTATGCCGCGCAATCGTATGACACGATCATGCTGATCAACAGCGCGGTGACGGCCACCGGCGGAGACCTTGAGGACCGGGATGCCCTGAGAGCCGCCCTGAAAAAGGCCGATTATGATTCGGTTCGGGGCCGCTACAGCTACGGCAACAACCATATGCCGATCCAGAATTTCTATCTGCGTGAAGTGGTTGCTGACGATGACGGAAACTGGACGACCCGTATCGTCAGGACGGTTTTCGAGAATCATCAGGACCCTTATGCAGCGGAGTGCCCGAACTAGCATCCACCAGCGGGGCGTCTGCTCCGTCGCCCTGACCGCTCCAGACTGATCGGGACATGGACTGGCAACTGCTGATTTCCCAGCTGCTGAACGGATTGCAGCTGGGAATGCTGCTGTTCCTGCTCGCCGCCGGGCTGACGCTGATCTTTGGAATCATGGATTTCATCAACCTTTCCCATGGCTCCTTCTACATGATCGGCGCTTTCGTCTGTGCCACGCTCGTCGAGCGGACCGGGTCCCTGATCGCCTCGGTCGTGATCGCGGTGGTGATCGTGTTCGGGGTCGGCTTGCTGGTGGAACGGTTTGTGGCCAGAAAGCTTTATGCGCATGACCATCTCGACCAGGTGCTGGTGACATTCGGCCTGATATTGATTTTCGACACTCTGGCGCATCTCATCTGGGGCGCTGCCGGCATGACCATACCGCTGCCTGCCTGGCTCAATGGCCAGATCGACATTGCCGGCGTGATCATTCCCGGCTACCGGGTGCTCATCATCTCGGCCGGCCTGGCGGTGGTGGTTGGGCTGTTTTTCCTGGTCACGCGGTCCCGGCTGGGCATGCTGATCCGGGCGGGTGCCTCGAACCGGACCATGGTCACGGCGCTGGGTGTCAACATCGACCGCCTCTATCTGGTCGTGTTTGCGCTTGGCGCCGCTCTGGCGGGGTTCGCGGGCATGCTCATAGCGCCGATCACGGAGGCCAGTATCGGCATGGGCAACGAGATCATCATCGTGGCATTCGTCGTGGTGATCGTGGGCGGAATCGGCTCGATCAAGGGCGCGTTCGTCAGCGCAATCCTGATCGGTTTCATCGACACGCTGGGCCGTTCCTACCTGGATGATCTGCTGTCGCTGTTTTTGGCAACCCGGTATGCCGAGACGGCCGCGCCGGCCTTGTCCGCAATGACGATCTATATCCTGATGGCGTCGGTGCTGGCGTTTCGCCCCCAGGGGCTGTTTCCACCCGCCAGCTCCATGCGATGAAACCGTCCGCTCCGCGTCGGGTGTCATGGGGCGTCTATGGCACCCTGTTCCTGTTCCTGCTGGCGGCACCGCCGGTCCTGGTGTGGGCGGACCAGCCCTTCTACATGGATTTGCTGACCCGGGTGCTGATCCTGTCGATCGCCGCCTCGAGCCTGAACCTGATACTCGGTTATGGCGGGATGATCAGTCTGGGCCACGCCGCCTTTGTCGGGCTCGGCGCCTACAGCGTTGCCATCCCGAGCTACTACGGAATCTACAGCGGATATCTTCATCTTGGCATCGCCATCGCGGCCTGTGTGCTGTTCGCGCTGGTCACCGGCGCGATTTGCCTTCGAACCCGGGGCGTGTATTTCATCATGATCACTCTGGCGTTCGCACAGATGCTGTATTTCACGTTCGTGAGCCTGGAAGAGTACGGGGCGGACGACGGCTTGCTGATCTATCAGCGAAGCGAATTCTCCGGACTGCTCAATCTGGAGAATCCCGGCGTGCTGTACTATCTTGCGATGGGGGTGCTTGCGGGATGTCTCGGGCTGATGAATCGGCTGATCCACTCCCGGTTCGGCCGGGTGATCGTGGGAATCCGCCATAACGAGCCGCGCATGCAGTCGCTCGGCTACAACACCTACCGATACAAGCTGGCGTGCTACGCCATATCCGGTGCGATGGCCGGCATATCGGGATTTCTGCTTGGCAATTTCACCTATTTCATCAGCCCCGAAATGATGGACTGGACGCGGTCGGGCGAATTGATCTTCATGGTCGTGCTGGGAGGAACCGGAGTGTTGCTGGCACCGGTGGCCGGGACGGCGGTATTTCTTCTTCTGGAAGAAATCCTTTCCGCCTTCACGGTCTACTGGCATTTGCTGTTCGGCGGATTCCTGATTGCCATCGTGCTGTTCGGCCGTGGCGGCCTGCACGGACTTGTCGAGAAGCTGGAGAGGCGGAATCACTCCCGATGAGCCTGGCCATTCGCAATCTGAACAAGTCGTTTGGAGGCATCATGGCGTCGTCGGATGTCAATCTCGACATCGAGGAGAACGAGACGCATGCCATTGTCGGTCCGAACGGATCGGGAAAGACCACGCTGATCGCCCAGCTGTCCGGCATCATCGTCCCGGACAGCGGCACGATCCATTTCAACGGCGTCGACATCACCCGTGCCCCTTCGCATCGCCATGCCCATATCGGCCTTGCCCGATCCTTCCAGATCACCAGCGTCATCATGCCGATGACACTGGTCGAAAACGTGATGATGGCTGCCCAGTCGGTCTCGGGTCATTCCTTCAGGTTCTGGAGGCCGATCTCGCTGGAACGGGACCTTCGCGAACGGGCGATGCAATACCTTGAGGACGTGGGTCTGAAGGACGTTTCCGGATCCGAGGCCCGGGCCGTATCCCATGGCCAGAGACGGCAGCTCGAGATCGCCATGGCGCTGGCATTGAATCCTCGGCTCCTGTTGCTGGACGAGCCCATGGCAGGCATGGGCAAACGGGAGAGCGGGCGGATCGTCGAGTTGCTGGCCGGGCTCAAGGGAAAGATGACCATGGTGCTGGTCGAGCACGACATGGATGCGGTATTCGCCCTGGCGGACACCGCATCGGTTCTGGTCGACGGGAGCATCATCGCAACCGGTCCGGCCGCAGAGGTGAGGGCCAATCCGGAAGTGCAGCGGGCCTATCTGGGGGATTTGCACGCATGAGCCTGGAGATTCGGGATCTGGACGCGTCCTACGGCGTAAGTCAGGTGCTGTTCGGGCTCAGCATGCAAGTCAGGACGGGGTCCGTCACCACACTGCTTGGCCGGAACGGAATGGGAAAGACGACCACGGTCAAGGCGATATTCGGGCAGGTTTCGGTCGGGGCGGGATCAATCCGTTTCGACGGCTGCGATCTTGTCGGGCTGCCCGCATACCGGATTGCCCGCACGGGAATCGGTCTTGTGCCCGAGGGGAGGCAGATCTTTCCGAACCTGACGGTGACCGAAAATCTCGTCGCGACTGCGGCAAACCGCGATGATTCTCCCGATTCCTGGACGGTGCGGGGGGTCATGGCACTGTTTCCCGCCCTGTCGGCCAGGGCGAGCAGCATGGGAAGCCAGCTTTCCGGGGGCGAGCAGCAGATGCTGGCGATCGGGCGGGCGCTGATGCTCAATCCGAAATTGCTGGTTCTTGACGAGG
>VYGS01000065.1 GCA_009841725.1 Gammaproteobacteria bacterium
CTCCATCTGTTTGTGTTGAAATAGGGGTGATTCCTGTCACCGGAAGACCGGGACGGTTCACTCTTGGAATTTAAGGCCCGATTATATCGGCTTTTTCGGCCAGGATGGCTGCCGAGTTCAATTCGCCGCATCGCAACGGGTTCGATCAGCCCGGTATCGGCCGGATCCGGCGCCCGACCCAGTCCGGAAGCGGCTCGATCCTGACTGAGCGCAGATGCGCCCGGACCGTCTCCGGCATTTGTGTGACCCGTTGCCGGCGCGTGTCATAGTGAAGCGTCATGAATTCCCCGCTCGCGCATTCCACGCCGTCAACCATCATCCTGTGGGCGAACCAGATCTTCTTCTGCTCGACCCCGAGAATCATGCTCTCGATGTCCATCGTCGCGGGATGCCTGACCTCCTTCAGATACCTCAGATGGGTTTCGACCGTGTAGATCGCGCATCCCGTTTCCTCGAAATACGGCACCCCGATATTGAAATGCTCCTGAAGAATCCAGGTTGCATTGCTGAACGGCACCAAATAGTAGGCTTCATTCAGATGGCCATAGGCATCAAGCCACTCCTCCCTCAGCGGCTCGCTGTGCAGTGTCAGTACGGTCATTCGGCCATTCCCCCTGTTTGCAGACCGGTATCGTCCGATCCCGGCATCGTCGTCGTCACCGCGCCCAGAATTCCGGAATCACCGGCCATGCATCCGACACATCCAGACCCGAGCCCGGGCATTGATTCGGCGGCACGTCCCGGGCGGCATGACCCATCGCCGCGATGTGCCACGGGATTTCCGCGAGCCTGCACTCTACCAGTTCTCAAGCGCAGTCCTCATGTCCATCTCAAACGTCCAGCCGGATGGCTTCTGCCCATGGAGGTGCCAGTAACTGTCGGCCAGCGCCTCCAGGCTGACAAGCCGCCTGAGCGTTTCGTCATCGGGCTCCCCGTCCAGGCGATCGAACTGCCTGTCCCCGGCAATGCCGCCGTCAACAATGACATGCCCGACATGCAGCCCTTCCGGGCCGTATTCCTTCGCCATGGCCTGGGCCAGGACTCTCAGCGCAGACTTTCCCGAGTTGAAGGCTCCGAAACCCGACCTGCCCCGCAACGAGGCGCTGGCCCCGGTAAAGATCAGCGTCCCGCCCGCCGGCAGCATCCGACGGGTGCATTCCCGCCCGAACAGGAATCCACCGAAGCACAGTCTCCGCCACGCCTCCTCGAACCGGGATGCCGACATCTCCCTGATCCTGCCGGGTGTGCTGTTGCCCACGTTGTAGACGGCAAGATCCAGCTCGCCCTGGCCGGTTTCAAGAATCCTGTCGAAAAGCCCGACCACCTGATCCTCGCGGGTGGCGTCACAGACGACCGGCGTCGCAGAGCCGCCGCGCCGGACAATCCCGGAGGCGACCGAATCCAGCTTTCCGGCCGTCCGGCCAGAGACGAACACATGATGCCCTTCCTCGGCAAAACGCCTGCACAGGGCCCCGCCCAGCCCGCGTTCCGGGCCGACTCCGAGTACAACGGCCTTGCGATTCACCTCGGTCCTGGTCATCGGCGCGCTTCGGGACACCCTATCCCTTGAGCGGGAAACAGATCGAGGTCCGCAAGTCTTCCTCGGCGGTGTCACCGGGACTGTTGTGATACAACTCGAAGGGACTTCCGCGCTGTTTCCACTTGCGTGCCCGAATTGTCGCCATGCCCATGGACCAGGCATTGCCGATAAACCGGTAGGAACCACGATGCCGGATTTCGAGCATCTTCCCGGACGCAATGGTGCCGTGGACCGCATCGCGCCCGAGATCAAGCTCTCCCGGATCGCTCCCGGATACCGCACAGATGTAGACAAACCGGTTGCTGACCATGTCGGCCCGCTCGTACACGGCAACCGCATGCTGAACGGCAGCCTCGCGATCCTGCAGGGATGCCCTGATCCGTCCGAAGTCCCTTCCCATCGACAGCGGGATGTCCTGTACCGTCGATTCCGACTTCAGTCCGGTGTAGGCGAATCCTTCAAAATCAACGATGCCGCAGTCGGTCGTCTCCGCATCGATCCGGCCGCGTTCGGCAATCTCCTTCAGCATCACCAGTCCCCGGCCATAGTCCATGGACACGTTCGAAGCGATCATCCTGCGCAGGAAAAACAGGAACCAGGGCAGCCGAGAAGCCATGCTCCATGTCACCCGGGTTGTTCCGTGCGATTCATCGAGCCGGAAAGACACCGCCGCGGCGGACTTGAACGGCTTCGCAAGCTCAAGATCGCAGGCCAGTTCGCTCCTGTCCAGGCCGGACAGGGCGATCCGGCCCGAGCCGATCAGTTCACCCTCCCATGTCATCGAATGGCCGATCGTCCCGGCCTCCCCCGAAACTCCGGCCGAATGGCCCGGTTCGAGCACGCTCCAGGGGGACCATGCCCTCCACAGCGTGAAGTCCGACAACCGCTCCAGAATCCGCCCGGATTCCGACTTGATATCGATACTTTGCGAAACGCTGTACCGCATGATGACGCTCCCGCTCAGATTGGCACGGATTCTATCATGCGGACAGACATCCACGTCCGGCGCCGGTCCCGTCAGGCCAGCAGAAACCCGTGGGCATAGGGATCCCGATCGTCAATACGAATCCGGTTTTGTCCCGTCACCCGGGCCCATCCGGTGACGGTGGGGATGATCGCGTCACGGGATCCCACCCGGGCCGTCCGGATCGCGCAGCCTGTGAACAGGCTGCCGATGACACTTTCGTGAACAAACGGCTGGCCGATCTCGAGATCCCCGCGCGCGACCAACTGGGCCATCCGCGCGCAGGTTCCCGTTCCGCAGGGCGAGCGGTCGATGCCACGGTCTCCGTAGAGCACGACATTGCGCATGCTGGCCTCGGGACGGACGGCGCGATCTGTCCACATCACGTGGCTGACGCCGCGAATCGAGTCGTCTTCGGGATGGACGAATTCCCCCAGTTCGTTGATCCGGTTGCGAATTTCCGGACTGTATCGCCGGATATCGTCGACGCTGAATGCGTCCAGCCCGGGGTAATCCGGCTGAGGCTCGATGATAGCATAGAAATTGCCACCATAGCTCACATCCAGCTCAATCCGCCCCAGAACCGGAATCTCGATCTCCAGTCCGGTCGAATGCAGGAAAGCCGGCACGTTCTCCAGAGTCACGGAGTCCACGTGGGAGCCGTCCATCTCGTAGCGGGCTTCAACCGAACCGGCCGGCGTATCGAGTTTCAGCAAGCCCGGCGTCTGCGGGGTCACCAGGCCGTGTTCCAGCGCGACCGTTACGGTGCCGATGGCACCATGGCCGCACATCGGCAGGCAGCCGCTCACCTCGATGAACAGCACTCCGAGATCGTGGCCATCGGCCGACGGCGGATACAGGATGGAGCCGGACATCGCGTCATGCCCCCGGGGCTCGAACATCAGCCCCGTGCGAATCCAGTCATATTCCGAGAGAAAATGCCTGCGTTTTTCACCCATCGTGTCTCCCCGCAACGCCGGCCGGTTGCTGGTCACCACCCGGACCGGGTTGCCGCAGGTGTGGGCATCGATACAGTCGAAGACCGCGCAGGTCGGATTGGGAGAGCTCATGGGTCTCTCGGGACGGGAAAGGCCATTAGGGTAGCAGATTCAGCGAAAGCGGGTGATTGAAAATGGGGCAATGTCGATGTCGGTCCGCTCGCAGGCGGCGATCCGGGCCACCAGCCGTGCGGTCGTGGCGGCAAGGGTCAGACCGTAGTGGCCGTGACCGAATCCGTAAATCACGTTGTCGGCGGACGCTGACGGCCCGATGACCGGAATCGAATCGGGGGTGGACGGCCGGTGCCCCATCCACGGCACACCGCCTTCGATGCCCAGGGCGGGGAGATAATTTCGGGCGATGCCGAGGAACCGTGCATTCCGTTCATGGTTCGGGGGCGCTTCAAGGCCGGCGAACTCGGCGGCGCCGCCGATTCTCAATCCATCCCCGATCCGGCTGGCCACGAATTTCTCCTCGCCGAAGATCAACTGGCGATTCAGGGCGACACCGGGAGTCGGCAGCGTGGTGTTGTAGCCCCTTTCCGAGGCGAGCAGGA
>VYGS01000062.1:0-9274 GCA_009841725.1 Gammaproteobacteria bacterium
TCCCCGTACTGCCCACTGAACCGGTGCGATCAGGCGAATCCACAGCCAGAGCGGCTTGGCCACGATCCGGGTGCTGTAGCGGACCGGATTGACTACCGCAATCGTCTTGGGGGTGACCTCGCCGAGCAACAGCAACAACGGGATCATGACAACCATGTTGATGACAAAGGCCTTTTCAGGCTCGTACAGCATCACCACGATGGCAGCCATGTTGACGGCGGAGGCGATATTGACCAGTTCGTTCCCGGTCAGAACGGAGATGATCAGCCTGCGGGGCTGATCAAGCAATTCGTGAATGGTTTCCGAACTCGGATTTCTTTCCCTGCGCAACTGCTGCAGGTCAAGACGGGACAGGGAGAAAAGAGCGGTTTCAGAGCTTGAGAAGAACGCGGAGCATATCAGCAGGCACAGCTGTACCATCAGCCGGAAAATCATTTCCGGCTCCGACAGCATGGCAGCGTCGAAAGCGAAATAATCCGCAACCAACCGCCAATACTGATCCCAAAGATGCAGTATCTGTTCCATTGGCCTGTTCAGTCAAACGCGGACTTGGGGGGTGCTCTGGCATAAATGCTCAGCTCCTGGATAATCGATAACGTGAATATCGCTCAATATCGTCCTGATTTCAATAGCTGATCACATATTTCCCGCTCCGGGGCGGTAGCGTCCAACCATCTCACCGCGATGATGAAACAGGGGTTTGACATGGTTTTTAAACAAAAGCGTATTACAATGTCAGAATGAAATCCTTCCACAGATGAAGTCATGAAATCTCCTGCGTCCGGCTCGAATCCGGTCATTGATCTTGACGATCCGGCCCTGTATCTCAACCGGGAATTGACCTGGCTGGAATTCAACCGGCGTGTGCTGTTTGAGGCAACGGATACCGACAATCCCTTGCTCGAGAGGCTGAAATTTATCGCAATTTTCGCCTCGAACATGGACGAATTTTTCATGAAGCGCATCGGGGGACTCAAGCTGCAGGTTGCCGCGGGGATGTCCGAATTGACGGTCGACGGAAGAACGCCGATGCAGCAGATACAGGAATGCAGATCCCTGGTCGATGAATTGACCGAATTCCAGGAAACCGCCTTCGAATCGATCATGTCGGAAATGGCGGATCACAACATTGCGATCGTCAACTACCTCGACCTGAATCGGTCCGGACAGAAGCAGTTGAGGCTCCATTATCTCGAGAACGTATTCCCCCTGATGACGCCTCAGATCTTCGATCCCGCGCATCCCTTCCCCTTCATTTCGAACCTGTCGCTGAACCTGCTCATCACGCTGCCGACCGAGTCTGCAGACGACAGTGCCGTTGCCAGGGTCAAGGTTCCGGTCGGAACCGGGGTTCCCCGGTTCATCAAGGTGGATGATCACCGTTATGTGCCTCTTGAGCAGGTGGTGGCCAACAACCTCGACCTCCTGTTTCCCGGTGAGAGCGACTTCGAATACGACTTCTTCTTCGTGGCCCGCAATGCCAGCACGGAACGCCAGGAATCGGGAGCGGCCGATCTGCTGGCGATGATCGAGCTTGAGCTCCGGGACCGGAGAATCGCCCCGATCGTCCGCATGGTGGTGAACAAGGGGATGAAGCCGGAGCGCAAGAGCATGCTGACCGACCTGCTGGGTCTGGATTCGGAACTCGATGTATACGAGGCCGATGGATTGCTCGCACGCCGGGACCTGTTCCAGTTGTCGGGTCTGCCGATTCCCTCACTGCGCTATCCCCCGCATCACCCTGTCAATCACTACCGATTGCAGGATTCCCAGCGCAGCATTTTTGATCTCATTCGTGAAGAAGGGTCGGTATTGTTGCAGCATCCATTTGAATCTTTCTCCGGATCGGTCGTGAGATTTCTGGGTGAAGCAGCCCGGGATGATTCCGTCAGAGCCATCAAGATGACCCTGTACAGGACGGACAGGGAAACCCGGATTGTCGATCTTCTGATCGAAGCGGCAAACAATGGCAAGCAGGTGGCCGTGGTTGTCGAGATCAAGGCAAAATTCGACGAGGCGAACAACATTACCTGGGCGGAGCGGCTCGAAGAGGCGGGAATTCATGTCACCTACGGCGTGGTCGGCTTCAAGACCCACAGCAAGGTTCTTCTGGTCATTCGGCGGGAAAAGGACCGGCTGCAGCGCTACGTTCACATCGGAACCGGAAACTACCATGGCGGTACGGCCAAGCTTTACACCGACCTCGGATTGCTGACCTGCGACAGGATGATCGGACAAGACGCGACCGAACTGTTCAACTTCCTGACAACCGGGCATATCAAGAAACGCCAGTTCGATCGGATCGTGATCGCTCCGATTGATCTGAAAAGCGGGTTGCGCCAGCGGATTTCGAAAGAGATCGAGCACGTCAGGAACGGCAAGACCGGGCTCATCCGAATCAAGACCAATGCGCTCGAGGACAAGGACGTGGTCAAGGATCTCTACAAGGCGTCCATGGCGGGGGTCAAGGTGGAACTGATCGTCCGGGACACCTGCCGATTGCGCCCCGGGGTTCCGAACCTGTCCGAAAATATCACGGTAATCAGCGTGGTCGGCCAATTTCTGGAGCACAGCCGGATTTTTTATTTTCATGACGAAGGCAAGGAGGAATATTTCATCGGTTCCGCCGACATCATGAAGCGTAACCTGGAAAGCCGGGTCGAGGTGGTCACACCCATCATCAAGAAGTCGCTCAAGGAGGCTCTCGGGCTGATCCTCGACACATTGATCAACGACAGTGTCGATAGCTGGGAAATGCAGCCGGACGGCCGCTATGTGCCCCGAAAAACGACCGACACAAGCGTCATCGGCTGCCAGCAGCAGCTCCTCGCCTATTCACAGGATCGGATAAAGGGCAAGAGCAGGAAAAAACAGCTCCGGTCCAAGGCCGCGAGAAAAAGAAACTGACGAATCGCCGCGCCCTGCCGCGGAGAGATTTCGCCTTCGTTCTCAGGCTTGCAGTATCTTCGGATTCTCGAACTGGTTGACCGGTATGGCCCGGTCTTCCAGCATCACCGGAATGCCCTGCTCGACCGGGTAGACCACAGAGCCGTTTTGAGTGATCAGGGCTTCCGAAAGTGGAGAGACGATCTGGTTTCCTGCCGCATTCTCGACATTTCCTTCATGGATCAGTTGGTTCAGTGCATCCAGGCTTGATGCTGACAGCAGCCTGACCGGCAACTTGGTTACCGGGCACACCAGGATATTCAGCAATTCCCTGTTCAGCGGCATGGTCTATGTGTAGCTCCGGTGTTTTCTGAATGGCTGGGTGATCAGCCTGTCAACCCTCGCCTCCCTGTCCTGATTGAAAACAGTCAGTCCGATCTGCATGTCCGCATGGGGCTGGCGAGGCTGGTCGCGATAGCTACCGAATATTCTATCCCACACCGACAGGAAAAACCCGTAATTCATGTTGTGTTCGTCCGGATCCGGAGAATGATGGACGCGATGCATGTCGGGGGTGACGACGAGCCAGCGCAACGGCCTGTCCAGTGCTTTCGGCAGGACCACATTGCCATGATTGAACATGGCCGAACCGTTCAGAATGATCTCGAAGGCGATCACGGCAAAAACGGGCGCGCCCAGAAGGATGATCGCGGCAGCCTTGATGAGAATGGAGAGGAATATCTCGATCGGGTGGAATCGAAGCGCGGTCGTGAAGTCAAAGGCGGTGTCGGTATGATGCATCCGGTGTATGCGCCACGCCGACGGCATCATGTGAAACAACCGGTGCTGCCAGTATATGAGCAGATCGAGAACCAGAATGCAGAGGATGACTTTCGGCCAAAAGGCCATCTCGATCCAGTAGAGCATCCCGAACTTGTGCTGGATCGAGAAAATCGCGGCGCCCACCGCGGTGATCGGCAGCAGTGCCAGCATCACAGCATTGATCAGGAAAATCCCGAAGTTGCCGGGCCAGCGCAAAAATCGTCTGCTTCCCTGTCGTCGGGGAAGCAGCATCTCCCAAAGGCCCATGATTACGGCAACCAGAGTGAAGGCTCCTATCCTCAGAACGGTTTCAACAGACAGTGTTTCAAGCATGGTCGGGCGGATTACGCAGGCAATGGCTCAGGATGCCGTGATGGAGGCTCTCACCGGCTCATGCCGATTGAAACGACTGCGTCCGCATGACCTGCAGCAGTGCGGATTCCACGACCTCCAGCCCGGCCCCGGGAACCGGTCCGTCTTCGCACAGCATTCTCCGCCAGCTCCGCGCTCCCTTTTGCCCGTGATAGATTCCCATCAGATGGCGCGTCATGCGCTTGAGGGCGACGCCCCTGTCCAGTTGCTCCTCGATGTATTGCATGTAGATCCTGACGATGTCCTCGCGCTCGTTGCCCCGGACCTGTGAAGGCGCCGAGAAATAGAAATCGCTGATTTCCTTCATGAGCCACGGATTACGGCTCGCTTCCCTGCCGATCATCACCCCGTCAACGTGTTCCAGATGGTCGCGAATTTCATTCAGTGAGCGGATGCCTCCGTTCAGGACGATGCGAAGGTGCGGGAAGTCCTGCTTGATCCGGTAGACCCTGTGATAATCAAGAGGCGGTATGTTTCGGTTCTGGCGCGGGCTCAGCCCTTTCAGCCAGGCCTTGCGGGCATGAATGAAAAAGGTGCTGCAGCCGGCTTCGGCCGTTTTCGTGATGAAATCAGCCAGGAATTCGTAGCTGTCGTGCTCGTCGATGCCGATCCGGGTTTTGATCGTCACGGGCAGATCGGTGATGTCCCGGATCCGCTCGACGCATCGGGCGACCAGATCGGGTTCGACCATCAGGCAAGCTCCGAACCGGGCACTCTGGACCCGGTCGCTGGGGCACCCGATATTCAGGTTGATTTCATCGAACCCCCTTTCCTGGGCCAGTCGTGCGCAAAACGCGAGTTCGTCCGGATCGCTTCCCCCGAGCTGGACACCGATCGGATGTTCAAGCGGATCGAACTCGAACGTTTCGGTTCTTTCGCCGTGAACGATCGCTCCGGTCGAGATCATTTCGGTATACAATTGCGAATTCGGAAAGACATGGCGCATGAATACCCTGAAATGCCTGTCGGTAATCGACATCATCGGAGCCACAGCAAAGATCTTGTCCATGTTTTCGTGTAAGCGGGAACACGCAGATATTGTATCATTGCCTTCCCTCGTCCCCACAACGCAATCCCGGTTCAATAGACTATCCTGAACCATGTCCATGTTGGCAGACAGCCTGGAGAAGGCGGTTGACTTCTTGGCAGACCGGCAGCTGGAACGCCATTTGGCCCGACTGAACCGCGGAATCGAAAAGGAAAGCCTGCGTGTCGCGCCCGAAGGGACGCTCGCCCTGACCCCGCATCCGCATGCGCTGGGATCGGCGCTGACCCACCCCTCGATTACCACGGACTATTCCGAGTCCCTGCTCGAATTCGTCACAGGCATCCACACCGACATCTCCGGGCTGCTCCGGGAGCTTCACGACATTCATCACTTCGCCTACCGGCATATCGGAGACGAAAAGCTGTGGGTGAACAGCATGCCGTGCATCGTGGAAAGCGAAGAGAAGATTCCGATCGCCCGATACGGCACTTCCAACATAGCCCGGATGAAGGAGGCGTACAGGGAGGGGCTCCATCATCGCTATGGATCGTTGATGCAGACGATCGCCGGAATCCACTACAATTTCTCCCTGCCGGATGAATTCTGGGATGAGTTTGCCGGCCATGCCCGCCTTGGCGATGTCCGGGCGTGCAAATCCACGCGATATTTCGGCCTGATCCGTAATTATCATCGCCTGTCCTGGATCGCGACCTACCTGTTCGGCGCCTCGCCGGCGGTTTGCCAGACCTTCCTTCAGAATCGGGAGCATTCGCTCAAACCATTGTCCCACCACACGTTCTACGGGCCTTACGCGACATCCCTCCGGCTCAGCAACCTCGGATACAGCAATGAGGCCCAGACCGATATCTGCATCGACTACAACGGAGTGGAACAGTTTGTCCGGTCATTACGCCACGCCATCCAGACTTCCCATCCACCCTACGAGAAGATCGGAATCAAAGTCGATGGACACTACCGGCAATTGAATTCCAATCTGCTTCAGATCGAAAACGAATTCTACGCATCCATACGGCCCAAGCGGGTGGCCAAATCGGGGCAAAGCCCCTCTCGGGCACTGTGTCTGGAAGGTGTCGAATACGTCGAAATCCGAAGCATTGACCTCAACCCCTTTGAGCCGGTCGGGATCGACGAGGATTGCATCCGGTTTTACGACATGCTGCTTTTGACATGCCTGTTGCTGGACAGCCCGCAAATGAATGACGACGAGTTTCAGAGAACGGGAGCGAATCAACAGACGATTGTCATGAACGGACGGAATCCGGATGCGGAAATCATCGCCCCCGACGGCACTGTAAACGCTCGCGACAGGATGCGCGAGCTGCTCTCGTCCCTGCTCCCGATTTCGGAATTGCTCGATTCGATCGACGGCGGCAGGAATTACCGTTCTTCACTCGAATCACAGCAAGCCAAGGTCGACGACCCGGCCCTGACTCCCTCCGGCCGGATCGTGGCCAAGATAATCGGCGAGCACAACAGTTTCTTTGAATTCGCGATGAATCTTGCGGAAGATACCGAAAAACACTTCAAGGACAAGCCGATCGATCCGGAAACATCACGGACATTCCAGCACATGTCCGAGGAGTCGCATCTCAATAAAAAAGAGATTGAACATTCAGATTCAACAAGCTTCGATGAATTTCTCATAGATTACTTTAATAATCAGAATGCGCCGCTGCCAAACTGCGGTTGCGGACATCAAACCTGACCGTCGCGAAAATCCCGGCAGATCCAATCCACAGTATTTCGATTCCGTCCCATCCAGAAAACCGACATGAACGACAAAGCGAAACCCGATTTTCAGACGCGCGAGATTCACGCAGGCGTCTCGCCTGATCCGGTAACCGGCGCCATCCTGACACCCATCTACCAGAGCACCACTTATGTCCAGGAATCGGTTGGCCGGTACATGAACAAGGGGTATTCCTACAGCCGGTCCGGCAATCCCACCGTCGTTGCGCTCGAGGACAAGATCACTTCCCTGGAAAGCGGCTACGGGAGCGCGTGTTTCGCAACCGGCATGGCGGCCACCAGCGCGACCATGATGGCCCTGCTTGACCAGGGCGATCACTGCATCGTCTCGGACGTGGTCTATGGCGGCACTCACCGCCTGTCGACCCGGGTCCTGTCGCGATTCGGGATCCGGTTCAGCTTTGTCGACACGTCCGATCCCGCCAATGTAAAGGAAGCGCTTCGAAGCGATACACGATTGATCTTTACGGAAACGCCGGCAAACCCGACCCTCAAGCTGACCGATATCGCGGCTATTTCAGAGATCGCCGGCGCACGGGGCATTCCTCATGTTGTGGACAACACCTTCCTGACCCCGTATTTTCAGCGCCCCCTGGAGTTGGGTGCCGATATCTCCTTGCATTCGACCACCAAGTTCATGGAAGGACACAATGTCAGCGTGGGGGGATCGATCACCGCGAACAGCGAAGAGTTGCTCGAATCGATCAAATTTACGCGAAATTGCCTGGGGAGCAACATGTCGCCGATGGTGGCCTTCTATACGCTTCAGGGCTGCAAGACCCTGAGCACACGCATCCGGGCCCAGTCGGACAACGCCTTCAAGGTCGCCGAGTTTCTGATCTCGCATGACCGGGTCGAACGTGTATGTTATCCCGGCCTTGACTCTTTTCCGCAAAAGGAGCTGGCCGACCGTCAGGCGAGCGGGCACGGTTCCATGCTGTGGTTCGAGGTCAGGGGCGGTGTCAAGGCAGGGAAACGACTGATGAACACCTTGAAGCTGTGGAGCCTCGCTGAAAATCTCGGTTCGGTCGAATCCCTCGTGACCCATTCCGTGACCATGACCCACGCCGACATGCCAAGAGAGGAACGTCTGGCCGCGGGGATTACCGACGGTCTGGTTCGTCTTTCCGCCGGGCTGGAATCTGCCGATGATCTGATTTTGGACCTCAAGCAGGCACTGGACCGGTTATAGCCTGTCCGAAGTCTGTCGAGCCAGAAGAAAGTCCCGATCAGCCAGTCTCCGCGACACTGAAACCACTTCTGCGTATCCGGAAGTCCGGTGACATGGCGGATTCTGCTCTGGAGAATCGAGAAGCCCGCCGATTTTTCCTGTGATATGTAAAGGGCCTATTTTCGGGCCCTTCCCTACGCATTACGAAAAGCACGATGCCCGGAAAAGAATTCAGATATTTCCGAAGAAAATCATTGTTTCAGCAAACCTTCAACAGACGGTTTAACCCTCGTCAACTCATAGCGGGTGGCTCGACCTCCACCTGATAGCGGAATGAGAATCCCCTTGACCACCAGATCGGAGAGATCGCGGCTGGCGGTCCGATTGGGGCATTTGGTAATGATTTCGTATTTTCTGGTCGTGATCCCTCCCTCAAAACCTTTTCGACCTTCAGCGAACACACGCAATATCATCTTGGCTTGCCGGTCATTCAACTGATCGCCATAGATTTCGTAGAAGCGTGTCTTGGCCAGGATGAAATCCACTTCTTCCTTGGCAATTTCCTGGGCCCTGAGAACCTGATCGGCAAAGTAATCAAGCCAATGATTGAGATCAAGGCTTCCACGGCTCGCGTTCTCCAGTTGGAGATAATAAGATTTTTTGTCTCCCTCGATCGCTGTCGCAAGACAGGCCGTAGTTGGATAGCCGAGATATTGTGAAAGCGCATGGTCTGAAATCGCCCTGCCGACCCGTCCGTTTCCATCATCAAAGGGATGAATCACTTCAAACCAGAGATGTGCAATACCTGCCCGGGCAATGCCAGCCAGCCTCCTGGTTTTGTTCAAGGGACAGGTCCGGTTGTACCAGCCAAGGAACTTCGCCATTTCTTCGGGTACCTGAGTCGCCGGCGGGGCTTCATAATGAACCTTTTCCCGACCGTAAGGCCCGCTTACTATTTGCATTGGCGCAGAATCGTTTCGATATGGCCCGGGCAGAACAGGCGAGTAGAGCTGTTCCGCGATGATCATGGACTGCCATTTTCCCAGCAGATCATGCGTCAGGAGACCTTGCCAGTTCTTGCGAACGTCCACGAGCAGCGAAGCCGCGCCCGCCGCTTTCCGATCTGAGTTGTTCGGCAGCGTATCCGACGCAATCAAGGAGAGCAACGATGATCTGACCGAGTCCCTGTCCAGATTCTCGCCTTCGATGGCGCTGGTTTTGATGGCTTCCGAAAGCATCAGAGTAACCATGACATCCTCTTGGGA
>VYGS01000062.1:9284-18870 GCA_009841725.1 Gammaproteobacteria bacterium
GGATGCCGCTGACAGCGCATCAAAGTGGCCGGCCAGACGCTCCGAACTTATCCGGAATTCAAGCTCCCGATCATCAAGCGCGCGACTGTCATAGAGAAAATCCGGCCAGTCGGGCTGTTGCCATATCCATTTCATGGCGCGATTTTAACACTTAATCACGCTATATTATGGATTATATTGGCGTGATTATGAGCCGCAATCACGCCACATCATCCGGGACATCCTTCATCCCACAGTAAACTGACCCATCATGCCCCGGTCCTCATGTTCCAGGATGTGGCAGTGGTACATATAGGGAAACCGCCTGGTCGCAGGATGATCAAAACGGACGACGATTTCCGACCAGTCGTCGTCATCCACTACCACCATGTCTTTCCAGCCTTGCTGATCGGGCGGTGCGGCCGTGCCTTCCATTTGCTCGATCAGGAATGAACAGCCGTGCACATGAAAGGGATGTGCGCCCTGATTGGACCGGATACGCCAGCGTTCCCAAACACCGCGCTTCACCTGCTCATTGATGACGTTCATGTCCATCACCGCGCCGTTAATGGCCATATCCATTATGGCGTGACCTCCATGTTTGCCCTGACCGCCGTCATCGTCTTCCATGGTGAGCATAAAGTTGCGGGTGCGCACGATCTCGCTTTCCCTGGGGCGGGAAATCGTGATCATCCGCTCGGGTAGTGGTGCAGTCTGTGCTGGCAGTGTTTCATCGACTGTCAGGGTCAATGCTGCCTGGGGTACGGATTCTGCGGATCGGTCAAAGATATCCAGCAAGCTTCTGAAGATACCTGCTACGTCATCGTCAAAGTCATCCTCGAACAACGTCAGCAGTTCGGCTGTATTGCCATCCGCCATGTCAATGATAATTTCGCATCGCTCTCCGGGTGCCACCTCCATCATGGTCAACGGTACCGGTGATTCCAGAAAACCGCCGTCGCCGGCGATTTTGTAAAAAGTGCGACTGTCCGCAAAGCCAACGAAGTAGAAACGGGCATTGGCACCATTCAACAGTCGCAACCGTACCTTTCCGGCCGGAACTCGGGCGACCGGGCTCATCACCCCGTTGATCACGACGGTCTCGCCAAGCCAACCGTCTTCGCCCGCATCATTCAGCGAATAGACCAATCGACCCTGCGCATCAAAGGTTCGGTCCTGAATGATGACAGGCAAATCGTCAACGCCGTATTGACGCGGAAGATCCATTGAATCGGAAATATCGTCATCAATGATAATCATGCCAGCCAGGCCGTGATAGACCTGATGACCGGTCTTGCCGTGCGTATGGGAGTGATACCAGCATGTGGCCGCTGGCTGCACAATGGACAAGGCGGGCTCCCACCGATCTTCCGGTGCGATTTCCAGCTGAGGCCCGCCGTCAACATCGCCGGGGACGTGCAAACCGTGACCGTGAACGGCCACGCCTTCAGCCAGGGTATTGTGATAACGCAGGTTGAGTTCGCTGCTTTGCCGGGTCCGGATGGTTGGGCCCAAGTAATCCTGACCAAATCCCAGAGTCGGCGTCTTGACGCCCGGTTTGAACGACCACTCACCATCGCGTATTTGTAAATTAATCGGTTCTCCCCGAACTCCGTCAAGCAGTGCCGGAATCGGCAAACTGGAAGGCGCGACCTTTGGCCAAGCGGGCTGAAAACAGCCAGCGCCAAGCATGACCGCACTGTTCGCAAGAAATCGCCTCCGGGAAAGCGTAACCGACATGTCAATCCTCCGTCTGTTATGGGTTTTTCAAAACACGAACCCAAGACCATCCGTCACGTTGCAAGTTTTAGCCATCAGGGTGATGGCCCTATTGTATCTCGACATTGAGAGGCCCGGTAGAACACCGAGAGTTGCGATATGAAGACCGGCAAGACCGGACCTGTATGACTCTTTTGTTTTTCCGAATATCGTGCTTTTTCTCTGTGAACAATGTACGTTTTCATCGACCATCCGATCAATGCACAGGACGGCATCGACAACTGATACAATATCGGCCATGCGTCCCCGTAGTTCAGTAGGATAGAACGGTCGCCTCCTGAAAGATTGGGCATCAGGGCTGGAAACTCCCTGCATGAATCCGCTCAAACTAGGGGAAACCTTAACGGGTCAGGCCGATGGCAATCCCTAGCCAAGCCTCCATCAGGCAGGTGTAGAGACTAGACGGGTGGGACCTACGGGCGTTCGCGCCTAGGGTCAAGAGATAGTCCAGACCCCAAACAGTTCTTTTGCTGGCCGTGAAAGCGGTAGCGGGTATGAAGCGACAGGTCAGAGGTTCGAATCCTCTCGGGGACGCCACTTTCACGAGGGGCCCATACCGGGCGCATAGGCAACATCATCCAGACTTATGAATGAACGCAGGGCCATTCACATCACTTGATCTGCTTGACCTGTCCGGCCGGGTCGCCCTGGTCACCGGTGCCTCTGGGGGCCTAGGTGCGCACTTCGCCCGTGTCCTGGGCAATGCCGGCGCGCACGTTGCCCTTGCCGGGCGGAGCCGATCCAGACTGGACAAGCCTGCCCAGAATGTTCCGGGTAACCCGTATCCCGTCGAACTG
This sequence comes from Gammaproteobacteria bacterium, assembly GCA_009841725.1. Lineage (GTDB taxonomy): Bacteria > Pseudomonadota > Gammaproteobacteria > Arenicellales > Poriferihabitantaceae > Poriferihabitans. The sequence goes on from VYGS01000062.1 coordinate 11,840, forward strand.
GATGTCCGGGACAACACGGCTATCGGGAACGCCGTCTCGGCAGTGGTGAAGGCACTGGGCCCGATCGACATACTTGTCAACAATGCCGGAATCGCCCGCTCGGCAAGATTCGCCAACATCACCGAAGTGTCGTGGTCGGAGATCATGGACACCAATCTGAGCGGCATGTTTCACGTTTCCCAGACAGTCGCCCGGCACATGCTTGCCGAAAAGCGAAACGGCAGCATCATCAACATCGCCTCCATCCTCGGGGTGCATCCCGGTTTCGGCCAATGCGCCTATTCGGTCTCGAAAGCCGGGGTCATCCAGCTGACCCGAAGCATGGCGCTTGAACTGGGAACCCATGGAATCCGGGTCAATGCCCTTTGCCCGGGATATTTCAAGACCGACATGAACCGGGAATTCCTCGATTCGGAGGCGGGCATCGAGTATATCCGTCGAACGCCGGCAGGCCGGGTCGGGCAAACCCATGAACTGGATATTCCGCTCCTGATGCTTGCAAGCGATGCCGGGGGGTTCATTAACGGTGCGGTCATCCCGGTCGACGGCGGTCACCTCGTCCAGTCCCTTTGAGCCTCTTCCCTACCCCGCTCCACGGCGGGTCGGGGACAGCGCCGGTTCGCAATCAGAGTTGCAATATCACCTTCGGCGCCCCGCATTCGCCGGCATGAATCTGCCTGAACGCCTCCGACCCGCCCTCGAGCGGCCTTGATGAATACCAGTCCAGGGTGCCGAGCGCACCGCTGTGAAGCTTCTCAAGGGTGACCCGAAGGTCAAGCGGCGAATAGGTATAGCAGCCGATGAACGTGATTTCCTGAAGCGTCAACCTCCTCGTGTCGATTCCGCCCTGATTGTCCATAAGACCGATGTGCACGACGACTCCTCCGGGCCGGACACTGGCCACGGCCGTGTCGCGGGTCCTGGAATTGCCGACGGCGTCAAAGACCAGATCATAGGTGTCGGCCGCCGGTAGAGAGTCTTGCGGATCGAACACGGTGCAGTCGGTATGTTCTAGAACCGTCCGGCGTCTGAGCGGGTTGGTTTCCGAGATTTCAGCGAGCGCGCCCTTGTCTTTCAACACGAGAGCGGTCAAGAGTCCGACCGAGCCCGCGCCGATCACCAGCGTGGAGCATTCGCTGATCGGTCTGGACACAGCGTTTTCGGCCAGAGTAACGGCGTGGAGCGCTGTTGCCCCGGGTTCGGTCAAGGCCGCCTTGGTCGAATCCATCCCTTCAGGAACATCGATCAGGTTTCGTTCGGGGATTGCGATCATTTCCGCAAATGCCCCGGGTCGATACATGCCGATCAGGTCCCGATCCGGGCACAGATTTTGCCGACCTGACAGGCAATAGTTGCAACACATGCAGGTGATCAGGGGATTGAGTACCACCCGTCTGCCGGATCGGCTTCCCTCGACAATGGTACCGACGGCCTCGTGTCCGAGAATCAGGGGTGGAACGCGTCGCTCATCATGGCCCAGATACGCATGCATGTCGGAGCCGCAAATCCCGACATTCTGAATCCGGACCACCGATTCACCTTGCGCGGGCACCGGATCCGGTTCCTCACGGTAGATCAATTCCCGTTCGGCGGTGTATACAAGTGCCTTCATGCCGTCAATAAGTCGCCCGGGTATATTATGTACTACCTGGCCGTGAATCCGCCATCGACAAAGAGGGTTTGTCCGGTCATGTAGCTGGATGCCCCGGATGCCAGGAACACCAGTATTCCCGACAAATCCTCCATCTCTCCGTTTCGTCCCATGAGTGTCTGGTCGGCAGCCCACTGACGGCTTTGCGGATCGGAAAACACCGGTTCGGTCAGTTCGGTGGGGAAGAAGCCCGGAGCAATGGCGTTGCAGGTAATTTGATCCCGGGACCATGCTCGGGCCATGGCACGCGTCAATTGGCAGATCCCGCCCTTCGATGCGCCGTAGGCCAGACCGTTCGAAAAGGCCCGGACAGATTGAAGCGATGCAAAATTGATGATTCTCCCGAAACCGGCCGACACCATCTGCGGGACAAACGCCCGGGAAAGGAAAAACGGCGCAGCAAGATTGATGTTTAGCGTGGCATTCCAGCTGTCCAGGGTGATGTCTTCGGCCGGTTCGCGCAGGTTGACGCCGGCGGCGTTGACAATGCCGTGCACCGGCTCGCAGATTTCCATGCAGGAAGCGGCGATGCCCGGCAGATCCTCGAGAATCCCGAGATCGGCGACGATCCGCTCTGCTTCGCCGCCGTCCCGGCGGATATCGGCAACCAGCGAATCCAGTTGGCTTTCCCGCCGCGCGATGGCGATCACCCGCGCTCCTGCCCGGGCCAGAAAGCAACTCGCCGCATTTCCGATCCCCGAACTGGCCCCGGTGACAACGAAATTCTTTCCCTTCAGGGAAAACTGATCAGGAACTGGAGGCACCGCCGGAACGCAAAACGGGTTCAGGGGTCAAAGGCCGAGGTCGAACGATTCGTCGGGGAAGTACTTCCCGAGCCGGTCATCGCCGCTCCGGGCATGCCCTTCCATGCCCTCGTAACGGGATATTCTTGCTGTCACGGCTCCGATCTCCCGGTTCGCTTCGCGGGTCATCCGCTGGTAGGTCAGCACCTTGATGAACTTGCTGACACTCAACCCGCCGGTATAGCGGGCGGCGCCTTTGGTGGGCAGGATGTGATTCGTGCCTGAACACTTGTCTCCATAGGAAACCGTGGTTTCTTCGCCGAGAAACAGGGAACCGTAATTCCTGAGATGGGCCAGCCACCAGTCAAGATCCTGGCAGTGCACCTCGAGATGTTCGCAGGCATACCGGTCGCTTGCGGCCACCGCCTCTTCGCGAGTGTCGACCACGATCACCTCTCCATAGTCCCGCCATGCGGAGGTGGCAGCCGAGCGGTTCGGCTCGGCGAGCCGCGCGATCGCATCCGGCACACGAGCGATCACTTCTCTTGCCAGGGCTTCCGACGTGCTGATCAGCCAGGCCGGAGAATCCGGCCCGTGTTCGGCCTGGCTCGCAAGATCGCACGCGACAATGTCCGGATCCGCGCTTTCGTCCGCAATCACGAGTATTTCGGTCGGTCCGGCAAACATGTCGATCCCCACTCTCCCGAACAGAATCCGCTTGGCTTCTGCAACGAACCGGTTTCCCGGGCCCACGAGTATGTCGGCAGCCTGTCCTGTGAACAGTCCGAACGCCATGGCCGCCACTCCCTGCACCCCGCCGAGATGCAGGATGGTATCCGCCCCGGCATACGACGCCGCATAGAGAATGGCGGGATGAACCCCTTCTTTCCCGTGGGGCGGCGAACAGGCGGTCACATGCGTAACACCGGCGACTCTTGCGGTGGTGATGCTCATGATCGCGGAAGCGATATGCGCGTAGCGCCCGCCCGGGACATAGCACCCGGCCGCATTGACCGGAATCAGCCTTTGCCCGCAGATCAGCCCGGGCGACAACTCGGTTTCGAATTCGCTCATGCTAGCCAACTGGGCCTCGGCGAACGCCTTGACCCGTGCATGCGCAAATCGGATATCCTCCTTGGTTCTTTCCGACAGCAACACCTCGGCCTGATCGATCTCCTCTCGGGTCACCACCACCTCTCGTTCCCAGCCGTCGAGCTTTCGCGCGTATTCCAGCGCTTTCGCCTCGCCCTCGGTCTCGATCTCCCGAAGCATGTTTCGAACCAGGTCGTTCGTGTCGTCCTGCCCGGTCTGGGGAGTCTTGGCCGCTTTCTTGAGGTAGGTTTCTGACATGTTTGTAGCTTGATTTAATCTAATACGTGTTACGGATTGGGCCGAATGAATATTTCTATTCATCCAACGTCGAGTCAGGATGATGGGGGATTATCCCCCTGCCCGGGCCAGTTGATCCAGATGCTCCGGCAGCCACAGTGCGATCTGCGGAAACATGATGATCAGGATGAGTCCAAGGAGCTGGATCAGCATGAACTGCAACATGCCCCCATAGATGTCCTTGAGATCCCATTCCGGCACCACCCCTTTCAGAAAATAGGCGGACAGCGCCACCGGTGGTGACAGCCAGGCGGTTTGCAGGTTGACCGCAACAAGAATGCCGAACCAGATCAGGTTGAAGTCCATCTGATCCACCAGGGGCAACAGAATCGGGACGATGATCAGCACAATGGGAACCCATTCCAGCGGCCATCCCAGAATGAATATGAGTGCCATGATCATGGCCAGAATCAGATACGGCGGAAGATCAAGATGGAGCAGGAATTCTGTCAGCATGGTGGGCGTGCCCAGCCGCGAGAAGACGGCACCGAAAAAGTTCGAGGCGGCGACCAGGACGAGAATCAGGGCCGATATTTCCAGGGTCTTGATCAGGGCATCCTTGAAACCGGGCCAGGTCAGCCTGCGGTAGGCTGCAGTCAGGAGAAACGCACCGAAGGCACCCATGCCCGCAGCTTCGGTTGGCGTTGCGAAGCCAAACAGAATGCTGCCAAGCGCGAAGGCGACCAGCGTGGCCGGCGGCACAAGGCCCATGAAGAACTCGTAGAACACGTGCTTCATGGACTCCGGCTGCAATTCCTCGGGCAGCGGAGGGCCGAGGTCGGGGTTCATCTGGCATCGGATCAGAGCATACCCGGTATAGAGAAAAGCGAGCATGAATCCGGGAATGATGGCGGCGGCAAAAAGGTCCGTGACCGGAACTTCAAGAATCGGACCCATGACCACCAGCATGATGCTCGGAGGAATCAGGATGCCCAGCGTTCCTCCTGCCGTAATGGTTCCGGCGGCGAGTTTGACGTCGTAGCCGGATCGGTTCATGGTCTTGGCTGCCATGATTCCGAGTATGGTCACCGATGCCCCGACGATGCCTGTGGCCGCTGCGAAAATCGTCGAGACGAACAGTACGGCAATATACAGGGCGCCCCGGGTGCGCGAGAGGGTCAGCTGCACGGCGGAGAACAGGCGTTCCATCAATCCCGCCTGTTCCATGAGGATGCCCATGAAAATGAATAGCGGCACGGCGGCAAGTGTCTGTTCCAGCATGACGTTCGAGAACTGGAAGGTCATCAGGTAGAAAACCAGCTGCCCGAATCCCCACAGCCCGAAAACCATGCCGAGAAATATCAAAGTGAATGAAATCGGAAATCCGACAAAGATCGCAAACAGCATGAATCCGATCATCAGGATGCCGATGTATTCCGATTGGAGATTGACGATTGCGTCGATCATTCGCCGGGCCACCTGCCGCGGGTCGCGGCGTAACAACTCTTGAGAAATTCGGAAATTCCCTGGATCAGCAGAAACAGGATTCCGAGCGGCAAGGCGCTCTTGATCGGACCCATGTACGGCATCCAGGCCGTGTCCATACCGCGCTCTCCCCTGTCAATGGCGGCCCATGCGTAGTCGATCGACATCCACATGAACACGATAAGCCCGGGAAAGTAGAACACGAGGTACAAAGCGGCGTCGATCAGCCCCTGCACCCTGGACGGCCAGTTGCGGTACAGGAAATCGGCACGGATATGAATGCCCCGGTAGAGCGCATAGCCTGCGCCCAGGGTAAACAGTGCGCCGTACAGCATCCGGCTGATGTCATAGGCCCACATGGTGGGCGCCAGAAAGAATTTCCGTGCGATGACCTCGTAGACCATCGCCAGGCACATGGGAACCAGCATCCAGCAGACGATGCGCCCGACCCAATGGCTGAAACGGTCGATCCGAACAATGGCCCCCGCCATCCATCCGGGCATGTCCGGAGGCATTTCATCGCCGCTCGACCGTCGCTCGGCAATCAGCTCGTCGGTAATGTCGAGCTCGGAAGGATCCGGGTCATGAGACATGTAGCAATCCCGGGAAAATACCGTTCAGGCCTTCCGGGCCAGGGAGGCTTTCGTCTCCCTGGCCGGAAACAGCCGTTTCGGCGGTTCGAAAACCGTCAGTTCTGCAGGGACTTGGCGAAGGCCTGTCCGAGCTGGGCGTTTGACGATTGCGCCCCGGCCCAGAACGGCACCGCGATCCTGGCGAACTCTTTCTGCGAATTCCAGACTTCCGCGAAAAATTCGTTCTCTGCCGCATTTTTCTCGAGACTTGCCCGGGCCGCATTCATGTATTCCGGAAAGTAATCCGCCGGAGTGTCGTGCAGAATGACACCGTGATTTTCGGTCAGATCCTTAAGGGCCTTTCCGTTTTCAAAGATCCGGTAGCTCAGCGAGCGAACCAGAGACGCATCCGCCGCAACTTCGAGGGCTTTCTGCTGATGCGGGGTCAGGCTGTTCCAGACATCGCCGTTGATGTACATGTCCGCATTCACGACCACCTGATGGAGACCCTGCAGATAGTAATGCTTCAGCACCTTCTGGAAGCCGAATACGCTGTCAGGCTTGGGGCAACACCATTCGGCGGCATCGATCGTGCCTTTCTCCAGCGCAGGCAGGATGTCCCCGCCGCCCATCGCGACCGAGGCGATGCCGATGTCCTTGTAGGTCTGGCCGGGAATGCCCGGAGGGGTACGGAAACGATACTTCCGGAAATCATCCATGCTGTTGATCGGCTCCTTGAACCAGCCCAGCGCTTCGGGTCCGACCGGCTGGAGCATCAATCCGTGAATGTTCATGCCCATTTCGTCCCAGAGCCGGTTGTAGAGATCCTTGCCCCCTCCGTACATGAACCAGGACAGGAAAGCGATATTGTCGATGCCAACCCCGGCACCTGCGACCGGCGAGCCGAACAGCATGGCTGCCGGATGCTTGCCGGACCAGTAGTGCGTCCAGGCAAATCCGGCATCCACCAGGCCCGTATCGACCGCATCAAGAATGTCGCGTCCACTGACGACTGCGCCATCGGGAAGGACCTCGATCTGGACTTCGCCATTGGTCAGGGCTGCAACATTTGCCGCAAAGTCCTTGACCATCACGATTTCATCCGCCTTGGTCGGCAACACGGACTGAACCCGGATCTTCACCTCGGCCATGGCCGATTGCGAAATCACCAGAAGCATCCCTGCCATCGCAGCGAATAATGGCTTGGTAAATTTTGACATGATTAAATCCTCATAATTTTTGGTGTTCAAG
>VYGS01000062.1:18880-19415 GCA_009841725.1 Gammaproteobacteria bacterium
AGAGTATATTTGTTATATCTCCTCAGGTACGGTCGCCCTATTCTTACACAAGAATCTGGCCACCGAATGCGGGCGGTCGTCTGAATTGAAAAATGAAGCGGAAATATGCGGGACCGTGGATAGATCTCTGGAACTTCGCGATCGTCCAGCCTCAATTCATGAGCGCACCAAATGGTAATGATAAATCTTTGTTGATGGATTTACTACCACAATCTTTTATATCAAAATAAATTGCGTTGTGGGCAAGCGTTCCCAGATCGACATGCCCGGGGCATGGGTTCTATAATGTCGGCAGAATTTGGTGCAGACGGTCAGCCGGAATTTTCTCGCTCGAGACGAATCGGAAAACGCTGGCGAATCTCCTGCTCGATCTTGCGATCAAGGTGTCCGGGATCGGGGCCGTCAAGAATTTCCCGGGTTTTCCGTCGGGCAATTTCAAGAATATCCGGAGAACCCTTCTCCTGCCATTCCTGCGGCGTGTTTCGGTCGGCCAGCTGCGGATAGAAGTAGTCGCTCTGAATCCGGCCGATCGTCT
>VYGS01000046.1:0-4442 GCA_009841725.1 Gammaproteobacteria bacterium
GGTGTGGCGGATTCGATGTCGAAGAACTCCAGATACCGGGCAAACAGGGACGCGGGCATGTCGAACACGTTCGTGGCCATCAGGAAGTTGACGAACATGGGCTTCAGGATCTTGTAGCGGAAGTCCCCGGAGAACCGGCCCAGATTGAGCATTGTCCCCATGCTGACGTAGTTGAACGGATTCAGGGCGTTGAGCAGCCGCGACCGGGTCTTGTTGAGGCGGCCGAACCGCTTGAGCATGCCGAGAAGCTTCTGGAACTTCCGTATTTCCGGCTGCAGCTGCCTCCTGATGTCGGAGTCGAAATCGTGGGCATAGATGCCGCCCCGGTATTTCACGCTGTAGCTGAATCGCGTATCGACCATGTCGATACCGTGCTGCCGCATCAGAAGAACGATGTGATGATAGACCGAGGGAATGAGCGCGGTCACGGAAATGTCGAACGGAATCGAGGAGCCGTCCTGTTGCGGCATGTCGACGGTGACAGCGTTGCCGCCGAGGCGGGACTGTGCCTCGAACAGTCGAAAATCGAACCGGTCGGGATGCCGGTTCAACGCCCAGGCCGCCCCCAATCCGGAGCTGCCCCCACCGATGATGGCCACCCGTTGCGGTGCCGAATTGTTGCCTCCTTGACGCATGGCGCTACTCTATCACCATCCCTGACCGTCACCAACCCCTCCCTGGAACCGGCGCCACGGATTCAGTCGGAGCTTCGACGGGACGACTGGAACGCTACCTGACTTCCGGTGCGCAGTCGCCCGCATAAACCGCCTGCTGGATTCCGCAAACCAGGGATGACAGACTGGCCGAACGAAGCGGAACGAAAGGTTTGGGAATTATATATTTTAGTCACATTTCGCATGGTTTGGATATTGTCCGCAGCTCGTCCGAGCATCACTTCCGTTTGAATTTGAATGGTCGCATGAACGCGGCCCGCATCGCTTCCACGCTCATTCCCGGCATGTCGTGCTCTTCATCGTGCTCGGCTTTGCTCGGTTGATAGGTCGACTCCCTGATCTCGATTTCTACTGGTTCAGGGATCGGCTGTTTCTTCGGCTTGGTCATGACTTCGGTCCTTTGTGATTGATCAGTCTTCCCACAATTCAGAATCGTCTCCAGGTCCGAAATTCGGACTGAAGTCCATGAAGTAGGTTTCTTCGTCAATTTTCGTGAATGAAACATCTGTCCGGCCATACTTCACAAAGTGTTCCCGCGTCACATACTGGCCGGAGTTCACGCCCAGTCTGGCCCTGATGTATTTCCCAAGCAATGCATTGCTTGGAGTTGTGTGCAAAGCCTTTTCGCCTTGTTGTGCCCGAACCATGATGAAACTGTCACCATCGTCCGTCAATACGGTGAATTGCTCTGCCCTGTCGGGAAAGAAATCGGACTTTCTGATCTGTGTGGGTATCGATATATACGCCTGATTCATATCTCGTCCGGGACGTTGTCCCCAATTGATGCCCGACCTTGCAGGCGTGTTCCCTTTGACCAGGAACGACATGATGACGGATTCCTGTCCCAGTTGTTTCTGTGATGTCGCTTTCTGGGGCGCACTCAAAAGAGGCAAATGGGATTCCTTGAAGATCACACGATCTTCTACATCTTCGGACAGACAGTTTATCGAATTTCCTTCGGCCCTATGGTAGAGATTCTTGGCATATTCAGGGTCGGTTTGCGCCATTGATTCGAGTTGCGCGCGACTGAATCCCGTCATCGTGTAGTTTGCCGACCCCAACCACGCTTCCAACAACGCATCACCCTTCATCCAGCAATAGACTTTCGAGTGGACGGGGATGCTGTTTGCAACATAGCGGCAATTGAAGCTCATGCCTTCATATGGGGCGTTTCTAGCGATTTTCTGGAATCCCATATGGTGAGTCAGTTCGATCCCGCTAATCGGTGTCATGCCGACAATCAAATCAATGTGAATAGGCAATTCAAGCTTGGAAAGATGCGACATGTGGCGGTCCACCATGTTTGCAGTTGCAAAGCCGCTTACAATTTTGATTCGGTCAGATTTCGCCGTTGCCGGAGAAATCAGAATTTCCCTGAACAGATCACTGTCTAGCATTGGCTCCCAATCCCTCGTTCCACCAACACTTTCAAAACTGACTCGAATATAACCCGAGCCCCTTTTGGCGGCACTGCCATGCCGATTTGTCGGCGTACCGATTCCTTCCCACCAAGAAATTCGAAACTGTCCGGAAAAGACTGCAATCGCGCTCGTTCTCTATTGGTCAGGGCGCGATGTTCTTTCCAGTGATAAATGTGTGTTCCGCCGCCGCCCGATCCGGTAACCGTGTAAGAAGGCTTGTCGGGATTGAGTCTGCGATAAATCTGGCTGATTTTCGCATTGCTTTTCATGTTGAGTTGCAGATGGTCCGGCAGTTTTGCAGTAAAGACATTCTCACCAGGACGGATATGTTTCAGCCGTTCGATGACAATCTGCGATTGATTGGTCAGTTCGTTGTTGTTTGCATCTGATGGAATACCATCGAGTGCCGCGCTTGACGATACGGGATTGTCCTTTGTTGTCGGTTCGGGATGTTCATAGGAAATCCTCAAGTCGTTTCTGAATCCAATAAAGACTATCCTGTGTCGGGATTGAGGAACCCCATACTCCTCGAATCGATAGAGTTGTTTTGACACCTCGTATCCGGACCGCCGCAGAGCGGTCGTGATTATCTCCATTGCGTTGCCGCTTGTAGCTAGCCCGCCGACATTTTCCGCAACAAAGAACAGAGGTTTTTGCGCCCGAAGTGCCCGAACCCCCCATTGATAAAGCCCTCCGAATTGACCGGCCATACCCAACTTTTCGCCGACAACGCTGAAATCGTTGCACGGGAATCCGAAAACCAATCCGTCAATAGGAGGCAATCGGTTGAAATTCATTTTTGAGGCATCGCAACAGAATACCCCGGTTTCGTCAATGTGGAGATTGTGAGCGAAGGTCTTACACGCATCCTTGTCAATGTCGTTGATCCATACATGGCTGAACCCGTTGCCGTCGAATTCGGCTTGGCTTGCTCCCAGAGCCATCCCACCGGCTCCGGCAAACAATTCTCCCAAGCAGTAGGTTTGCTGATGCAGGGCGACAGCAGGAACAGGCATTTACGCTATCGCCTTCGCGCCCGAATCGAGCCCGTTGTCTGCGATCAAGTGCTTGTAGGTGAGACGCTTGCCGCACATCCCCTGCACGACATTGGACATTTGATCGACCGTATCGGATCCCCGAATGTTGTGGCGATGTTCGAACTCGCTCACATATCGGTCAAGATGCTTCGGGCTGATCTTGTGGTAAACACCGATGTATCCTCGCTTCATGAGCGCCCAGAAGGATTCTATGCCGTTCGTGTGGGCTTGATCCCGGACATACTCGGAGACGCTGTGCTTGACAGCCTCGTGAGTGCGGGGAAGTGATTCGTAAGCCCGTGCTTCGTCCGTGTATACGGTAGCTTCCTTGTCCGTGTGCTTGGTCACGAATCCCTGCAAGGTCTTTGCATCGGTTGCAGTGATACTCTTGGCCTTGATCTTGTTGGTCCGGCGATCCTTGACCCCTACAATTGCAATCTTGCCTACGGCCCCGCGCCCGGTGTCCTTGAGTGCCTTTCTTTTGGCGTTGGACATGTTTTTCCGCTTTCCGCCCATGTAGGTCTCATCGACCTCAACCGGCCCGGAAAATGCCTCCCCCTCGGTCTCGGTCGCCTTGCGAAGGCGTTGAAGCATGAACCATGCCGATTTCTGCGATATGCCCAACTCCCGGTGCATCTTCATGGACGAAACGCCCTTGAGATTGGTGCTGTACAGATAGATGGCGATGGCCCATTTTCGGTAAGGAATGCGGGTTTCGGCAAGGATTGTACCATGACGCATCGAAAACATGGGCTTGTCATCGCAGTCCCGACATCTGTGCGTCATGGTCTTGTGCTTGATGTTCGACTGGACATTGAACGATCCGCAGAACGGGCAATGCGGGCCGTTCGGCCAGCGAAGTTCTTCAAGCCATGCCCGGGCCTTGTCGTTGTCACTGAACTTGTCGGCAACTTCGAGAAGGGTCAATCCCTTGCGGTAGTGCTTGCCTGGTCCTGTCTTTGCCATCGGTCTGTTTCTCATTTGAATGTGACTATATTGTATCACGCTCGAATTGGAAAGGAAAGCGAAATGTGACTAAAATATATAATTCCCAAAAAAAACTTGCAGGCGGCAGAATTTCCGGTACAATCCTGCCTGATGAAGGTGCGAAGGCCGCTCGGAGTACTGGAATGGTGTCGCACTGCAACCACATGACACCGATAAGGGCCCGTGACGAACGCAGGGCCGCGAAGACAGGACACGATCATGAAGTACCTTGCCATTGCCGCCCATCCTTTCCGGGCTGTTCCGGAAAGCGGAAACAGGGGGGGGGGGGGGGGGGGGGGGGGGGGGGGGGGGGGGGGGGGGGG
>VYGS01000046.1:4452-31769 GCA_009841725.1 Gammaproteobacteria bacterium
AACGGGTAACAACCCCCCCCCCCCCCGGTTTTTCACGCCGTCCCGGGAACCGTGCATGAGCGGGCTGTTGCGGCGGTGCGCATTTCGCCCCCTTGCCGTCCGGCCGGTGCTTTCGGCTGCGGTGCTGGGTGCGGGACTGCTGCTGGGCCTGGCGGGCGATGTCCATGCCCAGAACAGTCCCCCCACGGTTGCCAAGGCCATTCCGGACCTGTTCGCAGAAGCGGGAAGCGTTTTCATCTATTCGCTTCCCGCGGGCACGTTCACCGATTCCGACGACGACTCGCTGACCTACAATGCAGTGCTGAAGGATGGCTCGGCCCTGCCGGAATGGCTGGATTTCAACCTGACTCATACGATCCTGGAGGGAATCCCCGGCGACGGGAATGCCGGGACACTGACGATACGCGTGACGGCCGATGACGGCAATGGAGGGACGGTCTCGGACGAGTTCGACCTGACGGTTGCGGCTTCGGCCCCGAAGGCCGTGCTCTCGCTCGCCGGCCCGGCCAGTGCTCTGGAGGGAGATTCGGGCACGCGGAGCCTGAAGTACACGGTCCGCCTGTCGGATCCGCCATCCGAGAACGTGTTTTTCAAGATCTGCTTCGGTCCAAAGGACATTCGCGTGAGACTGAATGCGGAACGGGACGCCAGCGGCGGCTCCGCCTGGCAGGCTGGTGCCGACTACCGGCTCGCGGGCACGGCCAAGGCCTGCACGGGCAACCACCGTTTCCCCCGGCAGACAGAGAATCTCTCCAGGACCTTCATGGTCGAGACAAGGGGCGACACGGATGTGGAAAGGGACGAGGCGTTCACTGCGACCCTGGAGCTGACCGTGCCGACACAGGGCGCCGTGCTGGGCAGAAACCGGCACACCCACTGGATCCTGAACGACGACTATGGAGATGCGCGCCTCGTAATCGAACCGTCTTCGCTGACCCTCGCCGAGGGACAGAGTGCGACATTCACCGTGAAACTGTCCGAACAGCCATCCGGGAGCGGTTTTCAGTCAAAGGAAGTGCGCGTAGCCGTTCCCAGCCTGCTGGCCGATTTTAATAAACAAGAGGGTAAAGCATACTTCCCTTCAAAGGAAAATCCCGTTCTTGCAGTCAGTCCCCTGCAAAGGACTTTCACCCCTACCAACTATGGCACTCCCCAGACCTTCCGGATTTTTGCCCTCCGGAGCGATGCTTCGGCGGATTCAACGCATAATTTAAGGATGCAGGGCACACAAAAGCTGTTTGCCGGTCCAGACAGGAACTACAAAGATGTTGCCGCCGGCATATCGGTGACCATCACCAGGGCTTCCTCTCCGGAAACAAGACCAGAGGTCAGCATAGCCCCGGCAGTCGAATATGCTTCCGAGACAGGCGACAGGCCGGCCAGATTCACGGTGAGCCGGACGGGACCGACGGCCTCCCACCTGGCGGTGAACCTGTTTGTCAGCGAGAGGACCGATGGCGGCCAGGTTTTCCTGCGGCATGCCGAAAAGGGGCTGAGGCAGCTCCTGATACCGGCCGGGCAGTCATCCGCCACGTACATTGCACCCATCTGGTCGGACCGTGCCGACGAGCCGAATGGCGAGGTGCGGGTGTCGATCCGCGCGTCCGGTGCCTACGGCATTGACGGCACCGCCGGAAAGGCGTCCGTTCCCGTACTGGACGATGACGGGCCCCGGGACCAGATCGTGAGCATAGAGGCCGTGGAGAGCCCCGTAACCGAGGGCGGGGGCGCGGTATTCAGGATCAGGCGGACGGGGGATGCTCCGGCCGGCTCCCTCGCGGTGCTGCTTGCGGTCGGCGAGGACGCTTCGGGCGGGCAGGACTTCGTGGCCGCAGGCCAGGAGGGAGACAGGACGTTCACGATTCCGGCCGGTGACCGTACAGGCACCTATACCGTTCCGACGGTGGCGGACGGCACCGACGAGCCGGACGGCGAGGTGCGGGTCTCGATCCGCGCGTCCGGCGCCTACGGCATCGACCAGGACAGGGGTGCGGCGACCGTCGCGGTGCAGGACGACGACGACCCGCCGGCGAGTGCGCCGGTGGCCTCCTTCGAGTCCGCAGCGTCGAGCGCGGATGAGGCTGCGGGCACGCGCCGGGACGTGACGGTAAGCCTTTCTCCCGTGCCGCAGTCGCCGTTCACGCTGTACTATGCGGTGGGCGGCACGGCGACGGAGGGAGGGGACTTCTACATCGACGGGACATCCGGCAGCCTTGCCGTGGCGGCGAATGCGGCGACGGCGGTCATTCGGGCAGTGATCCGGGGGGACACGGCGGACGAGCAGGACGAGACGGTGGTGCTGACGCTGTCGGAGGGTTCGGGCTACACGCTCGGCAGCGGGACCGTGCACACGCTGACCATCGAGGACGACGACGAGCCGAGGGCGCAGGACCAGATCGTGCGCATATCGGCTGCGGCCGGTTCGGTGACCGAGGGTTCGGATGCCGAATTCGAGCTGGTGCGCACGGGGCTGGCGACGTCTGCCCTGACGGTCGGGCTTTCGGTGACGGAAACCTCCGCCGGGGGCGGCGACTTCGTGGCGTCCGGCGACGAAGGGAACCAGGAGGCGGTGTTTCCGGCGGGTTCGAGTTCCGTCACCTGGCGCGTTCCGACCGTGGGCGACGGTGCCGACGAGCCGGACGGCGGAGTGCGCGTGACGGTCCGGAACGGCACGGGCTACACCAGGAACAGCAGCCGGCATTCGGCCGATGCGGTGATCGCTGACGACGACGCTACCGAAGTGCGGCTCTCGGGTTCTGCGGACGACATTGCCGAGAACGGGGGCACCAAGGTGCTGACGGTGTCCACCGGCCGTGCGCTGGTCGGGGACGAGTCGCTGACGGTGCCGCTGGTGTTCAGCGACGGGGCGCGGCGGGGCACGGACTACACGCTGGGCTGCGCCGCGGCTGACAACGTCACCTGCCTCAGGCTGGCCGGCACCGGCAACCGGCCGGGCATCAGGTTTGACGGTCCGGAGGCTGCTGGCACGGAGGCTGCCGGCACGACGGCGCGGAGCGTGACGCTGACGCTGACCGCTGTTGACGACGGCATCGACGAGGGGCTGGGCGAGCGGGTGTCTGCGGGGCTCGGCACGCTGGACAAGGACTCCGGCGAGAATCTTGGCGGCGGGGCGACGGGCATCGGCTACGTGGCCTTCCGCATCGACGATGACGACACCACGTCGCTGTCGGTGTCGCCGATGCTTTCGGGTGCGGAGTTCTGGGAGGGCGACACGCTGGACGTGACGGTCTCGGGTATTCCGGCGGACTTTGCGGCGGTGACGCTGGCCGCGCCGGGCAGCACGGCGGTGCGGGGCACGGACTACCGGCTGCTGCGCACGGGCGGTGCGGTGCTGGGCGCGAACGACACCCTTGCACCTTCGGGCGGGTCGGTGTCGTTCAAGGTGCGGGCGCTGTCCGACAGCGCTGCCGAGGGCGCCGAGACGGTGTCGCTGTGGCTGGACGATCCGGGCGGTTCGCTGGACACGGCCCTTGGCACGCTGACGTTGCATGACGGCGCCCGTCCTGCGACCGGCGCTACCGTCTCGAAGGGATCGCTGGTGCTTGTCGAGGGCGGTTCTTCGGGCAGCTACGCGGTGGCCCTGACCCGGTCGCCGAAGGCCGGACAGACGGTGACGGTGACCGCAACGAGCGCCGATGCCGAAGTGGTGCGGGTGGCGGGGCCGGACGGCACGCAGGGCGTGAGCGCCGCGCTCGCCTTCACTGCGGCGGACTGGAACATGCCGAAGACGGTGACGGTGCATGCACAGGACGATACCGACGGCACCGACGAGACCGTGAACATCAGCCACGCGGTGTCGGGGCCGGGCGCCTGGCAGGGGGCGCCTGCGTCCCCGGTGCGGGTGACGGTGGACGACGACGAGGGAATGGCGCCGAGAGTTTCCATCGAGGCCGGCTCGGCCATCACGGAGGGCAGTTTCGCGCGCTTCACGCTCCGGGTGAACCCGGCGGCGTCGCCCCACGAGCTTGGCGTGCGGGTGCAGGTGACCCAGGACGGCGCGTACGTGAACCCGAACCAGGGGCAGCTGGGCATGCGCTTCGTGCGCTTCCGTCCCGGGGCGTCCACGGCGAACCTCTGGGTGCGCACGGAGGACGACCGCATGGGCGAGGCGGCCGGCGCAGTGAAGGCACGGGTGGTGCTGGCGAGCAGCGGCTACCGCCTGGCCAGTCCGAACCGGGCCCAGGTGGCGGTGAACGACAACGACGGCGGTGCGGTAACGCTGTCGGTGGCGGACGCCAGAGCGAACGAGCGCGATGGTTTCATGAACTTTACCGCAACGCTGTCGCGGGCGGTGGATTACCCGGTGCTGTTCCGGGTGCGCACGCGCGAGACGGATCCGGTGTCGGCGACGGCGGGTGACGACTACCGTTCCGACTTCCGCCCCCTGGACAAGGAGATCCGCATCTGGCCGGGCCGCACCTCGGCGTCCTTCTGGGTGCGCATCTTCGACGACACGCACAACGACGGAGGGGAGCGCTTCGAGGTGGTGCTGTCGGAGGTGCGCGGCGCCACGGTCGGCGACGGGGTGGCGGTAGGCACCATCACCAACGACGACCCGATGCCGGGGGCATTGCTGGCGCGCTTCGGGCGCACGGTGGCCGAACAGTCGCTGGATGCAGTTTCCCGGCGCCTTTCGGCTTCCCGGGAAGCCTCCGCGGAATCCCCCCTTGCCTCTTCCGGCGCGCCGGAATCCGACGGCATTGCCGTTGCCGGCGCGGTGCCGGGACATTCCCGGTTCGATCCTTCCGGGGCGGCGGATCCGCATGCCCTGGACGGCACGGATGAAGACGGGGACTGGCTGAGGGCCTGGCTGACGGGTCCGGGATTCTCCGCGGCGGGGCAGCAGGATGCCCTTGGCGGGAACTGGTCCTTCTGGGGGCGCGCCTCGGAGGGCAGCTTTGACGGCGCCGCGCGGGGCGACGGCACGGACGTCCTGCTGGACGGCACGGCCACCACGGGCCTTGTGGGGGCGGACTACGCCCGGGACGGCTGGCTGGCGGGCCTTGCGCTGGTGCACGGTTCGGGGGACGGAAAGTATTCCTCCGTCGAGGCAGGCGAGGGCGAACAGGCCGTCGGCGGAACCCTGGAGACCTCGCTGACTGCGCTGGTTCCGTATGCCTCGGTGCAGGCCACGGAAGCCATCCGGGCATGGGGCGCGGCGGGCCGCGGCACGGGCGACGTGTCGCTGGAGACGCTGGGCCAGGGATACCGCGCGGACATGCAGTGGACGATGGCGGCCCTGGGCCTGCGCGGGACGCTGTCCGGCGCCGGGGGGCTGTCGCTGGAGTGGGTTTCGGATGCCCTGTGGGCGCGCACCTCGTCGGACGGCGTTCCCGGGCTGGCGGCATCGGAGTCGGACATATCCCGCCTGCGCCTGGGGCTGGAGGGAAGCCGGCAGGTGGCACTCGGGGCAGGAGTGCTGGTGCCGCGCCTGGAGATTGGCCTGCGCCGTGACGGCGGGGACGCGGAGACGGGTTCCGGGGTAGAGGCCGGCGGCGGCCTTGCGTGGCGGGATCCGCGGCGCGGCCTCGAACTGGAAGTGTCCGGGCGGACGCTGCTTTCCCACGGGGACGACGATCTCGGGGACCGGGGCTTTTCGGCTTCCGTGTCCTGGGACCGGGATGCGTCCGGCAAGCGGGGGCTGTCGCTGTCGCTGAGGCAGCAGGCCGGCGGGCAGTCGCGGGGCGGGCTGGAGGCGCTGTTCGCGCCCACGCTGCTGGAGGACCGCAAGGGCGCCGGAATGCAGCGCCGGAGCTGGCAGCTGGAGGGGGCGTACGGCTTCCCGGCGCTGGGCGGCCGCTATGTCGGCAGTCCGCACCTGGGCCTCGGCCATTCCGCGGACGTCCGGGAATGGACGGCCGGGTGGCGGCTGGAGCCGGATTCGCCGGGTGCTCGGGATCTGTCCTTCGGGCTGAAGGCAGTGCGCCGGGAGAGCGAAGGAGCCGCCCCGGAGAACGTCATCGGCTTCGAGTTCGCACTGCGTTGGTGAGGCGGGAAGGGGGAACCGCCTCCCGTATCTGGCCTGTCATCCCCACGCTTGACCCTTCCGAAGTTAAGTGTGGGGTGATGGCTCGCCAGTCCGGTCATCGGTGTCGAATGCAGTGCCACGGCAACACGGTCCGTGACACTAACCCGCATTCCGATTCCGTTGCCGTTGCCGTGCAGGCCTTCGACATCGGCTCGCTATTCTCGCCCCCATTCAGGCGCATGTTCACATACATGGTCATCGATCCAGCCGAGTTCGAGTACTTGACAGCGTTCGAGGAACGGCAGGGCATTCCCGAAACTCCGGCAACCCATTAGCCCGGATGAATATCCACACCTATCTTGTTGTAGAAGGAACTCTACTGGGAGACATCCATGAAACGGAAGCACCGGGGACAAGCCGCCGCAGGCAGTCCCGGGCCGTCCGCCCTGGCGGCAATGGGCATTGTCCGGGAACCCGCCCGTTGCCTGGCCTGCCCATCCTCCTGGAGGGAGCGAAGAGATCTCCAGGAGGATGGGCAGGCCAGGCAAGGGGCGGAAAGCGGGCGGGATCACGCTTGTATGATCATTCGAATATTGATCATGCCGCCCTGTTTTCGATTCTGGCAGAACATGAGGCCAATTTCCTGATGACGTATGACCCGGCACCGGAAATAGTCGAACTGATCCACAAACACGATTTCAATGCAGTCGGATTGTTTGTGAAAAACGGTCATCACAACAAGATGCGTGAAATCGTGATCACTGCCGAACCGCTGTTTGCCTAATGGCCCGTTACGGTATTGCCGAGTGGTTCGGCATCCCCTCCCCTATGTTGCCATGTCTGCTGTGGAGCGCAAGACAATGGCGAGGGTTGCGCTCCGGGAGATTGATTCTCCCGTCTGCCCGTTTCAAGTCGGTACGCCGACTTGCAGCAAGAGAGGCGGCGTTTGCTCGATCAGGGAGGGCGACAATCTCCCTGTGATCGTCTGCCCCAGACGATTCAATGCCGGAAATCTGTTACCGAGATGGCTGGCTGAAATTGCGGGATTCCCGGAAGTCCATCTTGCTTCAGAAGATCCATTCATGCGATCCCCGACTACAGACAGGGCGGCGGGTCGCGTCGATCTGGTCATTGCCGGAAACGGGGACGCAAGCGCCTGGTACGGCCTTGAAATACAGGATGTATATTTCTCCGGGCAGGGAATGGATGCTGATTTTCGGGCGATCCTGAATCATGACGGGGAAGAACCGCCCGAACCTACGGCCTCCGACGGCCGGATTGGAGATCGTCAAGCGCCAAGCGTTTTAGTGCCCCAGCTGCTCGATACCATAACTTCCCACCGATTCCTGGAAATTCCCAAAAAATTTTCTTGATGCGACGCCTTATGTCGTATCCATCCCCCAGAATCCCCGTCCGTAAACAATTTCATAAATTCCGGACGGAGAACACCCATGAAGACAAAATCGGACCCAGACACTTTGGACACTCAATTGGAGTACGGCCACCGCCTGCTGGTGGACTGGGCCTCCAGCATCACCCGCGGCATGCGATATCCCTCGGAGGCAACCCGGGAATTGCTGGAAGAGGCTACTGCAGGGGATTCCTTCGCGGACCTTCGTACCGCAGAGTCCACCGCGCTCATGCTGGATTTTTTGCCCGGGAGCGGGGAAGAGTCATGGCACCGGTTCCGGGAGGCACTTGGCCGCTTGCAAGAAATCATCAGCAAGATTCCACCGAGCCTACCGGCCCGACGAATCGGAGAACTTGGCCGGATCTTTGAACTCGACGATGGGGATATCCGTATTCTGGAAGTCCTGCTTTTCAGTATGTTTCCGGGACCAGCGGAAGCCTTTCTGGGCTTTCTGCTGGATGGGCTGGTCCGGGGTGGTTCCAGAACCCGCCATTGCTCCCGGAGGCTCAATGCGGACAACCGATACCTGCACCGGTTACTTGGCATGTCCCGGATGGAATTACGCAAGCGCCTTGACCCAAAGTCATGCTTGGGACGTAAGGGACTGGTGGAAGTGGACGAAGATTTGGATATCGAGGTGCCTGACACTCTGCGCCGCCTGTATCTGGACATGGATGAGCAGGCGGATGTGCGGTCCCTGCTACTCGGGCAAGGGGCATTGACCACGGATTTGGAGTGGTCTGATTTCGCTCATCTGGGGCAGGATCAGGAGGATCTGGCGGCTGTCCTGCAAGGTGCCATGGCCGGAGAGCGACTGAGTGGAGTGAACGTGCTCCTGTACGGACCTCCGGGCATGGGCAAGACCTCCCTCGCACGGGTGGCGGCACGGCATGCAGGGATACGCCTGCTGGATGTTGGGGAAACGGACGGGCAGGGTGGAGACCCAAGTGCTCGGGAACGGCTTCGAGAACTGCGCCTGGCTCAGAACCTGCTGGAAGGAGACAACCGTAGCGCACTCTTGCTGGACGAGATGGACGACGTGCTTGACGGAGGCCAGATGTCTTTTCCATGGCTATTTGGGCCACAAAGACTGACAGGGAAGAACGGTAGTTCCCGGGTATGGCTTCATCGCCTGCTGGAGAACACGCCAGTACCTACGATCTGGATTGCCAATGATGCCAGTACCATTGACCGTGCGGTACTCCGGCGGATGACATATGCTCTGGAACTGCGGCTACCGCCGACCCGAGTGCGGGCAAGCATCTGGTCTCGGCAACTGGCCCGCCATGGAGTCGAGGCAGGGGAAGCGGAAGCGCGGTCTCTGGCGGAGGGGTTTGAGGCATCGCCCGGGGTGGCCGATGGGGCGATTCGCGCAGGTCGACTTGGAGGTGGTGATATTGATCTGGTGCGACGGAGCGTGGACAGGCTGTCCCGGCTGATGGGTTGTGGCCGCCCCGGTATCCAAGGAGAAGTTGACTTCGACCCGGCACTGATTCATGCAGACCTCGACCCGGTAGAACTGGCGAAGCGGCTGGCATCGGGCAATGAGCGGCGGTTTTCCATGTGCCTGCAGGGGCCGCCGGGGACGGGCAAGAGTGCCTATGTACGCTATTTGGCCGACCAGCTGGGTATGGAAGTGCTGTTCCGGCGTGCGTCTGACCTGATGAATATGTTCGTGGGAGGAACGGAGCAAAGGATCGCTAGGGCGTTCGAAATGGCACGGGATGCCGGAGCGTTCCTAGTGTTCGACGAGGCGGATTCTCTGCTGGGGGAGCGGCGAAACACACGTTATTCATGGGAGGTGAGCCAGGTGAACGAGATGCTGACCTGGATGGAGAGCCATCCGTTGCCGTTCGCCTGCACCACGAATTTCGGCAGTTCGCTGGATATGGCCACGGCAAGGAGGTTCCTGTTCAAGATCACGCTGGACTTCCTTGATCGGGATCAGTCCAGGTTGGCGTTTCACAGGTGGTTCGGGCGGGAGGCACCGCTGACGCTGGACAGGGTGAATGAACTGACGCCGGGAGATTTCGAAGTGGTTCGGCGCAAGGCCCGGGTGATGGGTCAGATGGATGACGGGGAAGAGTTGGTGGAACTGTTGAGGGCCGAGGTGCTGGCCCGACCGGGGCACCGCCGGGCGCCCGCGGGTTTTCTGAGCCACGGCGGCACCAGCCAATGAATCACGAAGGAATGGAAAATCGACAGGGCAAGCAAATATGAATTATAACCGAACGGTTGAAGGCGTATGGACTATAATCAAGTGTGTTTCAACGGCGTTTACCACCACTGGATAGGAAGCACTGTCAAAGCTATCTCAATGGGCTTACATCTAGGCTGAACGAGGGGAACTACAAGAAAGACCCGCAAGGCCGACTGGATGGCTCTTTCAGGAGCATGGGCGGCAGGACGGCTGCATATGAAGAAATCACCGCCAGACAATAAAACGACTAACCAGAAGTACGGAGAATATCATGAAGCACCCACAAGTCGACAGGGTGGTCAAGGCCTTATGCCGGATGCGAGTTGACCGCAAACGCGAGAAAGGTATTCCGCAACCCACCAAGGCAGACTTGGAACACAAGTTCAGGATGAATTTCAAGCCGGATGGGAAGCCTGTTATCCGGAAAGTGGAATGATTGATAGCATTTATGTCAATGAAGGTGCCAATCTTCACGACAACCAATATAATAGATTCGGACGCGAGAAAATGAGCACAGTTTCACAGCGTTACAAGTGCATTGTCATTGATCCGCCTTGGGACCAAGGCAAGACAGGGAAACGCTCCGTTCGCCCCAATCAGGGAGCTAATCTCGACTACCCAACTATGAATTATGATGAAATTGCCGCTGTTCCTGTGGCAAAGTGGGCTGATGACGAGGCTTTTTTGTGGCTTTGGGCAACGAACAGCCGGTCTCGCTCAAGCGGAAAACCTATTCTAATGCAAGCTTTTGAACTCATGGATACATGGGGGTTTCGTTACTACACGACATTGACATGGAACAAAGCGACAGGTCCATGTCCATTCGGACCATATCAGATAACTACAGAACATTGCCTGTTTGGATACCGAGGGAAGTGCGTATTTCCAAAAGAATCTTTAGGAAAGATGAAAACGGCGTTTTCTGCGCGGGTCACAAAGCACAGTGAAAAACCATCAATTCTTTATGATAACATCCGCAACTATTTTGATGGTCCATTTCTTGATGTGTTTGCCCGTCGCCGTCATCTTGGTTTTGATGCTTGGGGCGACCAAGTACAGGAAGCATGATGGCTGATCGAGCCAATAATCTAACAGGTTCAGAGTGGCTGAAAAACTCGTTTAGCATTTGGCGCGGACTAAGCAAAGACTCTGGCGTTTTGGATCATCCGGCTCCGTTTCCGATAGCTTTGGCAACAAAACTGATTGACTGTTTCGTAGCAGATCGAAAAGGCGTTCTTCTCGACCCTTTTGCGGGATCAGGTTCCAGCCTTTTGGCGGCTTTGCAATCAGGCATGGGTGCTGTTGGTTTTGACATAAATTCCGAGTACCGAGCAGTTTTTGAAAGTAGGTTGTCACTGCTTGAGTCATTCGGCGCTGGATGGAAATATGAAGTACAGGATGCCCGAAATTTCGAAGATATTGTTGACCGAAACTCAATCGAAATTTGTATTACCTCACCACCATATTGGGATATTCTCAATCGGAAACGAACGGCTGATGGGAAAGTACCAAGGTCATATTCTGTCAACGGCCTTGACCTTGGCAATTTGGAAAACTATCGAGAATTTCTTGAATCCCTAGGAAAAGTTGCAGAGCAAATAGGTCATTCGCTCAGACCACGTGGCTACTTTATCCTAAATGTGATGGATATAAGAAAAGGATCAAAATTCTATCCACTTCATCAAGATGCATCAGATGCAGTGCTTAAGTTTGGAGCTTTTACGCTTGAAGATATTATCGTTTGGGATCGACAATCTGAATACAATGCAATGCGGCCACTAGGTTATCCGTACAAGTTTATCGTCAACAAAGTGCATGAGTATTTGTTGATTTTCAGGAAGAAGGACTGACATGGCTGGGAAACCACGTGTTGGAGAAAGTGATCTATACGATATTGCGACCTATCTGGCTAGGTCAGAGGTGCAGACAGAAATACATGCCGAACTGCCATCAAAATCCAAAGCATCTTTTGAAGCAGAGTATGCCTTGGCAACAAACAACTATCCACTTCCTCAAGATTCAAGTAAGGAACCATACTATGTTTGGAATCTAGGCGTAGATAAGCATGGAAGGCAACTGCGTATCTATTTTGTACTCGTACAACCAGTACCAAATCCAATCCAAAATCTATATACAGATAATAACAAGTGGAGAGATCGCTACCGTATCAATCACTCAAACCTAGTTATGCAGTTATTTGAGTGTGGATTTGTGCTTGGAGCGCAAGACGAGAACAGAATCAAAAAGTTCATGCAACTTAAATTTGCTGATTTCTTGATCAAGCGTGATACTCCTCAAAAAACAAGCGAATTAGAAGAGTTTTCCCAGCTTGATGAGGAGGGATATGAAAGAATTATTGCCGTAACAACTCACGAACGTAGCAGAAAAAATCGAGAGGCCGCAATTTGCAAACATGGAATCAGGTGTTTCGGTTGTCAGAAAGAGATGAATGAAGTGTATGGGAGCATTGCAGATGGTTTTATTCACATCCACCACGTTCAGCCACTATCCTTGTTTGACGAAACTGAAATACCTGATATAGATGACCTCATTCCTCTCTGTCCAAACTGCCATGCAGTGGTTCATATGGAAGAACCGCCGATAACTGTTGATCGACTTCGGGAGCTCATATCAGAGGCATTAGCAAAGCAGAAAGACACATGATTCTATGATTGCGGGTTTTGATCTACTGTCCTAGAAGTCTTGATGCCGTGCAGAACCGCCAGCAGATCGCCAACAAACTTAGACCATTCCCCAATACTGGAGATTTCCAAGCCGTCGTAATCGGACTGGGGCGTTATTTATTGTTAACAGGGGAAATCCCGGTCCATGACATTATCCTGTCCTTGTGTAGCGAAAGAAGTACCAATACTGACAAAACAACCAGTAGTCAACTCGGAGAAATGGCAAACACGGTCAACATCTCGGTCCACGCCAGCCACTGAAGCAGATCGGCCATAATATCGGCTAACCCAATGATTCCCAATAATACAAAGGAGCAGTTAAATTATTTTCTGCGTGTCCGTGCATTTTACCGGACCCCGAGAACATTGCAAACCTTTGGTTATAATTTCCAGGAAAGATGGGTTGACGTGTGGTCGAATCAGAACCAAATTAGTGATGGTAGTCGACCTTCCCGAAACCCGGATCGGCAAGAAGAAAAACGGCTTACCGATTTGGAAAACCGATTCAGAAGAGAAAAAAGATGCCAAAAGCAGCGGACACGACATTGCGCTATCTGGCAACTCTGATGGCCATACCGGTTTCCCCTAACAGCCGGAGCACCGGCCGGTTACTCCTCCCTGGATTCGACCGTCCCTGCCGAAACGATACTGAAGGCGGTGTATCCCGGAATCCGGCAATTCGGACTATTCGGCAACAGCGACGAACGCTCCGCCGTTCAGGCGCGCGACCTCTCTCATCAGGATGGAATAGCGATCGTTGACCGGCGAGAGGGGATTGTAAAACCCGATGCCGTGAATGCGCGCCTGGATTTCTTTCGTGAGCGGATCCGTGTTGAGTTCGGCAATTTCGTCCAGGGCGGCATCGTAGGAATTTCCCGAAAACTCGTCGCCCAGCACGTATATCGAGAGATCCTTCCTGTATCTGGAGTAGAATCTCAGCGCCACCTTGATCCCGGGAACCGGGTCGCTGCCGGACATCTCGATCCAACCTTGCATGGCGCGCAATATCGATGCTCGCCTCGACGGCGAATCGGGAATCCACTTCCGGGCATAGGCGGAGATCAGGTGGATGCCGCTGTCATTCATGACCTGGAAACCCTCCATCCGGGGGTGAACGTCCATCAGGCTATCCACCTGTTCGAGCACCCTCGGCCAGATCAGCTGCATGCTGCCCGAGGTGTCGACCACGAAAATGATGTACTTCCGGTCGACCGGGATGCCACCGACATTCTCGATCTCCGGAGCCGGGGCCGGGGGCTTCGTCCGGCCCGCCTTGTCCACGCTCTCCTTCAGGGCGGCGACCCGGCTTCGGTGCTCCCCGATCTCGCGATCGATGTCCCCGAGGTCGTCCCCGGCCTGCTCGATCACCTCCGAGCTCACCTCGATCCTAAATTCCTGCTTCGCGATTTCCTCGCGGATTTCACGGATCCGGCTCATCGCCTCGTCATGCTTGGCCCTCGCCTCGACCAGCGAATTGAGTTGCTCGGTCGCCGCGCTCGCGTCATGGACGGAGGGTTCCGGATCATCCTTCGAGAGCAGCACCAGAAGCACGATCGCGCCGAATCCGCAGGCAATGATATCCAGAAACGAGGTGCTCGCGAACGAGTCCCGGCTTCGTCGAGCGGCGCTCATGGCCATCCGGACACGGGACTGGTCACGGTGCCGCCCGTCGAGGAGGCCCATGCCCAATAGGCATAAATCGCTTCCGGATCCCCTTCAAGCGGCAGAAGCACCGCATTCACGGTCGCGCCGATTGTCGTGTGATACGACTTGATCGCGCCGAAAAACAGCGCCTTTCTGCATGGGCCCGAGATGGTCTTCCCGCCCAGGCCGGAGGCACTACAGTTCGTGGCGCTACGTATGGAGCGGTCAGGAACCGGACCCAGGGTCGGCAACCCGTCGGTCACGACGTAGATGCTGGAAGGATCAAGGTCGTGGCGGGTGATGAACTGCAGGGCGTCGCGAAAGTTGGTCGCGCCGTCCGGAACCAAATCCGAGAGCTTGCCGAGTGCTTCGTTCCGGCGATCTTCGTCTGCCGGGTCAATCCACTGGTTCCCGTGCACGAAACCCGGCTTCCGGTCATAATGGACGATCATGAATCGGCTGTCTTGCGGCACTCTTTCGACCAGCCAGTCCACCGTCTCCAGGGCGCGCCTCCATTTGGGAGCCGAGCGCTTGGCGCCATCGTCCGAAACCTGGATTTTCAGGATGTCCACAATTCGCGTCTCGGTCATCGAGGCGCTGCTGTCCACCAGGATCAGGATGCGCGGGCCTTCGACTCGGATGCCCAGCAGATGGTGCTGAGCCGGTTCCTGCACGGGAGTTGGCGGGGCGACCTCTTCGCTGACCGCCTTCTCGAGTGCCGCGACGGTTTTCTCCAGCACCGACTCCTCCGCCTTCAGTCTCAGGAGTTCCTTCTCCCTGCCCCCGTGGTCGGCAAGCCGGGCAGCCATCTCGGTCTCCCGCTCGTCCAGCTGCCGGGTCAGGGCGAGGTGCTCGGCAATCAGGTCCTCAAGCTCCCGCTCCGATGCGCCCTGCAGGGCCTCCAGTTGGGCCAGATCGCGGTCCAGGTTCTCGTGATCGACTTGTTCGGCTTCCGACACGTTCGTCTGGTACTTCACCAGCATGAAAATCAGGGTTACCGCCCCGAGTCCGCATGCCATCACGTCAAGAAAGGCCAGGCCGAACGCCGACGTCACCTGCCTATTCTTTCGCATTGGCCTTGCCGATGCGATTGAGCAGAAACCGTTCGCAATAGGCCTGGATATCGGTCACGAGTCCGTCCTGAAGCCGCTGAAGCTGATACAGGAAGAACATCAGGAAGATGCTGATGATCAGGGCCACGAATGTCGAATTGAACGCAACCCCGAGGCTCGCCGCCATGTTCACGATGTCCCCGGCGAGCGCCTCGTCGGCATGGCCGAGTGCCTCGCCGATGCCCCGCACCGTACCGATGAACCCGATCGAGGGAATCGCCCAGATCAGGTAGCGGACCATGGCGTTTTCCGATTCCATGCGATGGGCCACGGCCTCCACACCGGTAAGAATCGCCTCGGACGTGTTCTGGACGCTGTGGGTGATGATGAATCGGCGGATCGAGGCGCTCAGGGTCTGTACGAGAGGGGTGCCCTGGATGTTTCCGGGCAATTTCCTGAGCGCGTTGAAGCTGCCTTCCATCTGTTCGACGATGTTGTCCCGCGCATCCAGCGTCTCGCCCCCGGATTGCGTGTGCAGGAAATCCACCTCGAACAGGTAGCGGTAGCGGATGATCGACAGCGACCTCTCGGCGATCAGGTAAAACCCCCAGAGCATCAGTATGAGGCAAATCTCCTGCTCGATATCCTTGAGAATCACGGCGAGGGTGCGCACCGTCGACTGCCCGGCCTCCCGGGCCAGCGCCAGATCGATTTCGGCCTGGGGCCAGACCACCTCGAGATAGGCGAAGTGGACCGCCACCGTGCTGACAGCCAGGGCAACAAGGCTGCCCAGGGGCACGATACGCCTGAGCGAGGAAAATCGCATCACCGCTTCCCTGTCGCAGGCCGGATTTTCGGCATTGCCCGGATCCGGACAATGCCCTGATGCGGCGGGATCATCTCGGGATTTCGCATCGGCCCTAGATGTCCACGGGGAATGTCAGGGGTGTATGGAGACTGACGGTATAGGGTTTCTCGTCACCCGCAGCCACCCTTTCGTGGTGCAGCAGCCAGACTGACGCGGCAACGAGCGCCAATCCCACCGAAAGCCCCGCAAGGGCCATCTTCAGTCTCCGCCTCATGGTTCCCCACCGTAGACATAGCGCGCGACCCTGAAGCCGATGTCGTCCCGGGGTCCGGTCAGTCCTTCACGGAAACTCGAGCGCATTTCGCTCACCCTCGCGGTGCGGAAGTTGCTGCCCTTGACGACATGGCTGGACCCGGCCTGGGGGCCCAGGGGGTCGACCTCGACGGCGCCTTCCGCCGGCGGGGCGAGATGATACACGTCGTGCACCCATTCGCTGACATTGCCGGCCAGGTCGTAAAGGCCGTTCGGGTCCGGGGTGAATGAGCCGGCTGGAGCCACGCCAGGATATCCATCGTCGTAATTCGGAATTATTCTCGATAATACCCCCTTCCCGCTTTCATCGGCAAAGTTTCCGGTCTTGTCGGGTATCCGGACGCTGTCCCCCCACACGAACCGGTGCGTTCCGCTGCGTCCAGCCACTCTCGCCAGCCACTCCCACTCGGCCTCCGAAATCAACCGGTATCCCGTGGCTCGGGGATTGTATCCCCTTACGTTGCCGGCCGAGTCGAGAAGATACACGCGCTCGAGCTTCTCCTGATCGCTCAGCCAGTTGCAGAACCGGGCCGCTTCCGCCCAGGAGATGCCGGTCTTCGGATGAGACGGGTTGGCGGAACTCCCGCCGCTGAAGCGGTCGAACTGTTCGTTGGTGACCTCGCTGACTCCCGCGTAGAACGGCTTGTCGAGAACCGTGTCCCGCAGGAATTCGTTGGCCCGCTGTCCCGGTTCGCTGGCCGGCGCACCCAGGGTAAACCGGATCCCCGAAGGCTTGAACAGCTTCAGCGTGATGCCGGCCGGACCGGTGGCCTGTTCGGGCGATTCGGCCAGCTTCGCCACCGCTTCACGCTCGAGCGTCTTGTCAATCAGGAGAGGGAGCTTCGGGTCGGGAGTGAACCGGATTTCCGACTGCCGGTAGCCGGGGCGATCAAGAACGATCGTGTGCTCAATGGTTTGCAGCGTGAGGGTCT
Organism: Gammaproteobacteria bacterium; assembly: GCA_009841725.1. Taxonomy (GTDB): domain Bacteria; phylum Pseudomonadota; class Gammaproteobacteria; order Arenicellales; family Poriferihabitantaceae; genus Poriferihabitans. Next base: position 21,485 of record VYGS01000046.1, read on the forward strand.
GCGGGGTCGGCCCCAATGGCTTGCCGTTGAGTACAACGGCTGCCGGCGGGACGGAGCGCACCGCAACCTTCCCCGTCTCAACGGACAAGGCCAGCGAGACCGTCTCCCGCTGTCCCGGGTCCAGGGTGAACTGCCGGGTCAGCGGAATGTATCCGTCTTTTCGATAGTGGACGATGTGCTGGCGGTCGGGCGCCAGCCCGACCGGTGTCGACGAGGCAACCGTCCTTCCGTCCACGGTGAGCTCTCCGCCCGGAGGCGAGACGGAAATCTCAAGCGTGGCGGACTTGACCTGCATCAGGTAGTCGCGAACCAAGTCGCCGGCCCGGTTGGTGACGCGGATCGAATCCCTGACCGGAAGATGATCCCCGAGACTGAGTTCGAGTTCGTGGGAGCCGCCGCCCAGGCCGTCGAGGGTCAGCGGAGTCTCCCCGCGCTTCTTGCCATCCAGAATGACGGTCGCTCCCGAAGGGAACGAGTTGACGCGCAGGCTCCTCGAGACGGGGACCAGGTCGATATGCCGCTCGACGGTTTCTCCCCCGCCCGGCTCGATCCGGACCGTCTCGACCTCGTGGCAGGGATGGTCGATGCTCACGCTGACGGGCCCGGGCGCCACTTCCATCTCGAGCCGCTCCCCGACATGCGTCTCCTTGCCGTTGACGGTCCACTCGATATCCGGCAGAACCGGTTCGATGGTCAGGACGATGCGCGCGGGCGCCGGTTGCAATTCGACCCGAACGCTTTTCTCTCCCGCCGACAGCGGAACGGTTGCCGTAATGAAGCCGGGCGCGGAAACTTTCGCCGTGGCCTGGCGGCTGATCAGGATCGCCTTGTTGGACAGGAACATGGCGCGGCCCTCGACGATCGAGTACGCGGCCGCTTCGCCGGCCTCCTCGGGCAGCACCTCCACGCTCACCCCTCGCGGGAAATACAGGGCAAGAAAAACCGTACCCAGCATGACCAGAAATACCGCCGCCGCGAGAATCAGCTTCAGCACAAACCCGCGGTGCGCCCGCGACAGCGTCTGTTCAAATTCGCTCACGGCAAATCACCTCGATCTCGATGGGGCCGCCACCTGGAGAAACGGTGATCGGCACGATCGTCGACCTGAAGTTCTCTCTGGAACCCTCGAACCGGTAGGTGCCGGGCTTGAGCCGGATGACGTGGCGCAATGTCCGCCCCACGATCCCGACCCCCTTGACGACGATCTCGGTCTGGTTGTCGGAAATGACCGTGATCTCGGTTTCCTGCGCGTAAAGGAGCAGCTTTTCCGAAAGTTCCGCATGCAGCGCCTTGAGCCGCCCGCTCCGATCAAGATAAGGCTCCGCCATCGCCAGCCTGTCGTGCGCCGCCCCGACCGCGCGTTCCGTCGAAAGCCTCCGCTCATGCCGCAGCGTCTCGGCCAGCGATTCGATCATTCCGATCATGTTCCGGGCGTCGGCCAGGCCCTCGTCGGCATACTCGTCGAACGGTTTCGTCTCCAGGGCCTTGCGGTAGAACCCGACCGCCGCATGCCAGTCGTCACTCCCGGAGGCGGCCGCTGCGGACGCAATGTGCCGATAGTACCTGTGCTCCGTCTCGAGTTCGCTGATTCGCTCCTGCAACGCCTCGGTATCCCGGTTTTCCGGCACCAGTTTCACGGCTCTCGACAACTGCCTCTTCGCCTCGGCCAGATCTCCGATATCGAGCGCATGGTGGGCGGCATAGACCGCATCGGCATAGTCCCGATGAAGCCGGTCCGCCTCCAGATCCTCGACCCGCTTGCGGGCTTCGCCGTGCTGCGGGTCGATCTCGAGGATCTTCCCGAGCAGCGAGAGCTCCTCCCGGGTCCGGTTCTCCGCCCTGGCGTGATCGGCCTGCATCAGAAGGCTGTTGACCCCCTCGAGAACCCGGACCCTGGATTCAAGCTTGATCAGCCCGGCATGGTCCGGATCGAGCCGCAATCCCCCGGCGACCCGCTCGCCGGCTTCGCGGGCCTTCCCTTCCCGGTACGCCCGGTTGGCCCCGTCGACAAACTCCGACAGCCGGATCTCGTATTCGGCCGCGACCGCGTCCACGCGCTCCGAGGCGTCCACCAGATCCGCGTATGCCTGAAGATAGTCTCCCGACTGAAACCGTTCGACCGCCGAGTCGACCAGATCGGCTATGCGCTCCGACGAGGCGGGCGCCCAGGCCTCGAGATTCAGCCCCTCGAGTCTGGGTTCGGTCTTTTCGCGGTATCGCTGATATTCCTGTATGAACCGCTCGCGCGGGTCCGCCACTTCCCCTGACTGGGCAATGGCTGTGCGGACGGCTCCCGGAAATCCGGCAGAACGGCCTTGCAGGACTGTCGTGTGAACCGCCGGCGCAGGGATGGCATCCGCCGATGCGGGAAGACTCCCGGACAAGGCGTGAGCAAAGGGGTTCAGCGCCGCCAGCACGCCCAGGCAGCCGAGAAACCGGGTGAGCGGGGGCGTGTCCGATGATCGATGGCAACAGGCATCGTGTCGCATCAGGCCAGCCGGATCACAGTTGTACCTGTGGCGTCTCTTCCAGCAGGTAGATTTCCCGCAGCAGGGTAATCCATTGCCTGTACTGCTCGTCGGCGGTGCCGTTCAGCTCTCTCGACTCGTCCTCGAATCGGATGACGTGCGGGGCGACCGTGGCGTCGACCGAACGGCCGAGTTCGTTGATGGCATCACGATGAACCTTGGCCTTGTTGCTGTTCTGAAAGCCCGACTCCAGCGTCAGGAGACCTCCGGCCAGGGCTGCCGTGGTGGCAACCGTGTCGGCCTGGGAATCCGAGGTGGCCGCACCGTACGCCGCCAGTCCAAGCAGAATCGATCCGAAGAATTTCTGCATGCCGGCCTTGCGGCGCAGTTTCCGCAGGGCCTTAACATCCTGCAGGCTCTGCTCCTGCCAGGCCCGGTAGCTGTCGTCAACCCGGTAATCGAAATCCTCGTAATGGGACTGCAGCCGGTCCACGAACAGCTGGTCCTGGATCCGGATCATGCGTATCCGTTCAAGCATCGGATCGTCTTCCGCGGGCAGGGCGGCCAAGTCCACATGGCTGGCCTTGTAATCCAGATATTGGCCGAACGTCTCGGTGGAAATGCTGTTTCCGAAACGAATCTCCTTGAGCGTCGGCAGATCCCGCAGATGGGCTGCATCGCGTTTTCTCAGGGTGCTGACGATGTATTTCGCCGCCGCATCGAAAACCGGCTGGTAGGCGTCCTTGTCCTGGTTGCGGAGATCCCGGTAGAACTCCTCGTGCACCCGGTGCTCAAACTTGCGGTCGCACCATTTCCGGCCCGATATGTCCTTGCAGGCGACCCGGATTTCCACGTCCTCCCCGTTGGACTTGAGGATGGTTCCCGAAACATACAGATCGGCAGTGGCCTCGTTGCCGGGCACCACGCGAACCCGTCCGACGGCATTGGTGGCCTGCAGGGTGGACTTGAGGATCAGCGCGAACCGGTTTGATTCCACTCTGCGCAGCTCGGGCCATATGTCGAACTTCTCCAGATCCTCCGGATTTTCGGGGATGTTCGGATCGAACGGCAAAACCGCGACTTCGAGAGGAAGCGAATCAGGAACTTCTTCACCGCCCCCCGTTCTCTGGCTCGATGCCGCAGGGCCGATATCGTTCGCGGCCGATGTGCCCTCGTAGCTCGGCTGCACCGAGAGCTGTCCCCCACAGCCGACCAGGCCGACCAGCAAGCTCGGCACAAGGAGTCGAACGAGATATCGGAACACGATCATATGCTTGGTTTTCAATTTGTCATCCGCAAAATTACTGTTCTTCGGGGAGCGGCTGCTCCGGCAGGCCCACGTACAGGCGATACTTGTTCCAGAGCTTCGCCTGCCTGACCGGATCGGTTTCGGCAAGAGCGGCCTTGCGAATCTGGCGGGCAATCAGCGAATCGGAATCGACGGGAGGGATGTCTTCGGGAATCTTGCCGCTGTCCGTCGCCTCTGAAACAGTCTCCTCCGCCACAGCAGAGGAGGTCTCTTCCGGCAATGGGATCGACGTCGGCGAGCCTTCGGTACCGGAACCCGATAACGATTCCGGAGCAAGCGCAGTCCCGGCACCGCCGGCATCCGCGCCGCCTCCCGATGAAACGCCCTGCAACGGGCCGTCCGCGGCATTGCCCGATGCCGCGGCTTCGCAACCGGCAAGCCGGGTCAGTACATCAATCAGCAATGCGTCGAGGATCTCTATCCGTTCCTGGCGAGTCATCGCCTCGTCAAATTCGGGCAACTCGAGATCGTCGCAATTTTGCAGTTCACCCATGGTTTCCGGCGACTCCTCGGCCTGAGCACCGGTCCAGCACACCGCCAGCATTGCACAGCCTGTCAGCGAGTTTCGAAGCAAGGTGAACCTGTTGTTGCGAGACATCGGGCCGAAAAATCGATCTTGATTTTCCGCGGGAAAACGGATCGACAAGAATCCTGTTTCAAAATGATTCTATGGGAAATACCGGGTAATGACAACTTGCAAACGCCCGGGGAGGGTGCACTGTCGATTTCAACTTCGATAGCGGATGGTTTATCATTGACACTCGATGCCAGTCCGGTCCGGATTCGTCAACGACGGCGAGATTGCCGGCTCCGGTCGTCGACCACCCTGACTCCTCGGCCCAGATGAAGCCCAAAGCCGCATCCTACTACAAGCAGAACCGGTTGAAACAGCTGCGCGCCTTCTGCCATACCGCCCGAAGTGGAAGCATTTCCAAGGCCGCTGAAATCCTCTATCTCAGCCAGCCTTCGGTATCCCTGCAGATCCAGGCCCTGGAACGCGAACTCAATACCATCCTGTTCGAGCGCCGCGGCCCGAAAATCAGCCTGACCCCAGACGGCAAGGAGTTGCTGGACATCGCACTGCCCATGGTCGAGGGGATGGATTCCCTGCGGGACACCTTCGCCGCGCGTTCCGGGGATCTGAACAGCGGATACCTGAACGTCGCCGCGGGGGAATCGACCATCCTCTACCTGCTTCCGGAGACCATCAAGGCCTTCACCCACGCCTATCCCGGCGTGCGGATCCGGCTTCACAACGTGACCGGCGTCGACGGCCTCGCGATGCTGCGCGCCGATGACGCGGATTTCGCGGTCGGATCCATGCTGGAATTTCCGGACGACATGAACTATTTTCCAATTCGCCGATTCACGCCGGCCCTGATCACGCCCCTGGACCACCCGCTGGCCGGGCGCAAGCGCGTCAGCCTGGAGGAAATCGCCCGCTACAACCTGATTCTGCCTCCGCGCCACCTGAGCACCTGGAGTATCGTGATCTCCGTTTTCCAGCGCCACAACATCAAGCCCAATGTCAGCCTGGAAACCGGCGGCTGGGAGGTCATCAAGCGATACGTCGAGATGGGCATCGGCATCTCCGTCGTGACCGACATCTGCCTCGACAGCCACGATCGACTTGGCGTGATTCCGGTCGGCGAGCATTTCCCCTCGCGCAACTACGGCATCATCCTGCGCCGCGGCAAGTTCATTTCGGCACAGGCAAGACGGTTCATCGAAATGCTGGCGCCCGACTTCTTCCAGCGACCGGGCCATTTAGGGGATGCGGCTCGCACCACGAGGCTTCATGGACGCCGCTGACCCACACGACGGCTGGTATCCGCATGTCACCGTCGCCGCCATTGCCAGGCGTGACGGGAAATACCTGATGGTTCGGGAGCGAATACTGGGCCAGCCGGTCATCAACCAGCCTGCCGGACATCTGGAGAAGGACGAAACGCTTCAGGAGGCGGTGATCCGCGAATGCCGGGAAGAAACCGGCTGGGAGTTCGAGCCGGAGGGTCTGGTGGGCATCTACTACATGCAGAACCGGCGCGGCACGTCTTATCTGAGATTCGCGTTTCACGGAACACTGTCCGGACATGCGGATGCGGGCCGACTGGATCCCGAGATCGAGGAAGTCGTGTGGATGGACCGGGACACGCTCGCGCAAAACCGCAGCCACCACCGAAACGAGATGGTGCTACAATGTATCGACGATTTTGAATCCGGGAAACGGTTGCCGAACGATGCAATCCTGCAAAGTATTCAGGCTGGCTAGAACATGCATGCTTGCCGTCCTGTCGGGCCTGCCGATGGCCGGCCCGGCGCTCTCGCAATCGGTTCATCCACCCGTTCCGGAGCCGAGCCTGGACGCCATCGTGGTGTGCTACGACTTCGGGTGCAAGAATCGATCGACCGTCAGCCTGCCCCAACGGGAATGGCAACAGGCGGCCGGCTGGTTCCTTCCGGCCGCAAAGACTCCCGCGGAGGAGCGCTACCAGATCAAGAATGCCGTAGGCTGGATGGAGGTTCTGATCGGTCGGCATACCCCGACCCACAAGGACCTGGCTTTCAGCCTGCCACCCATCGACGACTACCGCCACCTGTTCCCGGGGCAGCAGGACTGCATCGACGAGGCGATCAACACCACCACCTATCTGCGCCTGTTCGAACAGCATGGTCTCATGCGGCACCACGAAGTCATGGATACCGCCTACCGCAAGGCGATATTCGATCAGCACTGGGCGGCACAGATTCGGGAAAAGGAAACCGGAATCCGCTACGTTGTCGATTCATGGTTTCAGCCCAATGGCTATCTTCCCGTAATCCAGGCCAGCGAGAAATGGGAAGACATCGGCCTTCTGAGCGCGGTCATCGACAGTTCCGAGCGACCGGATCCGGATCGGCGCCGCTGATTCGCCGCCATCGGCCAGGGCAACGCCGATAACGGGGATTCGGATCATGTCGAAGATCATGGTGGGCCTGTCAGGCGGCGTCGATTCCTCCGTCGCCGCGTCAAGGCTGCTCGAAGCCGGCCATCGGGTCACCGGCCTGTTCATGAAAAACTGGGAAGAGGACGACACGCCGGACCATTGCACCGCGGCCGAGGACCTCGAGGATGCCCAGGAAATCTGCAAGCTGCTTGGCATCGAATTGAAGACGATCAATTTTTCCCATGAATACTGGGATCGCGTATTCCGGATCTTTCTCCACGAATACCGAAGCGGCCGAACCCCGAACCCTGACATCGTCTGCAACAGGGAAATCAAGTTCAAGGAGTTCCTCGAATGGGCCGTGGGCCTTGGAGCGGACTGCATCGCGACCGGCCACTATGCCCGGCTGGAGAAGGAAAACGGGCACTACAACCTCCTCAAGGGACTGGACCGGAACAAGGACCAGAGCTATTTCCTCTACGCGCTCGATCAGCAGGCCTTGGGCCGGGTCCATTTTCCGGTCGGAGACATGACCAAGGACGCAGTCAGGGCGCGCGCCCGGGAACTCTCGCTCCCGGTGCACGACAAGAAGGACAGCACCGGCATCTGTTTTATCGGCGAGAAGAGATTTGCGGATTTTCTCAAGCGCTACCTGCCATCCGAGCCCGGCGAGATTCTGACTCTGGACGGGGAGACGGTGGGCCGGCATCAGGGCGCCTGGTATTACACGATCGGGCAGCGCCAGGGCCTGGGCATCGGCGGCGGTGGAGAACCGTGGTATGTTGCCCGCAAGGATGTCCGGCGCAACGTGATTTATGCCGTTCAGGGCAAGGATCATCCGGCGCTCCTCAAAACCCGCCTTGTCGCGGAACAGTTGAACTGGATCCGGGGAATTCCTCCGGACGCGCCCCTCGGCTGCACGGCCAAGACCCGCTATCGGCAGCCCGATCAGCGGTGCGCGATCTCGGGAATCGTACCCGGCTGCGCGGAGGTTGCCTTCGAATCGCCCCAGTGGGGCGTCGCGGCCGGCCAGTCGATCGTCTTTTACCATGATGACATCTGCATCGGCGGCGGAGTGATCCGCCATGCCTACAACCAGCGAGACAACCCATGACCTCTTCCCCCCCTGCTCCGGATCCCCTGACGGCCATTTCTCCCCTGGACGGCCGGTATCATTTCAAGGTCGATTCCCTTCGGCCGCTGTTCAGCGAATTCGGGTTGATCAAGGCCCGGGTGAAAATCGAGATCGAATGGCTGATTCATCTTTCGAGACAGGACGAACTGCCCGAAATTCCGAATTTCTCCGATGAAACGATCACAGCCCTTCGCGCTGTCATCGACGGGTTCGACCTGGATGCCGCGCGCCGCGTCAAGGACATCGAGCGCACCATCAACCATGACGTCAAGGCGGTCGAGTACCATGTCAAGGAACAGGTGCTCGCGCTCGATGCCGTGCGGGACGCCGTGGAATTCATTCACTTCGCCTGCACCTCGGAAGACATCAACAATCTTTCCTATGCCCTGGTTCTCGACGCGGCCAGGGACGAGGTCCTGCTCCCGGCGCTGACGAAGCTGGCCGGCATCCTGCGGAGCATGGCCCGGGAACATGCGGCCCAGCCGATGCTGTCCCGCACCCACGGCCAGCCCGCCAGTCCGACAACGCTCGGCAAGGAGTTCGCCAATTTCGTCAGTCGACTCGAGAATGCCGCGGCGCAGCTTGGCCGGGTCGAAATCGTCGGCAAGATCAACGGCGCAGTCGGCAATTTCAATGCCCACCTCTGTGCCTATCCCGATGCCGAATGGCCGGCAATCGCGAGAATATTCGTGGAGGGCCTTGGGCTGGCCTACCAGCCCTACAGCACCCAGATCGAGCCGCATGACCATGTCGCGGAATTCTGTCACGCCCTGAGCCGCATCAACACCATCATCATCGATCTGGATCGCGATGTCTGGGGATACGTGTCACTCGGATATTTCCGGCAGAAGGCGGTCGCCGGAGAAGTCGGATCCAGCACCATGCCGCACAAGGTCAACCCGATCGATTTCGAGAATTCCGAAGGCAACCTGGGGCTGGCCAACGCGATACTGGGGCACCTGGCCGAGAAACTGCCAGTCAGCCGATGGCAGCGCGACCTGACCGATTCCACCGCGCTTCGCAATCTCGGCGTCGGCATCGGCCATTCGGTGACTGCCTGGGAATCGACCGTCCGGGGGCTGGGAAAGCTGGCCGCCGACACCGACCTGATCGGTTCGGACCTGGCCGACAATTGGGCGATCCTCGCCGAGGCGATCCAGACGGTCATGCGCCGCCACGGGGTGCCCGAACCCTACGAACAGCTCAAGGCGCTGACGCGCGGACAGGAGGGCATCACCCGGGACGCCCTCCATGCATTCATTCTCGGCCTGGACATTCCCCCGAAAGCCAGGGAGTCCCTGCTGGCGCTCACGCCGTCCGATTACACGGGCAATGCCGAACAGGCATCGCGGGACGTCTGAAAGGCCTTGAAGGAGCCGATACGCCTGTCAAAACTGATGTCCATGCGCGGGCTTTGCTCGCGCCGGGAAGCCGACGAATACATCGCCCTCGGCCTCGTCGAGGTCGACGGGGAGATCGTCAGCACTCTCGGACACAAGGTGCATCCCGACCAGGACGTCCGCCTCGCCCCGGCCGCGAGGTCGAGACAGTCCCGATTGATGACGGTTCTGCTCAACAAGCCTCCCGGATATGTGTCCGGGCTGCCTGAAAAGGGTTACCGCTCGGCCGTGTCCCTGATCCTGGCCCGCAACGCCGTGGATCCCGGCAGTCCCGCACCGGATCGCCGGGGACTCGCTCCCGCCGGGCGGCTGGATATCGATTCGAGCGGCCTGATCGTGTACACCCAGGACGGACGTATCGCCAAAACGCTGATCGGACAGGGCAGCCGGATCGAGAAGGAATATGCAGCGAAAGTACAGGGCGCCATCACGCCCGGTCACATCGAGCGGCTCACACACGGCATCGTGCTGGACGGCAGGCCGCTCAAACCGGCCACGGTGGTGCAAACCGGACCGGGCCGGCTCGTGTTCGTGCTCCGGGAAGGCCGGAAACGGCAGATCCGACGCATGTGCGAGGCGGTCGGCCTGGCGGTCGAAACGCTGGTTCGCACCCGGATCGGCCGGGTCGAACTGACCGGGATTCCCCGCGGCAAATGGCGCCTTCTGGGTCGGGGGGAATTATTCTGATGTATCCCCTGATCAGATCGCTGCTGTTTCGCCTGGATGCCGAAACCAGCCACGAGCTGGCCCTGCGGCTGCTTTCCGCGGCCTGCCGAATCCCGCTTCTCGTCAAGCCGCCGCGTCCAGCCCCGGCGGGGAAATACCCGGATCAATCCGTCGAGGCCATGGGAATCCGCTTTCCCAATCCTGTCGGGCTGGCCGCCGGTCTCGACAAGCACGGTACCGCCCGGGACGCATTTCGGCGGATGGGATTCGGATTCGTTGAACTTGGAACCGTCACGCCGCGGCGCCAGGACGGGAACCCGAAGCCGCGCCTGTTCCGTCTGGCGGAACACCGGGCGCTGATCAACCGAATGGGATTCAAC
>VYGS01000046.1:31779-74356 GCA_009841725.1 Gammaproteobacteria bacterium
CAATTCAAAAAAAACCTCGAAGCGTCCCGGGGGAATATTGTCACCGGCATCAATATCGGCAAGAATGCCACCACCCCGGTCACCGACGCGATCCACGACTATCTGGAATGCCTGCGGGGCGTTTATGCGCTGGCCGACTACATCGCGATCAACATCTCCTCCCCCAACACCGAAAGCCTGCGACGGCTCCAGGATCACGACATGCTGGATGCGCTCCTCGAGGCTCTCGACCGGGAACGCCGTCAACTCGCCGACCGGACCGGAGTCCGCAAGCCGCTCATCGTCAAGATTGCTCCGGATCTGGATACCCGCCAGATCGACGCCATTGCCGCCTCGATGCGAGCCCATTCCATCGACGGCGTGATCGCCACCAATACCACGGTATCGCGCCCCGGGGTCGAAAATCACCCCTTCGCGGGGGAAGCGGGGGGCCTGAGCGGCGCTCCGCTCAGGGAGTCGTCCACCCGGGTGGTCAGGATGCTGCATGACAACCTCCAGGACGAAATTCCCATCATCGGCGTCGGCGGAATCCTCGACGGCGAGGCCGCCCTTGAAAAACTCGAGGCGGGTGCGCGCCTGATCCAGCTGTATACCGGCCTGATCTATTCCGGGCCGGCCCTTGTCGGACGGATTCTGAAAGAGCTGGAGAAAGTCCGTCCGGCGACGTGATCCATACAGCGGCTGCCTGCGCCCGGCGTGACACCCGGACAAAAGTTGTTGTTAGAATATTGGGGCCCGCCTCTGTCCATGCCGATCCGATGAATCACAACCGAAACCACTCCGGCATCCATACCGGCGAAAGCGCCCGGTTCGTTTTTCCATTCATCCTCTCGCTCTGCCTGATGGGGCTTGTCCTGGTTCCGTTGCCCGGCAAGGCCGATCTCGTCAAGGAGCAGCAGACAATACGAAAACAGTATCCCGGTGTCACCCACATCAGCGCCGATCAGCTTCAGGACGCGCTCGTCGGCGATGAAGCGGAGACCGTCCTGTTCGACGTGAGGGAAAGGGCCGAGTACGCCGTCAGCCACATCGAAGGCGCGATTCAGGTCGATCCCGACATGTCGGGGGAGGAGTTTCTGGCCCGTTACGGAGACCGGATCGGGAATCGCAAAGTGGTGTTCTACTGTTCCGTCGGATACCGGTCCTCGCACATGGCGGAGCTCCTCCGGAACCAGTCTCCGGCCGACCCTCCGACAGATGTCCTGAATCTGCGCCACGGTCTTTTCGGCTGGCACAACGAAAAAAGGAATCTGGTTCGGGGCGACTCCCCGACCGACTTGATTCATCCGTACAACTTCTGGTGGGGACGGCTGCTGGAACGTCGGAATCTGACCAGCTACCGGCCCAGATAGTGCCGGGTCAACGGACTCGACGCGACCCATGAACGCCGTGCTCAATCCGCCGCGCATTTTTCCGGATGAACGGCACTATCAGGCCTGGAAAAACCTGAAACTGGCCGGATACGACCCGAAGCATTCGAATGCGCCCGTCAACATCGCGAATCCCTTCAATCTGAGACGCGACGAGACCGCTCAGGTCCTCGACCGGATCCGACGACGGAATTTCGCCCTGTACCGGCTTGATCCGGAACGGTTCAATACCCCGCAAGCCGTGAAGGCGCTGTGTCGGCACATGGGCCTTGAGACCTCCGTCGACAGTCCGGAAGCCGGCGAAGACAACGTCTCGATTCTCGAGGACCGGGAAGAATCCTCCGGACACCCCAGCCGGTACATTCCCTACACATCCCGGACCCTGAACTGGCATACCGACGGCTACTACTACCCGGAGGGCCGGAAAATCCGCTCCTTCGTGCTGCATTGCGCCCGCCCCGCCCATTCGGGCGGAGAGAACAGCATGATCGATCATGACATGCTGTATCTGGAAATGCGGGACCGCGACCCGGATCTCGCCGACACCCTGTGCCTGAGCGATGTGCTCACCATTCCGCAAAACAGGGAGAACGGCCGGATTCTGCGAGACGCCTTCCAGGGACCGGTGTTCTCCACCGACCACGACAGCCGCCTGTACATGCGCTATACCCGCCGCAAGCGCCACATTGCCTGGAAAAACCATCCGCAGGTCAACGAGGCCCTGGAACTTCTGGATTCGTTGCTCGACAACCCCCTCCCGTGGAAATCGACAGTCCGGCTGGCGGCCGGAGAAGGCATCCTGTGCAACAACATCGTGCATCGGCGATGCGCCTACACCGACGTCTCCGGCGGGAAAGCCGGACGGCTGTTCTACCGGATCCGCTTCCTCGAGCGGGCGGGCACTGGCGGTTCCTGAAGGAATCGGGGTGAACGCCGCGACGCCGGAAGCGGGTTGCTCCGGATGGCACTGTGGTAAGCTTGTTTCGAATCGACCTCTCTTGAAGCGACATGCTCTGGAAAGAAAAAACCCCGGGCCGATCCGGACGGATGGCGGACAGGGTGCAGGATTTTTCGTTTCGGATCGCATGCCGGGAGCTTCCCGTCGATCATGCCTGGGCATTGCGTGAGCGGATCGTCGGCATCCTTCCCTGGCTGGTGGATGAGCCGAAGGCCGCCATCCATTCGGTCCATGCGGCGTCCTCGGCAAACGGATGGATCCGTCCTTCGCTGGAGTCCGGCAGCATGATCCAGCTTTCCCGCCGAACCCGGCTCTATCTCAGGCTTCCCGCACACCGGATCGAGGACGCCCGGGCACTCTGTGGCAAGGAATTCACCGTCTCCGGATGCACGATGCGCATCGGCGACTTCGAACCGCGAAGTCTGGCTCCCTCGAGCACCCTCTTCACGCGATCGATGGATGCGGCGGAAGTGGAGGACGAGGAGGTCTTCACCGACATCGTGGTCGGTTCGCTCGAAGAGCTGGGTGTCTATCCATCCAAGATGCTGTGCGGACTCATGCACGGGATTTCACATGGAAACGGGTGCATCAAGGCGAGAAGCGTGTTGCTTGCGGATCTCGAACCCCGCGAATCGATCCGGATCCAGCAACGGGGCCTGGGAAAGAATGGCCTGCTCGGCTGCGGCATTTTCCTTCCGCACAAGAGTCTGGATGCGGTCTACGACAAGAGCCGGGACTGACACGGAAAACCGACTCTGTCCCGCTGATCAATGAATCCGGCAGCAGGCATTCTGCTCCGATTCGGGCCACCGCATCCGAATCGGGGGGATATGGGATAAAATGGCGTTACGCCAAACCGACACCGATTGAAATTCCGTCATGCTACAGAAGGCCCGAATTCGCACGGCCTGGAAATCCCGGGACCGGACCGTTTCAGTGGACGATCTGGCCAACGCGCTGTCGGCCATCTGCTGGCGCATTGCCCTGTCGGCGGCCAAAAACCTCCATCAGCAGGATTTCATCTATGCCGACGACGGCCAGCGTCTGGCCGTCATCCGGGAATACCTTTTCTTCCTGATCCATTGCTCGGACCGGCTGATGCACGATCGGCTCCGGCAAGGTGACCGGGAGACCTTCGTCACCCGGCTTTCGCTCAACTGCCTGAGGCACTACGCCGAGAACACGCTGGAACTTCTCGAACGGCAACCCGACATGAAGGAGGCCCTCGATGCGCTGAACCACGTCACGAGCACGCTGGCCGGCTTCCGTTTTCCGGATCAGCGACCGGGGTATGAAATGTACCGGCTGCTCGGCGCCCGGATCCGAGAAATTCTCGGCGAGGACCAGATCAACAAATGGGTCATCGACCAGATCATGGAGGTGGATGGCCCGGAAGTCTTCGACCTGTTTGACAAATCCTGCACGAAACTGGTGCGCAATTCCGGGTACTGAAGCATGCTCCGACTCCTCTCCAGCCTCCCCGCCCTGCTGCTCGTCCTGGGACTGGCGCCGGGGACGATATGCGGGGCCCTGGCACAAGGGCTGGACGACGACGAACTCCTGCCTGAAGACCAGGCGTTCCGCTTCGAGCTCGTTCCGGGCGAGCCCTCCGCGATCCAGGCGACCTGGCGGATCGCGGAGGGATACTACATGTACCGGGACAAGATCGGATTTCGCATCGACGATGCGGGATTTTCCGCCGCGGTCCCGGAATATCCCCAGGGCATCATCAAGGACGATCCGCTGTTCGGCGTGACCGAGGTGTACACCGACCAGTTCTCGATCCGGATCGATGTCGGGGGCGGGGACGGCGCATTCACCCTGATCTCGGACGGCCAGGGCTGCAACGAGCCGATCGGTGTCTGCTATGCGCCGATCACCCACACCACCCGCTTCGTCAAGGCCGGCAACACGATCCGGTTCGCATCGCTGGTTTCGACTTCGGAACCGGAAGCGGAAGCCGCTGAAACGACGGAACAGGCGCAGGTGGAGGCGGAGGACATCGACCTGCTTCGCGATCTTCTCTCGAGTTCCTTCTCGCAACCCGAATTTCTCGATGTCGACGAGGCGTTCAGGGTCGAGGATCTCTCGATCGGTCTGCAATCGATTTCCGGCCACTTCGTGATCGAGCCGGGATACTACCTGTACCGGGACAAGGTCGGTGTCATGCTCGACGAGTTGTCCCTCGCGGTTCGCATACCCCAGGAGCCGGAACAGTACGCCGACCCTACCTTCGGCACCACCGACGTCCATCGGACGGATTTCTCGTTTTCCGCAAGCCGCCCGACGACCAGCGCGGCCGGACCGGCTGTCGTGACACTGACCTACCAGGGCTGCGCCGAAGGAGCGATCTGCTATCCGCCCGTAACGAGGCAGTTCAATCTCGTCGCACCGGCAATGGCGGACGAAACCCCGTCCGCCGCGTCTTCGTCAACTCCGGCAACGGAGCAGGATTATTCCCTGATCGCGATCCTGTCCGGCGCTTTCATCGCCGGCATCCTGCTGACATTCACGCCGTGCGTATTGCCGATGATCCCGATTCTCTCGAGCGTGATCGCGGGACAGGGCGAGGCAATCAGCCGGACCCGGGCCGGGTCGCTGTCCCTGTCCTACGTGCTCGGTACCGTGATCACGTATGCGGCGATGGGCGCTCTGGCCGGCGCGACCGGCGACCAGCTGCAGGCCTACTTCCAGAACGCGTGGGCCATCGGAATCCTGTCCGGTATTCTCGCCCTGATGGCGCTGTCCATGTTCGGCCTTTATGAACTACAGGTGCCCTCCTTCCTGCAATCCAGAATCCAGCAGAAATCGGGCAGCCTGACCGGCTCCATCCCGCTGGTGTTCCTGCTGGGACTGGTCTCGGCATTGATCATCGGCGCCTGCGTCTCCCCGGTGCTGATCTCGATCCTGAGCATTGCCGTGGCCACCGGCGACCCCGTGCTCGGCGCACAGACCATGGCCGTGATGGCGCTCGGCATGGGCGTCCCCCTGATCTCGATCGGTGTCGGAGCGGGATATCTGCTCCCCAAGGCCGGTGTCTGGATGGAAT
The DNA here is from genome assembly GCA_009841725.1 of Gammaproteobacteria bacterium. GTDB lineage: Bacteria > Pseudomonadota > Gammaproteobacteria > Arenicellales > Poriferihabitantaceae > Poriferihabitans. The sequence goes on from VYGS01000046.1 coordinate 37,157, forward strand.
CAATCAAATACCTGTTCGGCATCCTGCTGTTCGCGGTCGCGATCTACCTGTTGCAAATCCTGCCCCAGGTGCCGATTCTCCTGATCTGGGGAGCCTATCTCATCATCGTGGGCTATGCCTTCATGCAGGCTCGCGCCGAGCCGGACACGCCGAAACATAAATTCACGGTGGTGCTCAAGGGTGTCGGTGTGGTTCTCCTGGTCTGGGGAATCTGCGCACTGATCGGCGGATTCATGGGACAACGGGATCTGCTGCGCCCGATCCCGGAACGTCTCTTCACTTCGGGCCCCGCGGCCCTGCAATCAGCCGAAACCCATCTGTTCGACCGGATTTCGACCGTGGACGAACTGGATCAGCAAATCGTCCAGGCGGCCTCGAACGGACGCGGTGTCATCATCGACTACTACGCCGACTGGTGTGTCGACTGCCTCAAGATGGAAGAATCCACGTTCAAGGACAAATTGGTGATCGAGGAGATCGGCAACCGGTTCATCGCCCTGCAGGTGGACGTGACCAACCCGAACGATGCAAACGCCAATTCCCTGAAGAAACGGTTCAACGTGTTCGGCCCGCCTGCCATGATCTTTCTTGGCCGGAACGGCACTGTCCTGAGCGACTTCAATTTCTACGGATACAAGGGCCCCGAGGCGTTTCTGGAGCATCTCAAGCGTGTCACCCTGTAGTCGTCCTCCGTCAAGCCACCGCCCGCTGATCCGTATTCTGATTACCGTCATGCATCACTTCCGATCAAACCGATGTCCCAAAGACACCCTGTCATCGCAGTAACCGGCTCTTCGGGAGCCGGAACCTCCACCATCAAGGATGCTTTCGAGCATATTTTCCGGCTTGAGAACATCAACCCCTGCATGGTCGAGGGAGACAGCTTCCATCGGTATGACCGCGACGAGATGGAGCGGCGCACCGAGGAGGCCATGCGCGAAGGAACCCATTTCAGCCATTTCGGCCTGCAGGCGAATCTGCTTGAGGAACTCGCGGCACTGTTCGAGGAATACGGAAAGGACGGATCGGGCCAGCGACGCTTCTACCTGCACGACCGGAAGATCGCCAAACGTCACGGACAACCTGTCGGCACGTTCACCCCGTGGGAGAATATTCCTCCGGGAACCGCTCTCCTGTTTTACGAAGGGCTGCACGGCGGAGTGGTTCACGATACCGTCGACGTGGCCCGGCACGTGGACCTGCTGATCGGCGTCGTGCCCATAGTCAATCTCGAATGGATCCAGAAAATCCACCGCGACACTTACGCCAGAGGCTATCGTCCGAAAGACGTCACGCAGACCATCCTGAGGCGCATGCACGACTACGTCCACATCATCACGCCCCAGTTTTCCAACACCGACATCAACATCCAGAGAGTTCCGACCGTCGACACTTCCAACCCGTTCATCGCCCGGGACATTCCCACGTCGGATGAAAGCTTTGCGGTCATCCGGTTTCAGGATCCGGAAAAATTCAGTATTGACTTTCCCTATCTGCTCTCCATGATCCACGACTCGTTCATGTCCCGCAGGAACACGATCGTCGTGCCGGGCGGGAAGATGATGCTGGCGATGGAGATCATTCTGAAACCGATCATCCGCAGGATGATGGAGCAGCGCCTGCCGAACGCGGACGGGAGCTAGCGACTGAATCCGTCGAGCCAGTCGGCCAGCTTCCCGATCATCACATCGCCGTAGCCGCGGAAAAAATGGGTCGCCCCCTCGACCGGCACCTGCGCCGAGAGCGGATTTCCGTTTTGCCGTAGCAATTCCTGGCGATGGGGCACCATGGCCAGCGGCCGGGGATATTCCCCGGTGCCGTAGATATCCAGCACGGGAACGCTCAGCCTGCCGATCGGAAACGGGGTCTTCAGGTCCTGGCCGACGTCGGTGACTCCAAGCCCCATGGCAATGTAACCGTCAATCCGCGGTTCCGCTACGCTGTTCATCCAGTCATTCGCCATGTGGACCCCGCAACTGTGGGCGGCCAGGATGATCCGGCTCACGCCCCGGCTCTCGAGGTAGTCGATCGCGGCCTCAATCCGCGGATGGGCATACCCGAGAATCGGCAGGTAGTCGTAGTATGTCTTCCCCTTGGCCAGGACCGGCATCTGCAGCGACAGGGTGGCCCAGCCCCGCTCCGCGAGGCCGGTCCGCAGCGGACCGATCAGTTCCTCCTCATCAAGATGGACATCCCTGCCATGAAGGAGGATGACCGTCCCGTCCGCCTCTTCGACCTCGATGTGAACCGCCAGAAATTCCCGTCCTCCGCCTTCCAGCCATAGCGGCTCGCCCTCGAAGAGATACGGCTCCACCTGCTCGACGATGCGCGCTTCCCGCTCGAAGTCGGGAACCTCGTCCGCCCAGGCGGATATTGCGGCACCGCCTGCAGCAAGAAGCAGTGAAAGCATGGACCGGGCAAGTCGCCCGGCAATCCCCGGGCCCGTTCTACCCGGCGGGATTCGCCGCGAAGGAATCCCGCCGCCATGGCGGGCGGGTCCGAATGGCGGCAGAAACGAATCGGTCACATCTTTCACATCGCGCTCCGGGCAGATCAGAAATCCTGCCCGGATTCATTCTACATCAGATGTGCGATCAGTCCCTCGATGCTGTCGCGCGCGTCGCCAAACAGCATTTTCGTGTTGGGCTTGAAGAACAGGGGGTTCTCGACTCCGGCATATCCACTCGCCATGCTGCGCTTGAGCACGACGACCTCGCGCGCATTCCAGGCCTCGATGACCGGCATGCCGGCAATCGGCCCCTCGGGATCCTCGATCGCGGACGGGTTCACGATGTCGTTGGCGCCAATGACCATGACCATGTCCGTATCCGGCAGATCCTCCTGGATCTCATCCATCTCCAGCACGATGTCATAGGGCACCCGGGCCTCCGCCAGCAGGACATTCATGTGTCCGGGCATCCGGCCTGCAACCGGGTGGATGGCGAACCGGACGTTGACGCCCTTCTCGCGAAGCCGGCGGGTCAGTTCGTACACGGCGTGCTGGGCATGGGCCACCGCCATTCCGTATCCCGGCACGATCACCAGGGAATCGATATTGTTGAGCGCCGCGCCGCATTCGTCCAGGGAGATTCCGACCGCGGTCCCCTGGCTTGCGTCCGTGGCCGCCGAGCTCACCGACTGCCCGCCGAATCCACCCATGATGACGCTGATGAATTTCCGGTTCATCGCCCGGCACATGATATAGCTGAGGATGGCGCCGCTGGAGCCCACCAGCGCGCCGGTGACGATCAACAGATCGTTCGACAGCATGAAGCCGGTCGCGGCGGCGGCCCAGCCGGAATAGCTGTTGAGCATCGAGATGACCACCGGCATGTCGGCGCCACCGATCGCCACGACCATGTGAATGCCAAACAGGAGCGCGATCGCCGTCATGATCATCAGCGCGATCATGCCATAGGAAATGCTGTCGGCCTGCAGAAATTCGTAGCCGTACCAGATGCACACCAGCAGGCCGGCCAGATTGACCCAGTGCCGACCGGGCAGCATTATCGGCCTGCTGGTGATGAATCCCTGGAGCTTGCCGAAAGCGATCACCGATCCGGTAAATGTCACCGCGCCGATCAGGATGCCCAGGTAAATCTCGACCTCGTGAACGACCTTCTCGGCACCGGAAAAGAGGCCCTCGCTGCCGAGATAGCTCGAGAAACCCACCAGCACCGCCGCCAGTCCCACGAAACTGTGGAGCAGGGCGACCAGCTCCGGCATTTGCGTCATCTGGACACGGCTGGCGCGCCAGGCGCCCACCGCTCCGCCCACAAGCATCGGAATCAGGATGTAGACATAGCTCTCGATGTTGTCGTTAAAGGCCGTCGCCACGATGGCGATCGCCATCCCGATCATGCCGAAAAGATTTCCCCTTCGGGCGCTTTCCTGATGGCTCAGTCCTCCCAGGCTGAGTATGAACAGGATGCTGGCCACGATATAGGCGGCCGTGATCACGCCTTGATGCACCATGGTTTCCACGGTCTATTCCTTCCTGAACATTCTGAGCATGCGCTGGGTTACCAGAAACCCGCCCGCAACATTGATGGATGCCAAGGTAACGGCCACGATTGCGAGCCAGACTGCAAGCTGGCTGGAGGCGTCGACCTGTAGCATCGCCCCGATCAGGATAATGCCGCTGATCGCATTGGTCACGCTCATCAACGGCGTGTGCAACGCGGGGGTGACGTTCCAGATCACCTGCCAGCCGATGAAGCAGGCCAGCACGAACACCGTGAAGTGCGTCATGAACGATGCGGGCGCGACCGAGCCGACCGCAAGAATCAGGGCGGTCCCCATGCCCAGGCCGATCAGCGTGGAAAGCGTGCGGTTCCGGGGAGGTTCGACGGCCCCCTCCGCAACGGATGGTTCCGGGGCCGGCGCGGGAGCCGCGGCCGTGGGTTCGATCGGTGGAGGGGGCCACAGGATTTCTCCACGCTTCACGACGGCGCTGCCCCGGACAATGTCGTCCTCGAGGTCAAGCACCAGATTCCCGTCCTTCCCGGGAGTGAGGTCGGACAGCAGGTGGAAGATGTTGGCGGCGTACAGCGTGCTCGCCTGGTTTGCCATCCGGCTGGTCAGGTCGGTATACCCGATGATGGTCACGCCGTTTTCGCATACCACCTCATCGGGGACGGTGAGTTCGCAATTGCCGCCCTGCTGTGCGGCAAGATCGACGATCACGCTTCCCGTGCGCATGGAACGCACCATCTCCGCCGTGATCAGCTTCGGCGCCGGCCTGCCCGGAATCAGGGCAGTCGTGATAATGATATCGACCTCCCGGGCCTGTTCCGCGAACAGGGCCATCTCGGCCTCGATGAACGCATCGCTCATGACCTTGGCGTAGCCTCCCTGGCCTCCGCCTTCCTCCTCGAATTCCAGATCCAGGAATTCGGCATTCATGCTCTCGATCTGGTCCTTGACTTCGGGACGCGTGTCGAAGGCCCGGACAATCGCCCCGAGGCTGACCGCCGCGCCGATCGCCGACAGTCCTGCGACCCCCGCGCCGATCACCAGCACCTTGGCCGGGGCAATCTTGCCGGCGGCGGTGATCTGTCCGGTAAAGAATCGGCCGAAATGATTGCCTGCCTCGAGCACCGCCCGATAGCCGGCGATATTGGCCATGGACGACAGCACGTCCATTTTCTGTGCGCGCGAAATCCGGGGAATCGCATCAAGCGCGAGAACCGTGCCGCCCGTTCCGGCAATCTCCGCGGTCATCTCCTCGCGCTGAGCGGGCTCATACAGGCAGATCAACGTCTTGCCATCGCGAATCCGTGTGGATTCGTGGCAATCCATTTCCGGATGCATTCCGGGAGGCTGAATCTTGCAGACGATATCCGAGCGGTCCCATAACGACCGTGCATCGGGGCACACCTCGGCTCCGGCCTTCGCATACTCCGGGTCCGAAAAGCCGGCCGATTCCCCCGCACCGGTCTCGATCAGCACCGCATAACCCAGTCCGCTGATCCGCCTGGCCTCCGAAGGCGTACAGGCAACCCGCTTCTCGTTGACCGTGACTTCTTTTGGAATACCTACAATCACGAATATCTCACCACTGATTTCGCAAAGTGACAAGTTAAAGCAAACCGTCAATTCTAACAATACTTATTTCTTTATTGCATAATCAGTGCTCCTTATTGATTTTGTGAAGGAAGCAACCACCGTGAAATGCCAGCGCAGCGCAGGGGGCGGGCCATGCTGAAGCGTGCCTACGGCGCGACGGTCTTTCTCTCGGCAGCCATGCTCATGGTGCTCGAGATCACGGCCGGCCGCATCATTGCGCCCTATGTCGGCAATTCCCTGTACAGCTGGACCTCCGTGATCGGCATCGTGCTGGCCGGGCTGTCTTTCGGCAACTGGCTCGGCGGATGGCTTGCGGACCGCAACCACGGCCATCTCACACTCGGGATCACGCTCGGCCTGGGTGCGCTCGCATCGCTCCTGGTCCTGGCCCTGCTTCCCGCCTTCGGCACGCTGCTGCAGGGCCGAACGCTCAGCCTGGCCTGGACCAGCATACTGCTGGTTCTCGGCCTGTTTCTGCTGCCTTCCATTCTGCTCGGGGTCATCTCCCCCCTGGCCACCACCCTCTATCTGAAGATCGACGACAGCGTCGGCCGTGCGGTCGGCCTGCTGCATGCGCTCGCCGCCACGGGCAGCATCTTCGGCACGTTTGCCGCCGGATTCCTGTTCATCCAGTGGATCGGCACACGCTGGACCGTCATTCTGGTCGCCGCCGTGCTCCTGCTGCTGGCCGTGCCCTGGCTCCTTCGCGGCAGGCATCGGACCGCCATCCTGACATCCCTGCTTGGAGCCGGGGCCGTGATCACGGCGATTGCCGGGCATGTCGACGGATTTGCAAGCCCGTGCGACGAGGAAAGCCGCTATTACTGCCTGCGGGTAGTCGAGGAAGCGGACGGGAACGGCGAGGCCTGGGCCCGCTCTCTGGTCATCGACCATATGCGCCACGGCACCAATGTACTGAATGACACACAAGCCTTGTGGACGCCCTACATTCACGGAATGGATACCCTCGTCGAGGCCCGGTTCCCGCACGGAAAGCACCTCCGGTACTTCTTTGTCGGCGGAGGCGCCTATACCCATCCCCGCGCCCTCGCCGACCGCACGCCGCGGCCGGAGATCGTGGTCAGCGAGATCGACCCCGCCGTCACCGGAATCTCGGAATCCATGCTTGATCTCGATGCCTCGGGCATGACCATCCATCATACCGATTCGCGATATGCCCTTTCCCTCTACGACGGGGGACACTTCGATGTCATCGTGCTGGACGCCTTCCACGACGTCGGCATCCCGCACCATCTGGTCACGCGGGAATTCAACGACAATGTCAGGCAAAGGCTCGCCGACAACGGGTTGTACCTGATCAACGCGATCGACCGGTTCCCCGACAGCGCACTGATCCGTTCGATGCTCACCACCCTTGAAGAGAGTTTCGAGCATGTCGGGGTATGGATCGAGCGCCCGGAGGACGGCCAGGACCGGCTGACCTACATCGTGTGCGCTTCCCGCACGCCGCTTCCTTTCGCGTCGATCGCGTCCGCCCACGGCCTGCCCAGGACATGGTACGACATCAGCGAGTTCGTCGAACAGCAGCGCGAGCAGCACGGGGCCGTCGTCCTGACCGATGACTATGCTCCTGTCGAACGGCTGATCAGCGTCCTGTTCACGAGTCCCGAGCAGATCTAGAGAAACCCGTCAACTCACGGCACGGGACGAATCCGAAGCGGCGGGGGCGCAGGCGGCCTCGAAACGCTCCCTGGCGTGCCCGCTCTCCATCGCTCGCCGGGACATGTTTGCGGCCCGCTCCCACGACTCGGCCAGGCCGGTATGGACCAGGGCAATCGAGGCTCCGTAGACCAGGCTGTCGAACATCGGTCCCGGCAAGCCGGCAAGCGCCTCCCGGCCCTGCTCCACGGTGGCCGACACCGCCGGCGACAGGGCTTCGGTGCGATTGAATCCGGTGCGGCCGAATCCCTCCAGCAGGGCGTCGTCGATCGGAATCATGCGCTGCCGGCGTTCGATACCCAGCGAAAACGGGGACAGCCTGCGCATTTCAAGGCCGGAATCGTCGCTAAAGGCGAAGCATCTCGAAACCTGGCTCAGGGAGGGGATGCACCCGCCTTCGACGCCCTTGACCAGGACCATCGACTGGAATCCGGCATGGCGGGCCAGCGATTCGTAGACCGGCGGGTAGGCCTTGTGCACATACCCGGTACACAGATGGGTCCGCAGTCTTCCGGAGAGGGGCTTGATCGCCACTTCCAGCGTCGAGATCAGCGAGCGCTTGACCATCTTGTCGCGCAATGGGCACAGATCATGCAGTTCGGGCAGATACCGGTCCTGATCCAGGTATGCCCATCCGACACGGGGGTCGTCCAGCTGTCCGGCGGCCCGCGCCGGCGACAGGTCGACCGGCAATCCCGCCGCCTGAAGAACCTGATGCCCGGTGATGCCGTATTTCGGCCCCGCCTGCCGCATGCCGTGGAGACAGACGGGCAAGCCGCAGGCCGCGAGCACCGCGGGCAGGAAGGGCGTGGCCGGCAGGCCCCTGACAAATCCGTTGAACGGATCGGCCAGCAGCATCACGTCCCCGGCCTGCGCGGTTGCGCTCCGGCAACGCCCGGCGATCGCTTCCAGCACTCCGAGATTCTCGTCATCGGTTTCGCGTTTCATGCGCAGCGCGATCAGGAATATGGCCACCTGCACCGGATCGATCTCGTTGTTGAGGATCATGTCGAACCCGTCCCGGGCCTGATCACGGGAAAGCGGCTTGCTCAACTCGGGGCCGGTCGCAATGCGTTGCAGGTAGGAGCGCATTCTCCTTTGGGGTGAATCAGTCGCCATCGTTTCAGGGTCCAGGAATGAATATCGAATCCGGCGTCTCTGTCCCAAAAACGCATCATCAAGGGAAACGTCAACAAGACACGTCCGCACATGCAGTCTTCAGGCCAGACGGGGACGTCCCTCATTGTAAATGGATTGCCGACGACACTGCAATCACGGGAGGTCGCAAGTTCGCGGACCGGTGCTCTTTTGCAACGCCTGCCTTCGATGGATTAGAATGGGGATTATCCTGACTTCTGGGTCGACTTTCCCATGTACAGAGTCTTTGTCGCATCGTTGTCTGCCTTGTTGCTGACGCTACAGCTTGTTCACTCGCCGGTATCTGCCCAGAGTTCGGAAACGGCAGAGGCGGGAGAGTTTTTCGGGGCCATCCAGACCACGCATCCGGACTGGTTCAAGGAAAGCTTCCTGGAATTCGAGGAGGATATCGACGAGGCGGCCGAGCAGGGAAAGCGGCTGGTCCTGTATTTCCATCAGGACGGATGCCCCTACTGCAATTTGCTTGTCGAGCACAATTTCAAGAATCCGGACATCCTGGATACGATGCAGGCAAATTTCGATCTGGTTGCCATCAACATGTGGGGGGACCGGGAGGTCGTTCAGGTTGGAGGACGGCCGTTTACCGAAAAAACCCTGGCTTCGGCCCTGAACGTCGACTTCACCCCAACCCTCCTGTTTTTTTCCGAAAACCGCAAGGTGGTCTTCCGGCTCGACGGCTATCGCCCGCCCGAGGAATTCACGCATATCCTCGACTACGTATCCGGGCGACTGGAAAATGAATTCACCTATTCGGAATATCTGGCATCGACAGGTCGAACCGACACCTCGTCACCGCTCGGGGAAGCGGGCTGGCCGATGGCGGGGCTGACCGACCTGTCCCGGGCCGGGACGCGGCCACTGGCCGTGTTGTTCGAAGAGCCGGATTGCGAACCGTGCAACCTGTTGCATCACAAGACATTCAAGGATGAAAGCGCCGCGCCGATCCTGGAGCAGTTCAACATCGTGCGCTACAACCGGTGGTCCGACGACCGGGTCGTCCGGCCGGACGGCACCCCGTCCACGGTCAGGCAGTGGGCCCTGGACCTCGGGCTCGGATTTACTCCGGCGATCGTTCTGTATGACACCCGTGGAAACAAGGTGATCGCCCTGGACGCGATGTTCAAGACCTTTCACGTGCTGGGCGCCTTCGAGTATGTCGCAAGCGGCGCCCACGAGCATGAACCGAGTTTCCAGAGATACCTGAGCGAGCGGGCCGAGCACATCAGGGCGACCGGGCAGGATGTCGACATCTGGCGTTACTGAACCCGAAATCAGGCCAACGGAATTCCGGACAGCCCTACCCCATCCGGGCATGGTGCCGAATGTGCAAATCGGCGGGGTTACTGCTACAATTTTCATATAACCGTGCATGCGGGCGGGTTTGTCATGCGCTGGCGGCATGTTTCGCCCGCACCGGCAAAGAATTGAACGAGGTTCTGAACATGAAAACGATCGCCGCTTCCCTGATCACGCTTTTGCTGGTCGTCGGCAGCGGTAGTGCTGGCATCATCCCGGATGAATCCGAGCCGTGTGCAGCCGATATCCGGGTATACCAGACTCAACCCGCCGCCGATGACGAGGCCGATGCCGGGGCCACCGGACAGGACAGTTCCGGAACACCGACAGATCTCATACTGGATGAAGAACCAGAGTGCTGAACCGCCCGGCGCCTTCACATTGCAACAGGAAGACGGCTGCGCCGAAGCGGCTCAAGTCTCGGCCAAGCCATCCGCCCCCGGACGGTGCGGACACTCGCCCGGGCCTCGCGGAGCGATGGCCGGACTATCCTCTTGGGATATAGAGCCTCTCGCATGGTGATACGATTTGCCGCCAATGGCATACGGTGAATTTGCTATACTGGTTTGCCAACATACTATTAGGAGGATAAATCATGAAAAAATCCCTGATTCTTGTTGCATCCACGCTGGCCCTCGGTTTGAGTTTCACCGCCCAAGCCGAAAACAAGCCGGTCGGCATCACCCCGGATCTGATGTCGGTGACCATCATGCACAACGGCCAGCCCGTTGAGGTCATGAGAAACCAGGACAACAACAATACGGTTCTTCCGGCGTATTCCCGCACATCCCGGCCCTGTCCTCCCTTCTGCATACAGCCGATGACGCTGGCGCCCGGGGTGGAAACGCTGGGAGAAATCGAGGTTCTGGACTATGCGGCCAAGATGTCAGGCGGTGACTCCAGCATCCTTCTGGTCGACTCCAGAACCCCCGACTGGGTGGCCAAGGGCACCATTCCCGGAGCGATCAACATTCCGTGGACCGATCTGGTCCCCGCCAAGGGAGCCACCACCGAAGGCATCACCAACATCATGAAGAAGCAGTTCAATGTGGTGGCCGCCGAGGATGCGGACGTGTTCGCCATCGACGAGGCGCTGGCCAACAACACGGTCTCCGAAGTGTTCGACTACTCCAATTGCAAGACGCTGGTCCTGTTCTGCAACGGGATGTGGTGCGGTCAGTCGCCCGCGAGCATCCAGACCCTGCTGAAATACGGCTATCCCGCCGAACGGATCAAATGGTACCGGGGCGGCATGCAGACTTGGGAAATACTGGGCCTGTCGACAGCCAAGCCCTGACCGGATCCTGGCGGATACGGGGCATCCGGACGGTGCCCCGCCCGCCATGTCGCGCCAACGGAAAGGCGGATTCCGTCATCGGGAATGCCGCCTGCCGGATGAAGCCGTACCCTTCGGGGTGCGGCCCTTATCTTGAAATGGTCACGACGGTCCCGTAATCCGGCAATTGATCCGGATTGTCGAGGTACAGTCTGAGCGCACCGCTCATCGCGCGCACCTCCACGCGGCGGACCATGGCGTCTGCGGTGTTGCCCGACATGTCGGTCAGCCGGACCGTCTCGCCGGATACCGGCATGGGCCCGTCCTGTCCGCCGAGCGGGATCTCGAGCACCTTCACCCCGGCACCGAAAAGTATCTGCGCTGCCGGATCCGCTTCGGGAACCACGCGCTCTCCCCTGCTTGCCGAGCTGTCCAGCAGGACTCCCGCTTCGGGAGCCGTGATCCGGCTGGATTCGAGCTCGTGCTTGCGCAATGCCAGCATGGCGGCACGGAGATCGACGGCATGGACCCGTTCGCGTCTCGTGCTCTCCGACTCCTCCAGTTCGCTGAGCGACAGGGACCCCTCGTCATACAGCTCGACATCCCTGTCGTAGGCCCTGTCGGCCTGTTCAAGCCTTGCCTCGGCAGATTCAAGGCCGGATTCCGCCGCCTTTACCGCCGCCGACAGGTGCGCGTCCTCCAGTTTCAGCAATACCGTTCCCTGTTCGACCCGGTCTCCCTGCCGGTGGGGAATGGAATGGATTTCCCCGCTGATTCCCACGCCCAGCCGATAGATTCGCTCATGGGAGACCCGTCCAGCCATGTCGCCGAAGACGGGTGCCGCCACCAGCAACGAAATGCTGGTGAGAAGGAGAAATACAGGATTCTTGTTCATGCTGATGATCGGTCTATGGTTCAGGTTTCGTCGGCTCCAAGCAGTGTCCCGCCCGCCAGCGCATCCAGCTGCTCCCAGATCAGGACCCTTTCATACTCGGTCCTGATCACACGGTGAAGCGCCTTGGCCACATTCAGATTGCCCGCACCGATACTGGCCCGGTAATCCAGTTCATATTCCAGCCGGATCCGGTCGAGCTCGCGTTCACGGTAGTCCAGTTCCGTCGCGGCGGCGTTTGCCTCGGTCCGGTTGCTGCCCAGTTGCTGGACGAGATCGAGCACCTTCATTCGCAACACGTGCTCGATCGAGCCCAGGGCGGCCTTGTTCCGCTCAACCTCCGCAGCCGCCTCCGCGATGTCGGCATCCCGGCTGACGCCCGGATAGATCGGTATCCTGAGAAACGCCGAGGCCCGAAGGTCGTCACGGCTGCCGGGATAGCTTTCCGAATAGCCGGTGGCTTCAAGCTGAAGCCCCAGGGTCGGCCGAACCATCCTGGCCGCTTCCAGGCGTTTGCGGCTCGATTCAACGTTCAGGCGGGCAGCACGGATTTCCGGGGCATGGTCCAGAATCCGTGCCAGGATTTCATCATAGTCGGGAACAGGCCGGTCATAGGCCGAGGTATCCGGCTCGACCATCTGGTCCGGATAGGCATCGGGACGGTTCAGTACCAATGCAAGCCGAAGACGGCTCTTGCGCCGTTTCTGGCCCACCACCATGCGGACCGCAAACTTGTCGAGATAGAGCGTCTCGAGCTCGCCCACTTCGATCGGGTTGGCATCTTCGAACCGTTCCATTCTCTCGAGTTTGCGGTCGTAGCGCAGGAAGGCCAGGGTCATGTCTTCGTCCGCAACGATGTAGGCGTAATCCGACAGGATCACCTCCAGAAATGCACGAATGACGTTGAGCCGGTTGTCCGTCCGGATCCGGCGGTGTTGTTCCCGGGCCGCATCCAGGCCGAGACCGGCACCGTCCAGGCGCGTCCGGGTCAGGCCGAAATCGGCCAGCGGCTTGCTGATGATCAACCGCATGCGGCTGTCATCGATAAAATCCGTCCTGGAAGGGATGTGCCGGTCGGATTGCCGGACTTCGGCCTCGACATGGGCCCTGAGGGAATGGGCCGCACTGATCGACAGGAGCGAGGCTTCCGCCGACCGGATTGCTGCCTGCGCCGCCATCACGTCCGGATAGTTGTCGTCCAGCATCCGGAGAGCCTGCTCCAGGGTCAGGACATCGGGAAACGGCACCGGCCCGTCGGTTTGCGCGTGCCCGGCTCCAAAGAGCATGGCCAGAACAAGGGCTGCTCCGGCCCACCTAAATCGGCGACTCGATCTTCCTGACATCAATTCCGGTATCCGCGAAACCCCGACGCCAACCTGTCTCCTGCCTCAGGATTTGGCGTTGTGCTCTCGGCGATACTTGCTAAACTTCATGTCCCGGTATTTCTCCTGGATGACGTACTCTCCCAGCAGAATGAAGTCATCGGCATTCTTGAGCGCCCCGGTATAACGGGTGATCAGCTCGCCGTCCGGGCTGAAAAAGGCGAACACGGGCGTTGCCCGAACCCGCATGGCCTTCAGTGCGAACTGGCTCTCCTCAACCTCGTTTCCATCGAAATCGACCACCATCAGGTCGCCTTCCGCATCCAGGGCAATCACCCGGAAGTTGTCCTCGTAGAATGCCTGGACTGAAGCCCGGTTCAGCACCTGCTTTTTCATTCTCTCGCACCATGGACAGTCCTTGGTCTCGAACATGACCAGAAGCGCGGCCTTCTCCTCGTCCCGGATGATCTCCAGCTCTTCCTGAAGATCCCCGAACGAGGGATCAAAAAAGTCCTCGGGATTGACCAGAACATCCTCGGCGACAGCGCTTCCCGAGAGCACGAACAATATGGCGAGCAACCGACTCACGACGCTCGCGACACGACGGTATGCGTTCATGTCCACCCTCCTCGAATCAGTGTTGTGCCAACTATCTCCATACGGATATGATGCACTCCGACAGGGAAGCACACCCCCTTGCCATGAATGCCCCACACCACGGAAACCGGATCCTGCCGATCATGCGAACCGCCCGGTTCCGTTTTCGAAAAGATGGCCGACTTCGGACATTATATACCCTTGGGGCCCGATATGCGGGCTCTTGCAGGAAAGCCGCGGAACCCTTTCCCGGTTTCGGCCGTTGGCGGCCGGTCAGCCCCAGGCAGATGAAAACAGGGCCTGCATCGCCTCCCAGGATTCCCGGTCGGCCGCCGCGTTGTATCCGACAGGGATGCCGTGCCTTTCGGCATTCGTGTCGGCCGCCTTGCTGGTAAAGCCGTGCCCCGCCCCTTTGTGGACAATCACCCGGTAATCCGCCCCGACACCGTCCATCTCGCTTTGGAACGCGGCGACATCGTCCATGGAGACCATGGCATCGTCCTCGCCATGGCAGACCAGCACCCTGGCCCGGATCTCGCCCGGCCCGGGGGTGTGGAAGGGGGCAAGTAATCCGTGAAAGCTGACCACGGCCGACAGCGGCATGCCGACACGGGCCATGTGAAGCACCATCGCACCGCCAAAACAATAGCCGATGGCGGCGGTCTTCCCCGGGTCGACATTCGGCTGCGCCAGCAGGGTGCCGAGTCCGGCACGAAGCCGTTCCGTGGCCACGTTGATGTCGGCCAGCACCGAATTCATCGCGGCTCCGGCCTGGTCCGGATTGTCGGCCCGGTATCCGTTTCCGTACAGGTCGATTCCAAGCGCGCAATATCCAAGCCCGGCGAGCATCTCGCAACGCTGCCGGGTATAGTCATTGATTCCCCACCATTCGTGAACGACCAGAACGCCCGGAACCGGTTCCCCGCACCCCTCGTCGCAAGCAAGATATCCCCGGTGAAGCGTATCGTTGCAGCGGTATTCGATGTCTCTGGCTTGAAGTTTCATGATGCGGGTTCCGGTCTGTTTGAATTGGGCTGACGACATGGCGATCGGCGATTCATTATACCGCAGCAAAATTTTCCGATTGTGACCCGCAGGACACTGCAGTCCGTTCACGGCCACGAATTTCCAAAAGTTGGGCATATAATCGGATTGACCCGCTTTGGCTTGACAGGGCCTGTCGAATCCATGAAATACCTGCCCCTGATGTTCAACGTCTCCGGCCTGCGATTGCTGATCGTCGGCGGCGGCAACATCGCCACCCGCCGCGCGAAAGTGATTCGGCAGGCGGGGGCCGTGATCGATGTCGTGGCCAGGGACGCAAGCCCGGAGATCCGGGAAATCGCCAGGCGGAGCGGAGGCGAACTGGCGCTGCGATCATGGCGAGCGGGGGATATCCGGGAAGACCATGCCCTGGTCGTCGCCGCCACGAACGACGATGCGCTCAACAAGCAGGTCCGGGAGCGATGCCGGGCCCTGAACATTCCCGTCAACGTGGTCACCGATTCGAAATCCTCCGATATCGCCTTCCCGAGCGTGATCGACAGGGCGCCCCTGACCATTGCGGTCTCGAGCGGCAGCGCCTCTCCCCTTCTCGCCCGGCTGCTCGCCGAGCGCATCGATGCGCTGATCCCGGACGGATACGGCAGGCTGGCGGCACTGGTCGGAAAATACCGGCACACGGTCCGGGCAACCTTTGAAAGCCCCGATGAGCGGAAGCGGTTCTGGGGCACGATTCTTCGGGGGGCGGTCGCCGAGCACGTGTTCTCGGGCAACCACGACGATGCCGAAGCCCTGCTGGAGAGCCGCCTGGCCGAACCCGGGGAGCATGCCGGCACCGGCGAGGTCTACCTGATCGGAGCCGGGCCGGGCGATCCCGACCTGCTGACTTTCCGCGCCTACCGGCTGCTGCAACAGTCGCACGTCGTGCTGTACGACCGGCTGGTCTCCAGGCCCATCCTCGACATGATCGGCCCGGAAACGGAGATGATCCACGTGGGGAAGCGCCGCTCCCACCATCCCGTGCCCCAGGCCGGCATCAACGACATGCTCGTCGAGTACGCCCTGCAGGGCAAGCGGGTCGCCCGCCTCAAGGGCGGCGACCCGTTCATCTTCGGCCGGGGCGGAGAGGAGATCGAGCAGCTGGCCGCACGGCGCATCCCGTTTCAGGTGGTTCCCGGTATCACCGCCGCTTCCGGCTGCGCCTGCTACAGCGGTATCCCGCTGACCCACCGGGACCATGCCCAGTCGGTCCGGTTCGTCACCGGGCAGTTGCGGGACGGGACGGTCAATCTGCCATGGAATCAACTGGTGGCGGACAACCAGACCGTGGTGATCTACATGGGGCTGAACGGGCTGCCGATCATCTCCGAGCAGCTCCTTGCGCACGGCATGCGCCCGGACATGCCGGCGTCACTGATCGAACGGGGCACCACCCCGGATCAGAAAATCCATTGCGGAACGGTTGCATCCCTGCCCGCTCTTGTCGGCAAGGCCTCGGTCAAGCCCCCCACCCTGCTGATCATCGGCTCGGTGGTCGAACTCCACCGCACCTTGCGATGGTTTCGTCAGGACGCCCGGGGATAGGGACAAGTCAGAGCGGCCCTTTCTCTATCTCTGTCAGGACTTCTTTCGGGATCGGCGTCAGAATCCAACAACCCGGTGCGCAACCGAACGGGCGGAAATCAACCCGGGATTCGTTCGTGCCCGCCATCGGGAATCCCGGACCCGCAATTTTCGATAACCGTATCCCGGGGACCGGCTCTAGACCACGCTTCCGAACGACCTGTCCACGCTCCCGAAAGGCACTTCGAGACCGGCAACCGTGCAACCCTGGGCAACCGGTCCGCCGGGAAACAGGTAATACAGAAACCGGGTGCCGCCCTTGATGTGGAATTTCTCGTTCAGGGCGTCAACCAGCTCGCGGCGATTGACCACCTCGTGCTTGGAGCAGTATTCCTGCAAGGCGGCCACCACCTCCCAATGATCATCGGTCAATTCGATGCCGAGACTCCCTGCACGGGTCAGGGCTTCGTCAACATCCCATCCCTGGGGGGCGTGCGGAAACATGTCCGGATCGGGCTTGCTCATTCAAAGACTCCTCAGATTAAATTGCTCACGATTCAAAGGGGCCCGGGCCTCATGGAATGAGAACGGTCGATCCGGTGGTCGCCCTGGATTCCAGATCGAGATGGGCCCTTGCCGTATCCGACAGCGGATAGCTCTGATTGATCGCGATATTCACGATCCCGTCGTTCACGGCATGGAAAAGGCGTTCGGCTCCCTCTGCCAGGAGTTCGCGGGTTGCAACATGGGTCGCCAGGGTCGGACGGGTCACATAAAGCGACCCCTTCGGGGCCAGAATGGCCGGGGAAAACGGTTCCACGGGACCCGAAGCATTGCCGTAGGTCACCAGCACGCCGAAAGGCTGCAATGAGTCGAGGGATGCCTCGAATGTCGCCTGTCCCACCGAATCGTAGACCGCCGCAACACCCGATCCCCGAGTGATCTCCCGGACACGTCCGGCGACATCTTCCCGGTCGTACAGGATCACGTGATGGGCTCCGTTCGCCAGGGCCAGTTCGGCCTTGGACCCGGATCCGACGCAGCCGATCACCTCGGCGCCGAGATGGCGCGCCCACTGACACAGGATCAACCCGACGCCGCCGGCCGCCGCCATGACGAGAATCCGGTCACCCGGCTTCACGGCATGCGAGCGAAAGAGCAGATAATGCGCGGTCAGTCCCTTCAGCATCATGGCCGCGGCAGTGCGTTCGTCAATCCCGTCGGGCAGCTTGAGAAGCCTGTCAGCCCGGATCACCCGGGATTCACAATAGGCTCCGGGCACCATGCAATAGGCGACACGATCGCCTTCGCAAAGGCCGTCGACATCCGGTCCGACGGATTCGACGACTCCGGCCCCCTCCATTCCGAGCACGGCGGGCAGGGAGGGCAGCGGATAGAGGCCGCTGCGCATGTAGACATCGATGAAGTTCAGGCCGACTGCGCTCTGCCGGATCCGGACTTCCCCGGATCCGGGATCGCCGACCTCGATTGTCTCCCAACGCAACCTGTCGGCACCTCCGGTATCATGAATGCGAACGGCATGAGTCATCACGCAATCTCCACTTCTGTTGCAACCGCCCCGGCCTGCAATCGCACTGGTCTAATTCTTGGATTTTGTCTGGTACTATCACCAGAGTTTGGAAATCCCTATCTTGCGCAGGTGTCCTGATATATTTCCGGGCAAGTCCAGTATCTTAACCGATCAAGTTTCAACGATGCTAGTAGGCGTACCGAAAGAGATCAAGAATCACGAATACCGGGTCGGCCTGACCCCCACCAGTGTCCGCGAGCTGACACGCCATGGACACGAGGTGGTCGTGGAGGCGAATGCCGGAGAAGGCATTTCCGCCGACGATGACCAGTACCGGAAATCCGGGGCGGTCATCGTCGATACTGCGGAAGAGGTGTTTGCCCGCTCCGAGATGATCGTCAAGGTCAAGGAACCCCAGGCGGACGAACGCGCACTGCTGCGCGAAGGCCAGATTCTCTATACCTATCTTCATCTGGCTCCCGATCCGGAACAGACCCGGGACCTGATCGACAGCGGCGCGACCTGCATCGCGTACGAAACCGTGACCTCGCCATTCGGCGGCCTGCCCCTGCTGGCTCCGATGTCCAAGGTCGCAGGCCGGATGTCGATCCAGGCGGGGGCCTACTGCCTCGAGCACCCGCATGGCGGACTGGGCGTGCTGCTTGGCGGAGTGCCCGGCGTGGATCCGGCAAAAGTCGTGATCCTGGGGGCCGGGGTCGTCGGAACCCATGCGGCGCATATCGCCGTGGGCATGGGAGCCGATGTCTGGGTGCTGGACAACAACGCGGCTGCGCTCGAGCGGCACTGGCAACATTTCGGACGATCCACCAATTCCATATTCTCGACATCGGATTCGCTGGAAAAGCATGTCCTCGAAGCCGATCTGGTCATCGGCGGAGTGCTGGTTCCGGGTGCCGAGGCGCCGAAGCTCGTGACCACGGAAATGGTTCGGGACATGAAGCAGGGCGCCGTCATCGTCGACGTGGCGATCGACCAGGGCGGATGCTGTGAAACCTCCCGCCCCACCACTCATGCCGAGCCGACCTACGAGGTCGACGAGGTGGTGCACTACTGCGTCGCCAACATGCCCGGGGGCGTACCGAAAACGTCTACCTTTGCCCTCAACAATGTCACGTTGCCGTTCGCCCTCCAGTTGGCGGACAAGGGCGCAAGACAGGCCCTGTTGGACGATGTCCACCTTCGAGACGGCCTGAATATCCACCGGGGGCAGGTGACGCACCGGGAAGTCGCCGAGGACCTCGGATACACCTTCGTCGATCCGACCCGGGCCCTGGAACACTGATCCGACACCATACAATCTGAAACAAGGAGAACTCAACCATGCCCAGAATGACGCCTTCGGAAGCGTTTGTCGAAACACTTGCCGCAAACGGAGTAACGGAAATCTTCGGAATCATGGGTTCCGCCTTCATGGACGCGATGGATATCTTCGCGCCCGCAGGAATCCGCCTGATTCCGGTCGTGCACGAGCAGGGCGCGGGACACATGGCCGACGGCTACTCCCGGGTAAGCGGACGGCACGGCGTGGTGATCGGGCAGAACGGTCCGGGAATCAGCAATTGCGTCACGGCCATTGCGGCAGCCTACTGGGCCCATTCCCCGGTCGTCATGATCACCCCCGAAACCGGCACCATGGGTCAGGGGCTGGGCGGTTTCCAGGAAGCCAACCAGCTACCCATGTTCCAGGAGTTCGTCAAGTATCAGGGGCATGTCAACAACCCGAAGCGCATGGCCGAATTCACCGCTCGCTGCTTTGACCGCGCCCTCTCCGAGATCGGTCCGACCCAGCTCAACATTCCGCGGGACTACTTCTACGGCGATATCGACGTCGACATTCCGCAGCCCATGCGTCTGGATCGCGGGCCCGGCGGCGACGACTCCCTGAACCGCGCCGCCGAAACCATCAGCCAGGCCCGGTTTCCGGTCATCATGTCCGGAGGCGGGGTGGTCATGGGCGACACCGTGGAAGATTGCAAGGCGCTGGCCGAAAGACTGGACGCCCCGGTCGTCAACAGCTACCTGCACAACGACTCCTTTCCGGCAAGCCATCCGCTCTGGTGCGGACCGTTGGGCTACCACGGTTCGAAAGCGGCGATGAAAATCATCAACAAAGCCGACGTGGTGATCGCGCTCGGAACCCGTCTTGGCCCGTTCGGAACCCTGCCCCAATATGGTTTCGACTACTGGCCGAAGGACGCGAAAATCATCCAGATCGACGCCGACCACAAGATGCTCGGGCTGGTCAAGAAAATCGATGTCGGAATCTGCGGCGACGCCGGGGCGGCTGCCCGGGCCCTGCTTGAGCGGCTGGACGGACGCGAGCTCGTCTGCGACGGCAACCGCGCGGAACGCTCGGCGATTGTCACCGCAGAGAAAGCCGGGTGGGAGAAGGAACTGGACGAATGGATTCACGAGCAGGACGACTACAGCCTCGACATGATCCGGGAACAGGACGAGGAGGACGGCTCCTGGCTCCATCCCCGCCAGGTCCTGCGGGAGCTTGAAAAAGCCATGCCGCCCGACGCCATGGTATCGACCGACATCGGCAACATCAACGCCATCGCCAACAGCTACCTGAGATTCGAACGCCCCAGAAGCTTCCTGGCCCCGATGAGCTGGGGCAACTGCGGCTATTCGCTGCCCACCATGATCGGAGCCAAATGCGCCGCTCCCGACCGGCCCGCGATCGCCTATTCGGGCGACGGCGCCTGGGCCATGAGCTGTGCGGAAATCATGACCTCGGTACGGCATGACATTCCCGTCACCGGCGTGGTCTTTCACAACCGGCAATGGGGAGCCGAAAAGAAGAACCAGGTCGATTTCTACAACCGCCGGTTTGTGGCCGGCGAGCTCGACAATGCCAGTTTCGCGGGAATCGGGCAGGCAATGGGCACCGAGGGGATCATCGTGGACCGCCTCGAGGATGTCGGCCCCGCGCTCACCCGGGCGGTCGACATGCAGATGAACGACGGCAAGTCGACCGTCATCGAGATCATGTGCACCCGGGAACTTGGCGACCCGTTCAGGCGGGACGCCCTGTCGAAACCGGTCCGCCACCTGCCCAAGTATCGGGACTACGTCTGATCGGGGAACGGCCGGGGCCATGTCCCTGTTCGAGACAATCTTCGAGCGCGCCCGGGCCGCCCAAAGTACCATTGTCCTGCCTGAAGGCGGCGACCCCCGCGTCACGGCGGCGGCAGAACGGGCCCTTGAGATGGGCCTTGCCCGAATCGTCCTGCTCTGCGGGGAGAGTGACCCCGGACTCGGCACGCACGATGCGCTGACGGTCGTCAATCCCGAAACGGACGAGCGTATCGGCCGTTACGCCGATGCGCTGTACGAGCTTCGCCAGCACAAGGGACTGACGCGGGATCAGGCCCAGGAAGCGGTGAAAGACACCCTCGTTTTCAGCGCCATGATGACCCGGCTGGGCGAAGCGGACGGATATGTCGCCGGAGCCGTGCACACAACCGCCAGCGTGCTGCGGGCGGCCTTGCAGGTGGTGGGTGTGGCGAAGGGGGCAAGACAGGTCTCCAGCTTCTTCATCATGGAACACCGCATGGCGCACCAGGCGGTACAGGGTGTCGCCCTGTATGCCGATTGCGCCATGGTGATCGATCCGGGGCCGGAGGAACTTGCCGACATCGCCATGGCGACGGCCCGGCATGCCCGCAGTCTTCTGGCCATCGAACCGGTGGTTGCCCTGTTGTCCTTTTCGACGGCCGGCAGCGCCGTTCATCCCTACGTGGACAAGGTGAGACAGGCCGGAGAGCTCGTCGCCGCCGCGATGCCCGACCTGGCGCTCCTGCCCGAGGTCCAGTTCGATGCCGCCATCCTGCCCGACATATTGGCGAGGAAGGCGCCGGATCTCGAAGCGCCCGCCCCGGCCAACGTGTTCATCTTTCCGGACCTGCAGTCGGCGAATATCGGCTACAAGATCGCGGAGCGAATCGGCGGCGTCATCGCGACCGGGCCGATCCTGCAGGGATTGTCGAGGCCGGTCAACGATCTCTCCCGGGGCTGCAGCATCGACGATATCGTCCGGCTCATCGCCATCACCGCGCTGCAGGGCCAGCCACCGCACCCGTGAACGTCCGGTTCACAACCCTGTATCTCAGGAAGCGCTTTCCGCTCGCCATCAGTCGCGGGGTCAGCCATGGAAGCGAGAACCTGTTCGTCGGCGTCACCCGGGACGGCATCACCGGATGGGGCGAGTTGTCTCCCGGAAGATCCGAAGGCGCAGCCACGGCCAAGCTCGCCCAAAGCGCGCTCGAATCGTTTCTGGCCGGGCTTGAAGACGACCTGTCGATCCATGAGATCGACCTGCGCGGCACGTTGCAGCAGCTGCCGCGTTGCGCCGCGGCCGGGCTCGACATCGCGCTCTGGGACTGGCTGGGCAAGAAGGCCGGGCTCCCCCTGTATCGGCTGTTGGGACTGGGACTGCCGTCGGCTCCCACTTCCGTCACGGTCGGCATCGACACCCCCGAGGCGGTCAAGGAACGGATTCCAGTGATTCTGGGCCACCACCGTGTGCGGGCGCTGAAGATCAAGCTCGGCTCTCCGGCGGGGATCGAGGCTGACCAGGCGATGTATACGCAGGCAGCAAAAAGCGCGAAACCCTACTGCGTCCGGCTGCGTGTCGACGCCAACGGGGGATGGACTGTCGACGACGCAATCCGCATGATGGACTGGCTGGCCGAACGGGGCACCGATTACGTGGAGCAACCGCTGCGGGAAGGACAGGAAGAGGACTTGCCGGCCCTTTTCAGGACACGGCGCCTGCCGATCTTCGTGGACGAGTCGTGCAGGGTATCCGGCGACATTCCGAAATGGGCCGACTGCGTCGACGGCGTCAACCTGAAGCTCATGAAGTGCGGCGGAATCACCGAGGCGTTGCGGATCATCTCCACCGCGCGTGCGTTCGGCCTGAAGACCATGATCGGCTGCATGGGCGAGTCGTCCATGTCGATTTCCGCGGGCGCGGCCCTGTCCGGCCTGGTCGATCATGTCGATCTGGACTCGCATCTCAATCTGGATCCGGATCCCTGTTCCGGGGCAACGCTCGCCGACGGTGTCGTGACACCCAATCCGAATCCGGGACACGGGGCGCGGATAGAACTGCCGGAGATGCAGGATGCTTGAACCCCGTCACCGTATCGCGATCTACATGGAGGCGAACCTGGATTCCGACTACGGCAAGATGGGATTCGGCGTGATGCGTTTCTGCCGGAACGAAATCGTCTGCATCGTGGATTCGACGCACGCCGGCAAGACGGTTCGCGAAGCCAGCCCTCTGCCCTATGACCACCCCGTGGTGGCCGGAATAGACGAGGCTGCGGAAATGGGCGCCGAAGTCCTGGTGCTCGGCACCGCTCCGTCCGGCGGCCGGATCCCGGAGAGCTGGATCGACCCGTTGACGAGGGCGATCCGGTGGGGAATGAGCCTGGTAAACGGGCTGCACGATCCCCTGAACGAACGGCTTGGCCATCACCTGAAACCGGGGCAGTGGATCTGGGATGTCCGGCAGCCCGGGTTCACGCCGGCGATCGCCTCCGGCCAGGCCGCCACGCTCTCGAACCGGCGCATCCTGATGGTCGGAACCGACATGAGCATCGGGAAAATGACCGCGGGACTCGAAATCTGGAAATGGATGCGGGATCGGCGACCCGGCATCAGGACCGATTTCCTGGCCACCGGGCAGATCGGGATTACGGTCACCGGCACGGGGATCCCGCTGGACGCCTTCAAACTGGATCATGCCTGCGGCGCCGTCGAAACCCTTGTCATGGGCTCGGCCGAAGCCGATGTCGTTATCGTCGAGGGACAGGGCTCGCTGCTTCATCCCGGAAGTTCCGCCACCCTTTCCCTGATCCGGGGCGCCTGTCCGACCCATCTGATCATGTGCCATCGCGCCGGCATGTCGACGCTCAGGGCGCCGTCGAACGTGAAGATCCCCCCGCTGAAGGCGTTTATCGAACTCAACGAGCGGGTCGTGTCGGCTTGCGGGGCGCTGGCCCCCGCCGTCACCGCCGGGATCGCGCTCAATACCTCGGAACTGGAAGAGGCCGCCGCGCTTGAGGCGATCGGGGCGCTGGAACTCGAGACCGGATATCCGGTCGAGGATGTCGTGCGCTTCGGCGCCGGAAAACTGGCCTCTCTTCTCGCGTGAACCCTCCGCACGGAGGATGCCCGGTCTTTCGGAATTTATCGATTATGACATTGAAATCTGGCTTCATGATAACATCAGTGCTTTCTTCCAAATATCAAATTACAGTCTCTC
Organism: Gammaproteobacteria bacterium; assembly: GCA_009841725.1. GTDB lineage: Bacteria > Pseudomonadota > Gammaproteobacteria > Arenicellales > Poriferihabitantaceae > Poriferihabitans. The sequence continues at coordinate 61,343 of VYGS01000046.1, forward strand.
ATCAGCATGATCAATGAAACCACTCAATGATTTATCAGTTGAAGATTCTGGAGATATGTGTGCCAAGCTGAATCAAATTGACGTTACCATACCGCCTCGGACACAAGGAAGAACCTCGCAGCACAGAGAAGCGCGGGTGGCACGTGATTTTCTTGAAGTGATCTCAGATACGGACCTGCTTAACTATCCCCTACACATAAGACATCAAGACAGACCTGATTTCCTCTTGTCGTCCCAAGGCAGAACGACGGGTATCGAGATCACCGTATGCGAGCATCCAGATGCATCAAGAGCAGACGCATACTCCGAGAACAAGGGGTTATCAGGTATCCAAGGCGTGCCATCATATCGTATTGGAGAACAACGTTCTCGTAAAGAAATAAGGGCAATTGCGACAGGAAACGCCAACATCTACCCTGCTATGGGGAGGGAATGGGAAGATAACTGGATTGATGCCATAGTGGACTCGGTGAAGAAAAAGGACGGGAAGTTCAGGTCTGAAGAATTCGGGAAGCATGACAGAAACTGGCTACTTGTTTATGACAACTGGAGTCCTTATCCTACCGATCTGGACGATCGGGATTTCGAACACCTCGTCAATCGGTTACATGGGAGTAGCTGTCAAAATACTTTTGACAAGGTATTCATTCTTAAGCGGAATTCCTATGGACTTTTGGAGTTTTCTCCCAAGTCAATGAAATATGTCGAGTATCCAATTTAAGATTTCTTATCGAACAATGCTATCGCCCACAGACAATCAAGAAGAACAAATTGAAGGTCTCGGGAAACCGGACGACTTACAAACAACCGATTACCCGCTTGATGACATCATGGTTCGCTCTGAAACGCGAGCCGTCGGGGATGTCGTCAGACGCATAGAGGGCAATCGATTTCTCATGGATCCTGATTTTCAACGCGATTTTGTATGGGAACCAGCGCGCCAGTCGAAGCTCATCGAGAGTTGCATAATGCGTATTCCCCTTCCGGTCCTGTACGTTGCGGAAGGCATTGACGGCCGTATCGTTGTAGTGGACGGGCTGCAAAGACTGACTACCTTCGTCCGATTCATCAAGAACGAATTGAGGCTCACGGGGTTAGGCAAAGACCATCCGCTCCACGGCAAACGTTATTCCGATCTACCCGTTAATCTACAGGAACGTGTCGAAGACACTCAACTGACGCTCTATATACTCGACAAGAACGCACCACAACGCGCCAAATTGGACATTTTCGATCGAGTCAACAGTGGCTCTGCCCTGACCCGCCAACAGATGCGCAACGCACTTTACAATGGCATCGGCACGCAATGGTTATCCAAAATGGCCAACCGTACCGAATTCCTTGAAGCGACTGGAGGATCTCTGAACAGCAAGACTATGCGTGACCGCGAGGCTGTAAATCGCTTTGCGGCATTCCACGTTTTGGGGGCTGATGCATACCACAATGGAGACATGGACGAATTTCTCGCTCGTACCATTGTGCTCTTGAACGACAAGGACGAGGCGTGGCTCAAACGTCTGGGAAAACGGTTCTGTCTCTCCATGCGCAACAATCATGTCATTTTCGGGAAGCACGCTTTCCGAAGATCCCTGACCCGGGCGCAGGATCAGCGCTCGCCCATCAACATTTCCCTCTTCGATGTTTTTTCAACATTATTCTCTGTCACGCCAGAGAAGACAATCAATAACAATGCCGATGAAATTGTGGGCCGTGTCGTAGAACTCGTGAACGACGAAGAATATGCATATACCGTCACATACTCCACAAACAGCACCAGCCAAGTAAAATCCCGCTTCAACTTGACCATGGAAGCCCTCGGAGACTTTCAGGATTTGGAGTTCCTCAAGTGACTATTGGACAAATTTCTCTACGAAACTTCAAGTGCTTCAAGGCGCTGGACCTGCCATGTGCACCCCTGACGCTTCTTACCGGCCGCAACGGTGGGGGCAAATCAACCGCACTTCAAGCATTCCTGCTACTCGTCCAAGGCCTCCGAGAGGCTCCGAACAATAACCTTCTTCCGCTTAACGGAGCGCTTGTCAGTCTTGGTACCGGAGGCGATGTGCTCCACTACTCAGCCTCCTCCCAGAAGCTGCGCTTGGGCGTATCAAATTCTGTTGAACAGGCGATCTGGGATTTCGAGGTCGATAAAGGCCTCTCAACACGTGGCCTCATGACTCTTACCGACATCAGATACTCTAGAAGCGATGATGCCCTCGATATCTCTAACCACCAAATCCGCCCCTCAGAGATGGGAAACTCCGACCTGATCCACTCACTTTGGAACGCCACCTTCATAGGCGCCGGACGGGAAATGCAACTCGAATCCTATCCTGTTCCTCAGTCACCAGCTCACGTACGTGGAGACGTCGGTCGTTCAGGGGAGTACGCTCCATACTGGTATCTCGAGTTTGCGGATGAAGAGGTCGCCCCCAAGCGTCGACATCCGAAAGATCAACGAGAGACCGTCCGGGCACAGGTTGATGCTTGGCTCGACGAATTTTTTCCCGGTGCACGCGCTAACGCAGACCGACTGTCTGCAGACGCTCCCTTACGTCTCTCTTTCAGTCTTGGGAAGACCAGTCCATGGTCGAAACCGGCCAATGTTGGCTACGGCCTCAGTTATGCATTTCCGATGCTCGTGACACTGTTGACAGCCGAAGCCGGATCTACTGTTGTGATCGATAGTGCAGAATCCCACCTTCATCCCCAAGCCCAATCTGCTGTCGGTTATCTTATTGCAAGAGTGGCTGGCTCAGGTCTGCAAGTCCTGCTCGAATCTCACAGCGACCATCTGCTAAACGGCGTACGACTTGCCGTTCGCGATGGCTTGCTGGAGCCCAATGATGCCACTATCCACTTCTTCGACCAACCCGCCCAATCTTCCGTGACTACTGTATCGGTAGATAGGAACGGCGCAATCAGCGACTGGCCTCAAGGATTCTTCGATCAGACAGAGCGGGATCTCGCCGCACTTTCCGGGTGGTGCTGAGCCGCCCTATGCGCATATTCCTGAACGAATTGGCCCTTGCAGAAGCCTGGACCTCCGCTTCTTCGGCTTGCCGGATTTTGGTCGATATTCTTCATGCACGCCAACAGCAGTCAATGCTCCGTGATTCTCTCTACTGTACTCGGGGAATGGCATCTGTGCCAATTCCCTCCGGAATACCCCTGTCACATGCGGCGCAGAAACTGCCGCACGACATGCGGATTCAGCTGTTAAGCTGGATAAACAAATACGGTCCATTCATCGAAGACGACCGAATAGCTATCTTCGAGGATCTTTTTTTCTTCGAAAATGAAGATGTTACTGAACTAGGTATTGGTGAGGCGGCCCGACGCATCCGGGCCAAAATCAACACTGCAACCTTAAGCCCGACCGGTAATCTATCCAGCCGCTTTGGGGGTGATGAACTTGACGTTGTACATGGACTGCTGGAAAACCCCATTGCCCGAATTTCGGTTCCCAACTACACTGACATAAATCGCTTGGTCAAAATACTTGCCGGTCTAGTTCCCGCCCCGAAGAATTGGGGGGAACTCCTTGAGGTTTGTCGCAGCCGATTCGATTTACTCCACATCGGACCCAATTGCGATAAAACCATAGCTCGTTTCCCCTATATTCCGGCTGCAGGGCGTCGTATCATCAGCCTGCTTGGTATATTGCAGCAAATCATGACCGAGACGGATAGTGCTGGCCGACTTTCTCAAACCGGACTGGAACTACACAAGAATTACTTTACCGGTGAAGAAGCTTGTTTTTCGGACGAATCCGAGTCTCGAAGGAACCAGCCGAAAAAATTCACGTTTCCAGACCCCGATGGCGGAAACAATTTCGTGTGTTTCTGGCATGGTAAGGTCCGGACTGCCGCGATCAGAATTTATTTCGATTGGCCGGTAGAACCGGGCAAGAGGCGCATCCGTATCGTTTACATCGGTCCACACATTTAGATCCATGGACAATCTCAAGATAGTGGCTTTCGATGTATTCGGCACGGTGGTCGACTGGTACGGCTCGGTCTCCCGGGAGATCGCCTCGGTCGCCCCGCAAATCGATGCGGACGAATTCACCTTGGCCTGGCGCGGCGGGTACGCCCCGGCCATGCAGAAGGTCGCATCCGGGGAACTTGGCTGGACCCTCATCGACGACCTCCACCGGATGATTCTCGATGAGCTGCTGGACCGGTTCGGGGTCGACGGCCTGGACGAAGCGCAAACCGTTCACCTGAACAGGGTCTGGCACCGCCTCGGCCCGTGGCCGGATTCCGTGGAAGGGCTGGCCCGCCTGAAAACCCGCTACACGATCTGTACGCTGTCGAACGGCAACATGGGCCTGCTGGCCGACATGGCGAAACGCGCCGGCCTGCCCTGGGACTGCATACTGTCTGCCGAGGTTTTCCGCAAGTACAAGCCCGATCCCGCCACCTATCTCGGTGTCGCGAAGACGTTTGACGTGGCGCCGGAAGAGGTGATGCTCGCCGCCGCCCACCACGACGATCTGGAGGCCGCCCGGCGCTGCGGCCTGAAAACCGCGTTCATCGAACGACCGATGGAATTCGGGCCGAACCGGGGCAACGATATCTCGCCCCGCCCCGGCAACGACCTGCACTGCCGGGATATTCTGGATCTGGCCGAACGGCTATCCTGCTGAGGTGTGTGCCGGGCTCAGTGCCGGCAGACGATCCAGATCGACATTGCCCCCGGACAGGATCACCCCGATCCGCTTGCCGGCGAACCGGTCCGGATTTCCAAGGATGGCGGCAAGGGGTGTCGCCGCGCTGGGTTCGACAACGATCTTCATTCTTTCCAGGATGCGGTACATCGCGCCGATGATCTCCTGTTCGCTGACCGTCAGGATTCCGGTGACACAACGGGAAATGAAATGCCAAGTGAGCGGCTCAAGGCTGGTCTTCAGCCCGTCGGCAACGGTCCGTACCCGGTCCATTCGGACAATATGCCCGGCTTTCAGGGACTGGAAGGCGTCATCCGCCTGCTCCGGCTCTGCCGCATAGATCTCGGTGCCGGGCGAGAGACTCGAAAGCGTCACACAGCTCCCCGACATCAGCCCGCCGCCTCCAATTGGCGCGACCACCGCATCAAGCGGGGCGGATTGCTCGAGCAGTTCCAGCGCGCAGGTTCCCTGTCCGGCGATCACCCTCGAATCATTGTAGGGATGGACGAACTCGGAACCGGTTTCGGCGATCACCCGCTCGAGCGTTTCCACCCGGGCTCGATTCAGCGGTTCGCACGGTACGATGCGGCCGCCGTACCCGGCCACTGCGTTCTGCTTGCTTCTCGGTGCGTCCGACGGCATCACCACCGTGGCCGCGATGCCGAGTCGGCCCGCGGCATAGCTCAGCGCCTGGGCATGATTGCCGGAAGAATGGGTGGCCACGCCCCGGCTGTGCTGTTCACGGGGCAGGCCAAAGACCGCGTTGCACGCCCCGCGAGCCTTGAACGAGCCGGTTTTCTGGAAGTTCTCGCACTTGAAAAACAGCTCCGCGCCGGACAGCGCGTCCATGAAGGCGCTCCGCAAGACCGGGGTGACGTGAACGTGCCCGGCAATCCGCCCGGCCGCCGCCCTGACGGAATCGATGTTCGGTATGTCCATGCCGGCTCGAAAAGGCGACTGCTTGCAGACCGCTCGCCGGCTAGCTCCCGCGCGACGCCTTGAATTCCCGCCGCCGCGGATGGAGAACGTATTCGGTGTAGCCGTTCGGCAACTCGCACCCCCGGAACACCAGTTCCAGGGCCGTCCGGTAGGCAATGCTGCCATCCAGATTGTCGGACATGGGCGTATAGGCCGGATCCCCGGCATTCTGCCCGTCGACCACGGACGCCATTCTCTCGAACACCTCTTCCACCAGCTCACGGCTGACCAGGCCGTGGCGCAGCCAGTTGGCAATGTGCTGGCTGGATATCCGCAGGGTCGCCCGGTCCTCCATCAGCGCCACGTCACTGATGTCCGGCACCTTGCTGCAGCCGATCCCCTGATCAATCCACCGAACCACGTATCCGAGAATTCCCTGGGCATTGTTTTCGACTTCGCGCACAATCCGCGACGGATCAAGATCCGGATCCGTCATGACCGGGACTGTGAGAATGTCCTCGAGGCTCCCCTTGACGCGACCGGCAAGCTGCCACTGCCGCTGCCCGACATTCACCATGTGATAATGCATGGCATGCAATGTCGCGGCAGTCGGCGAAGGCACCCATGCCGTGTTCGCTCCCGCGCGGGGGTGGGCGATTTTCTCCCGGACCATGCCTTCCATGAAGTCGGGCGCGGCCCACATTCCCTTGCCGATCTGTCCATGTCCCGGCATCCCGGTTTCGAGTCCGACCTCGACGTTGCGGTCTTCATAGGACAGCAGCCACGGGGCCGTCTTCATCTCGCTCTTGGGAATCATCGGCCCGGCTTCCATTTCGCTGTGTATCTCATCGCCGGTCCGGTCGAGGAATCCGGTGTTGATGAACACCACCCGCTCGCGCGCGGCACGAATGCATTCGGAAAGATTGACCGTGGTCCGGCGCTCCTCGTCCATGATGCCGATCTTGACCGTGTTTTCCGAAAGGCCCAGATGCGTCTCGACCCGGGAGAACAGATCGACTGCGAGCGCGACTTCGTCCGGGCCATGCATTTTCGGCTTGACGACATAGATGCTGCCCTTGCGGCTGTTCCGGATGCCCGATCCCTTGAGATCGTGCAATGCGGCCACGGCCGACACCATGGCGTCCAGGAAGGTTTCCGGGATGTCGTCACCATCGCAGGTGACGACATCCGTGTCAATGTGCATGCCGACATTGCGCACGAACATCAGCCCCCGTCCGTGCAGCGTGAACGGCGTCCCGTCCGGCCCCAGATATTCCCTGTCCGGGTTCAGCCGCCGGGTGAAGCGCTTGCCGCCCTTGCTCATCTTTGCCGTCAGGGTTCCCTTCATGAGGCCGCACCAGTTCCGGTAGGCGTTCACCTTGTCTTCGGCATCGACCGTCGCAACGGCATCCTCGAGATCCATGATCGACGTAATCGCCGATTCGATCACCATGTCCTTGATGTGCGCGAGATCGGCCTTGCCGATTTCGCTGTCATCCCCGATCTCGAGCTCGATGTGGAGATCGTTGTTCCGAAGGAGAATTCCGCAAGGCGAATCGGGATTGCCGCGATACCCGGCAAAGCACTCCTTCATGCCGAGACCGGATTCGCTGCCGTCACCCATGCGCGCGACAAGCCGGCCCGCGCAAACCCGATAGCTGACGACATGCGCATGACTTCCCGCGGCAAGCGGAACGGCCCGGTCGAGAAAGTCCCTCGCATACGCGATGACCCGGGAACCTCTCACCGGATTGTAACGACTCCCCTTCGCGCCGCCGTCCGTTTCCGGGATGATGTCGGAACCGTACAATGCGTCATACAGGCTGTTCCAGCGGGCATTGGCGGCGTTGAGCGCATAGCGGGCGTTGTCGACCGGCACCACCAGCTGGGGCCCGGCAATCACCGACACCTCGTCATCGACATTGTCGGTGACGATCCGGAACGGTTCGCCCCGCCTGCACAGATAGCCGATCTCCTCCAGGAATTCCCGGTAGGCGTCGAAATCGACCGGTCCGGGATTCGCCCGGTGCCAGTCGTCAAGGCGTTCCTGGAGACGGTCGCGCCGTTCAAGCAATTCCCGGTTCCTCGGACGGAATGTCCGGATGATGTCAAACAGGCCGTCCCAGAACCCCTCCGGGGCAACCTCCGTTCCGGGAAGAATTTCATTGTTGACCAAGTCATAAAGTGACGGGTCGATACTCAGTCCGTGCTTGTCGATACGCTGTTTCATTGTTTATCGGAATGTAGACATTGTTTTCGTAACCTTCCCCTCGCCACGGGAATATATCAGGTGTTGTGCATCGCAACAACGCCCTGTCTCCACATGCACCCCCGGGGCCGGAGCGATCAAGTCGATAGCGGACAGTTCATGTGCTATTAAACCGGACAGCTCTATTTGCTCTTGACACGCCCTGTCTCCACATGGCGCGTCCGTCGAATCCCGAATCACGGGGCGCACCGGGTACGTCCGTTCGCCCGATGGGCTGCCGATTCAGCCGCCGAGAAACAGCTCGCCAACCTTGGGATTGGCGAGCAGATCGTCGCCCCTCCCGGCAATGGCCAGTTCTCCGGACACCAGGACATAGCCGATATCCGCAAACTCGAGGCCTTTTTTGGCATTCTGTTCGACCATGATGATGGTCTTCTGCTCGTTGTGCTGGAGATCGTGAAGAATCTCGAACACCATGTCGATGAACCGCGGCTCCAGTCCGATTGACGGCTCGTCAACCAGCAGCAGTTCGGGGTTCATGACCAGCGCCCTGGATATTTCAAGCAGTCTGCGTTCGCCACCGCTCAGGACCTTGGCCTGATGCTTGCGTCTCGCCGCCAGTCGGGGATACTTGTCGAACACCCTTTCCGCGGCCTCGCGGGCCCGGGCGGGCCGATCCTTCAGATAGCCGCCCATCCACAGGTTCTCTTCCACCGTCATTCCGGGAAAGATGGACTTGTCCTGCAGGATGTACGCGATCCCGGCCTGGGCGAGTTTCTGGTTCGGGGTCATGGCGGTGACATCCCTGCGTTCGCTGCCGATGGTGATCTGACCGGAGAAAATTCGCGTGAATCCGAAAATGGAATGCAGGATGGTGGACTTCCCCGCGCCGTTGGGGCCGATCAGGCACAGGGACTGCTTGCGGCCGACCCGAAGATGAAAATCATGCAGGATCTGCATCTTCCCATAGCCGGCATTGAGACCGTCGATCATCACGTAGGGATCGCCCTTGCACAGGCTGTCCAGATCCGAGACGTTCACCGTCTCGGCCATTTCGGCCACCTGCCGGGTCACCTCGTCGACCGAGATCACGGCATCGACTTTGCCGCCCCCGTAGCCCCGGATCGACGCCGCCGTGTCCTGAGGAGTGTTCTTGTCCTGTTCGGTACTCATGGCGAATGCCCGTCAGTGTGCGCCGAGGTAGGCATCGATGACCCGCTGATCGTTCTGGACGGCTTCCGGCTCCCCTTCCGCAAGCAGTTCACCGTGTGCCAGACAATAGATCTTCTGGGCCAGATTCATGATGACCCGCATGTTGTGCTCGATGACAAACAGCGTGATGCCGAATTCCCGGTTGGCCCGCAGCAGCCGGTCGATCAGTCCGTTGATCAGGGTCGGATTGATGCCCGCGGTCGGCTCGTCGAGCAAGAGGGCCTTCGGCTCGTTCATCAGCGCCATGGCAAACTCCAGCAGCTTCTGCTGTCCGAAGGAAAGCGAACCGGCCTTCAGGAACCGCTTCTCGTACAGGCCCACGAAATCCAGCAGGCGGTCGGCATTCTCGTAATCGGCAGTGCTGTTGCGGCTGAACGATTCGAGAAACCGCATTTTCCTGTGGGGCAGCGAAATCAGCATGTTCTCGACGCAGTTCATGGCCTTGTAGATCCGCGTTTGCTGGAAGGTCCGGATCAGGCCGAGCCGCGCAATTTCCTGAACATGGATGCGGGAGATCTCCTTGCCCTCGAACTGTATGGAGCCCGAATCGATCGGATGATAGCCGACAACGGAATTGAACAGGGTCGTCTTGCCCGATCCGTTCGGCCCGATCAGGCCGGTAATGGCGCCCTGCTGCACGCTCAGGGTAATGTCCTTGTTGGCAACCACCCCGCCGTACGCCTTGGACACATCGCGGATTTCGATGATCGCGCTCACGCGCCCGCCTCCTGCATGGCTTCGCCGGTCTTTTTCTCGACCCGGATTCCGAACCATTCGGGACGGACGTGCATGAGCCAGCCCATGATGCCGTCGCGAAAATACACCACGGTCACCACGATCAGGGCGCCAAGTGCCACCCACTGCCATCCGAGCAGATAGTTCCAGGTGACTTCCTTGAACAGGTGAAAGACAATCGCGCCGATGACCGGGCCCCAGAGCGTGCCCTTTCCGCCAAGCAGGACGCACACCACCATGAAGATTCCGAGATTGATCGTCTGGTAGGCGGTTTCAAGCGGCTCGAAGTGAATCAGCTGGAATGCCGAAATCCCGCCGGCCACGCCCACAAAGAACGCCGCGATGGACCAGGTCGTCAGCTTGTACCGAAGGGTGTGGATCCCCATCGCTTCCGCCTTTTCCTCGTCGTCTCGGATCGCGTTGATGGCCGCGCCGAAGCGCGTGGTGTACAGCCACCTGAGAAAGATGAAGATCACGGTCCCGGTTGCGGCGAACAGGGCGTAGAAAAAGATCTTGCCCTGTTCCAGATCATAGGGAAAGACCGGCAACGAGATACCCTGGCCGCCGCCCACCCAGTCCCAGTTGGAGACCAGTTCGCCGGCGGCTATCGCAACACCCAGAGTGCCAATGGCGAAGTATGGCCCGCGAAGTCCGAACGTCAGATAGCCGATGATCAGCGCCGTCACGGAACAGAACACGCCGGCTCCCAGGATACCGAGCGCGACCCCGGTGAAGTATTGCGCATCGGTGAACCGGTAGACGTGATCGCCGAAGGCGTTGGTGTACTCGCCCACGTCATGGGTCAGCGCAATGCAGATCACGGCCGCGACATACATGCCGGTACCGTAGAAGAAGATGTTGCCCAGCGAGTTGTAGCCCATCTGTCCGCCGGTCATGTCCCATGTCAGGGCCACGATGATCATGAGCCAGAGCGTCGCCAGCTGCGTCTTGAAATCCGGCATGACGAACGGAGCCAGCAGGGTGAACAGCAGCGCGGCGCCGTAGAGAATCAGTTTTCGGGTCTTCATGGCCGCGCCTATTGGAGGCTTTTCCTGACCCGCCGCTGCTGAATCAGGCGGAACAGCAATACGGCCAGCAGCAGCATGACCGCAATGGCCTGCTGGTACCCGATCCCGAAGATGTGCGAGCCGTACTGTTCGAGCGCACCGATTCCCAGGCCGGCCGCGATCACCCCGGGCAAGTTGCCCAGGCCGGCAGCGGTGACGATCACGAAGGCCCGGATGGAGTGGGTGATGCCGTAAAACGGCTGGATGACCCAGACCATGACGATGATCGCTCCGGCGGCTCCGCAGATGGCCGAGTTCAGCGAAAAGGTAAAGGCGTAGACCTTTTCGGTGTCGATGCCAAGCACGCGCGCCGCCCGCGCATCCTGGGCGGTTGCGCGGATCGCCTGCCCCATTCGGCTGGACTTCATGAAAATGACGACGCAGGCCGCAAGGGTTGTGGCAAGCAGCACCCCGAGCAGCTTGGCGATCGGCACATCGATGAATCCGTCGAAAAAATACAGCGTGTCGTAGTCGAGCTTGATGCTCTGCGTGTCGGACCCGAACAGGAGGTTCAGTATCTGCGCCATCATGATCGCGATGCCGAAGGTCGCCAGCAGCGAGGTGAAGAGATCCTTCTCGACCACTCTGGATATCACCAGCTTGTAGGCCACCCATCCGATGCACCACATCACCACGAATGCGGCCGGTACGCCAAGCAGGGGGTGGACCCCCTGGTTCGCAAGCCACCACGAGACATACCCGCCCGCGATGACGAAATCCCCCTGCGCGAGATTCTTGACGTTCATCACGCCCCAGACCAGTGCCAGCCCGTAGGCCGCCAGGGCGAACAGCGCACCGATCATCACCCCGTCGAGAACGATCTTCAGGTTGACGATCGGGTACTCGCCGAGAAGAGACAGGTTGAAGAGAATCTGGTCCATCGGTGTGGACTGTCAGTGATTACGGCACAACAGGCCGGAACGGAATTGCCCGTTCCGGCCTGTTGCGGATTTCCCGGCTCAGCCCCGCGGCCAGTTCAGCGGATGCGAGGCGAATTCGGAAGGCGCCACCACGTTGTACTCGCCGTCCTGGATCTGGCGAAGCACCATCGGCTTGGCGATGTTGTTACCGGCTTCAGAGAACCGGATCTGGCCGTAGAATGTCGCCAGATCGGTCTCGGAAATCGCATCGCGGACCGCTTCCTTGTCCAGCGTCCCGGCGCGCTCGAAGGCATCCTTGAACACGTACACCGCGGCAGAGGCCTGGGCAGTCTGGTACGGAACCTTCTTCTTGGCGTATTCCGGATAGGCCGCCTTGAACTCCTGCTCGTACTGGGTTGCGGTTCCGAAGATCGGATCGCTGTAGGTCAGGGTTTCGGCCCACTGGGTCGAGCACAGGATGTCGTTGGCCGCTTCACCGAAGTTGCCGACCACATCGGCCGCCTCGCAGTGGGTGATCGCGATCATCGGGACCTTGACGTTCTGCTCCTCGATCTGCCGCACCGCTGTCGCGGCACCCTTGGAATGGCCGCTGACCACCAGCACGTCCGGCTTGACCAGCTTGACTTTCGTCAGGATCGCGCTCATGTCGGAAAGATCCCGGGGCAACTTCTCGTCGACCACGATCTTCATGCCGTACCTGGAAGCATCCTCCAGCACACCGGCCCGGATATCCAGCGAGAACGGATCGTTCTCGACCGCCACCGCAACCGTCACGTCGGACGGGGACTTGCCGGTCGCCTCGGCTTTTTCCGCGGCAAGAGTGATCGCCGAAGCCAGATATTGCTCGGAGGTCGACAGCACGGCGAACAGGTACCGGTAACCCTGGGTGAACAGGGAGCGGGATGCGCCCTCGGCCTCGACCATCGGAATCTGATACTTTTCGGTGACCGGGGCGATCGCCTTGGTCAGTCCGGACGAGTAGGGGCCCAGCATGTACTGCACCTTGTCCTGGTTGATCAGCCGTTCGGCCAGGGTCGCCCCGCGATCGCCCTTGGACTCGTCATCGTAGTAAATGACGCGGAAGTTGTAGCACTTGTCGCCGATCTTGACGCCGCCGTTTTCGGCGATCTTGGCGATTGCATACTCATAGCCATTCTTGGCGTGTACGCCGTTGGTGGCATACTTGCCGGTCAGGGATATGGCAGAACCCAGAACGAGTTCCTCGCAATCCATCGCGAAACTGCTCTGGCCGAACATCAGGCAGATGCTGCCGAGCAGGAAAGATAGCAAACTGGCTTTCTTCATGGAATAGTCCTCCAT
>VYGS01000011.1 GCA_009841725.1 Gammaproteobacteria bacterium
CAGGACGACCGCGCCCTCGGGTATGCGCGGGACGCTGTCCAGCAGGCTCTGGTGAATCTCGAGTCGCGGGAAGCGCCAGCCGGAGAAATGACCGTCGTGCTGGGCCCCGGGTGGCCGGGTATCCTGCTTCACGAGGCCGTCGGACACGGCCTCGAGGGCGACTTCAACCGCAAGAAGACCTCCGCATACTCGGACCGGATCGGCGAGAAGGTGGCGTCCGATCTGTGCACCGTGGTCGACGACGGGACGATTGCCGATCGACGCGGATCCCTGTCGGTCGACGACGAGGGCATCCCGGCCCAGCGCACGGTCCTGATCGAGAACGGGATTCTCAGGGGATACATGCAGGATCGGCTGAATGCGCGGCTGATGAACATGCCGCCGACCGGCAACGGACGGCGCGAATCCTTCTCCCATCTGCCGATGCCGAGGATGACCAACACCTGCATGCTGTCGGGGAAGCACGATCCCGAGGAGATACTGAAATCGGTGGACAAGGGAGTCTATGCCGTAAATTTCAACGGCGGACAGGTCGACATCACTTCCGGCCAGTTCGTGTTTTCGGCGTCCGAAGCCTACATGATCGAGCGGGGCAGAAAAACCTACCCGATCAAGGGGGTGACGCTGATCGGAAACGGGCCGGATGTCCTGACGCGGGTCAGCATGCTCGGCAATGACATGATGCTCGACACCGGTGTCGGGGTTTGCGGAAAGGACGGGCAGAGCGTCCCGGTCGGGGTCGGGCAGCCGACCATGCGCATTGACGGGTTGACCGTCGGGGGGTCGTCGGTATGACGCCGAAGGACAATCTGGCGCTTCGCGACGAGACGCAGGAGAGGCTTCTCGATCTGGCGGCGATGGCGCTTGACCGTGCGCGGGAGATGGGCGCGTCGATGGCCGAAGTCTCCGTTTCCCATGGGCAGGGGCTGTCCGTGACGGTCCGAAAGGAGGAGGTGGAGACGATCGAGCACCATCGCGACAAGGGCATGAACATCCGGGTGTTCCTGGACGGTTGCAGCGGAACCGCATCCTGTTCGGACTTCTCGTCCGGCGAAATCCGCAACAGCGTGCAGACCGCCTGCAATATTGCCCGTCACACGGAACGGGACGACTGCAACGGGCTGGCCGACCGGGAGCTCCTGGCCACGGAATTCCCGGATCTCGATCTCCACCATCCCTGGAACGTGACGCTGGAGGAAGCCGTCGATATCGCGAGGCGGTGCGAGAGCGCCGCGCTTGAATTCGACAACCGGATCACGAACAGCGAAGGCGGGGGACTCAGCACGCACGACGGGGTCGAGATCTATGCGAACAGTCACGGATTCTGCGGAATTTCACGAGGCAGCCAACACGGCATCCACTGTTCGGTGATCTCGGGCATCGGGCAGGCGATGCAGCGGGACTACTGGTACGATTCGAGGCGCGTGCCGGAAGCGTTGGCCGACCCCGAATCCGTCGGCCGGACAGCTGCCCGCAGGACCGTGAACCGGATCGGGGCGCGTAAGCTGGCGACGGGCGAGTACCCGGTGGTTTTCGAGGCGCCGGTGGCCCAGTCTCTCGTCGGCCATCTGGTCTCGGCGATCCAGGGGGCCGGCCTGTACAAGAAAGCGAGCTTTCTCCATGACCGTCTGGGGTGTCGCATTTTTCCACAAGGCATTCATATCCATGAGCAGCCGCTGCTTCCCCGGGCGGCCGGCAGTGCGGGCTACGACGGCGAAGGAGTGGCGACACGGAACAAGGCCATTGTCGACGACGGCGTGTTGTCCAGCTTCCTGCTCGACAGCTACACGGCCCGAAAGCTCGGCAAGACCTCGACCGGCAATGCCGGGGGTATCCACAACCTGACCGTCGACAGCACCGCCCGGGGCGGCCTGGAAGGGATGCTGAAGACGATGGATCGCGGTATTCTCGTCACCGAACTGATCGGTTTCGGGGTCAACACGGTGACCGGCGACTATTCGAGAGGCGCTTTCGGCTACTGGGTCGAGCAGGGCGAAATCCGGCATCCCGTCCAGGAGTTCACGATTGCGGGAAATCTCAACGACATGTTCATGGGAATTTGCGCGGTCGGCGACGACGTGATGGACAATCGGAACATTCGGACCGGCTCGATCATGCTTGAGAGACTTGCGGCGGCCGGAGAGTAGAGCCTTCCCGAGGTTGCCTCTCTTTCCCGGCCGGGCTCAGTGCTGCTGCTTGGGCAGCTCCTTGGTCTGGCAGTACTGGATGGCAAATTTCAGGAATTCACCCATCGCCCACAGCCTGAACTGCTGGCGCTGGTAGACGATGGTGAACGGCCGGCGAAGCGGCTGGCTGAGGGGGATGGCGCACAGGGTGTCGAGCGCCAGCTCCTTTTCCATGGTGGCAATGGAGATGATGGTGATTCCAAGGCCGGCGGCCACCACGTTCTTGATCGACTCCGGGCTTCCGAACTCCATCGTGACATTGAGCTGATCGATGTCGAGATCGAATCCCCCGAGATACTCGTTCAGAACCTCTCGCGTTCCGGAACCCTCTTCGCGACAGATGAACGGGTAATCCAGAATGCTGTCGATGTCGACCTTCTTTCGCTTGCTTAGCTCGTGCCCGACTGCGCAGGCCAGCACCAGTTCATCGTCCCAGATGGACTTTGTCACGAGCGTCTTGTTGTTGACCGGGCCTTCGACGATGCCGATGTCGATCTCGTTTTCCTCGACCAGCTCGATGACGCCATTGGTGTTGGTGATGTTGAGGCGAACGATCACGTCCGGAAACCGGGACTGGAATTCGCCGATGACTTCGGGCAGGAAATACTCCCCGATGGTGGTGCTCGCGCCCACAAGCAGCGGCCCCTGCATGTCACCGATCAGGGTCCGGACCTCGTTGTCCATCTCCTTGTACAAATCGAGAATCCGGTCGGCGTACCGTTTGACCGTATGCCCGGCCTCGGTCAGGCTGATCCGGTTATGGGTGCGGTCGAACAGCCGGGTGTTCAGGTATTCTTCCATCTGGCGGATCTGGAAGGTCACCGCAGGCTGGGTCATGTGCAGCACCTCTGCGGCCTTGGTAAAGCTGAGAAGCTTTGCCACGGTTGCAAAAACTTGGAGGCGGCGGTCTGGCATGGTGTGTTCGTTTTGATTCTAGGCAGATTCCGCGGGCAGTCGGCCAAGGATGGATTGCGGCGACATTTATAGGAAATTGTAGGGCACCCACTGTCTGCATGTTACATTCAATTGTGCCGCAAATCCAGAATATGTTCCGGTTCACTGCAAGAAAACGCAGCCCATCCACAGATTTGGCCGGTACTTCAGCCGGAACACCCGGTCAGACTGTCACCGGTCCAGATCGTGCGGCTTGCGAAGTATTCAGTCATCCCGCAAGCCCCAGAATCAGTGCCAGCGAACGGTTGACGCTGACCATGGTGGCGTCATCAAGGTGGCCAAAGACGGCTCCAATCTTGTCGGTACTCACCGTCATCGGCTTATCCAGCATGATTTGAGAGCTTGTGATCAACTCGTTGTCTGATGACGGGTCGACGTTCAGACGCAGCAACGGCGCATCAACAATGGTCGAGGTGATGGGGAGAATCACGACGGCCCCGAGTTCTGCAAACCGGTTTGCCTGAATCACGAGAGCCGGACGCGGCTTGCCATAATCGCCTTGCAGGACGACGGTAGCCAAGTTGCCGCGCCTCAGCGCCATTCATCCAGATCAGAGAGCGCCGCATCCATGAAATCCGACAGGTCGGTGTTCTCACGATCCGTTTTTGCCACGAGGGCGGTCTGACGGCGACACTCGGCAGCAAAGCCTGCACGGCGCGTATCCGGCACCCAGATTTGAACAGGTCGCAGGCCCGCGGCCCGCATGGCATCCCGGTGCTTCTGTACGCGCTTTGAAACAGAGGTCGGCATCGCAATTTCCAGTTCTGTTACATGTATCGCTAGTGTTACGTATCATTAATACGTTTACAGTATGTTTTCAAGGACTCAAGGATG
>VYGS01000122.1:0-14658 GCA_009841725.1 Gammaproteobacteria bacterium
GGCTGGGACACGCCCTGCAGCAAGCGGAGATAACGCCGGACCAGCAATTCGGTCTTGCCGGATCCGGCCGGAGCCTGGACAATGAAAGACCGCTCGGGGTCCAGCACCTCCTGCCTGATTTCCCGATCATCGATGGCCATCAGCTGTCCCCGGGCAGGATTCCGGATCCACCAGCCTCATGAATCCGGCAGAGCGGCGCCTGCTCGCACCAGTTGCAGACCCGCTGGTCGATGGGAGCGACCCGGGCGTCGCCTTCCCGAAACCGGATGGCCAGGGAGTCGATCACTTCCCGCCATGTGCCGAACAGATCGTCCCACGTCTTCGAATCGGCGTCCTCACCCAGAAAGATCTGCCTCATTCTCATGTCGTCATCAAATCCCTTGATCCTGGCCTGTCCGAAGTCGTTCGTCCCGAACAGGCTCCCGTCGTTCGCCAGCCCCTTGAAACCGAGATTTCCTCCCCGTTTCAGCACGGCGAAGACAACGGCTGCGACATCTCCCTGCAAGGTGACGGCATAAAGCGGCATTTGCGGCTCTTCCGGCCGATCTCCAGCCCAGCCCCGAACATCGACCGCACCGGTCTTGTAGTCGATGATCACGTATTCACCGCTGTCCAGTTCGTCAACCCTGTCAAGCCGGCCTCTGAACCCCACGCCTTGCACCGTATCCTCAACCTCGAGTTCCAGGTCCACGACCCTGAAAGGCTGACGCGCACGTTCGTTTTCGAGCCATTCGCACAGCATCGTCTTCAGACGCTTCGCCTCGATGGCGCTGAATCGTTCCGTAAACACGGACGGCAACCGGCCGCGCTGCAACCCGATCACATCTTCGACGATGGATTCGACCAGCTCTGAAATACGGTCCGCCGACATGTCAGCAAGCGCCTCGTGGGTCTTGACCTGATCCCAAAATACCTGCATCAACCCGTGCAGCAGGATTCCCCTTTGCATCGCGTTCAGCCCGATATCCGGATCCGCCAGTTCCCGCGAATGCAGCCGATGTCTTGCAAACGCCCGGAACGGACACTGCGACTGATCCCGGAACAATTGGGTTCCGCCAAGGTGGCGTTCGACCGGAGGCGCCCTGAAATCCTCGAAGGACTCGACCCGCCCGGAGTCAAAGACAATCTGCCGATAGGATGCCGCCTGGCCCAAGTCGGACTCGCTGTCGAACCGGGCAGCCTTGCCGGGAAGCAACGGACTGCCAAGCAACGGCCGGTCCCCCTCGTACAGGGAATGGCTCAACACCACATCGGGACAGGACCGGAGTATGGCTTCCTGGAGCTGTTCTGCCCGCTCAAGGGAGAGTTCCGGGTCCGAGCCCGGGACACCGTGCTGTTTCTGCAAGCCGATGGGAATGAACGGGTTAGAAACCGGTGTCGGGGGCCAGGCGTTCTCGTTCAGTCCCAGCATCCAGACATGATCGAAATGCATTGCGTCGGCTCCCTGTGGATCCAGGACTTCGACCGGCGTCTCCGGCGTGTGAGGCTGGAATCCCTGGCTGTCGACCTCCCGACGCAACACCGCAAGGGCTTCGTGTCGAGTCAGGCCCTCCCTGATTACATGGGTCGAAGCCAGGGTCTCCAGTACCGAACGCCACGCCTCGCTCTGCTGGCGTTCATGGCTGTCGGGCTGCCGCTCTCCCGGCCATCCGACGATCTCCAGCATGCCCGCAAACGCCTCGGCCCAACCCGACGGGGCATCGTATCGGGGCAGCTTCCGGACAAAGTCACACAAGTCCATCAGGCTCTTTCTGAAAATCCTGACGGATTTCCCCTTCTCTTCGATGCGATCAGCATGACAGACGACATCCCCGGAGGCGTAGACCTGCCGATTGCCGTCTCGCAACCTCTCATCCAGCAGGGCACGGCCGGCCCGCTCGGTATCGTGTCCCCGGATGAACGGGGAGCGCAGCAAGACACCCAGATCATCCAGCGACAGAGCCCGGTGCTCAAGCCCGAGCACCGTGAAAATGAAACGCACCATCGGATAGTCGGAAAGGGGTCGGCCGACCGATATGCTGAAGGGCAACGGTGCCGTGTCGTGCCCGTAGTACAGGCTTCCCGGCAACAGTACATCCTCGAACGTATTGTGGATGCGCTCCCGAAGCTCGCGCAGACCCGGTACCAGAATTCCGATTTTCGCTTTCGGATCCTGTTCCATTTTTCGTTTTGCCCACAAGGCGGCCCACCGGGTTTCCTCATCGACATCCACGCACTGCGCGATACTGACTTCAGCGCCCCGGTCTTGCGCATCCTCATGCCGGAAAAGGCGCACGCCGGATTCCTGCAGCCGGCTGCAGAATTCTTCCTGCTGCGGATTCAACCGGTCGAACCCGGCCAGCACGATGCCGTCACTGCCGAATTCCAGCTCGGGCAGCAGATAGCAACCGATTCGGTCCGGCAAGCTTGAGGCGTCGATCCAGTTTCGCCGCTCGCATTGTCGGACAAACGTTTTCGACCATGACCTGAACGCCTGGGCATCCTCGCCCAGATTCTCCGATTCCGGAAACTCGGGGATTCGATACTGCCGCATGTTTTGCCAAGCTGTCTGGACCTGCGCCGCGACCGAGGGGACATGCCACAGAAAACCGGCATCGACATCCGCATTGATGATCTGCTGCCACAGCAGGGCTTCCTGGACCGGATTGAGCAGCAGCTCAAGGCGATTGTTCCCGACACGGAGATCGCTCCAGCACCGCCGAATCCAGGCTGTCCAGGGCAGAATGTCCGGGGTTTCCCAGCTCCTCAGGCCCTGTTGCAGCTGCTTCTGCGAGTGTCGGTGTTTCAGGTATTGGGCCAGACGAATGTTGGCACAGATAACGGAATGGCCGTGGTCGATATGCTCATCAATCCGCATGAGCCGCGCATCCCAATAGGGTTCCGGGGAAACGAAGAAAGGTACCCGGTCCCGCAATCATCCTTTGGGGATCGCTCCGCCAGGATCCGTGGATTCTACGAATCCGGGATTGCGACCGAATCTGTCGTCCCCGAACGGGGGAATGCTTTACGAGACCTGATCTTCTGCCGATTCCGTCTGCGCATCTTCGGGCTTGAGAATCTTCTCAAGCTCTCCGTTCTCATACAGTTCCATCATGATATCGCACCCTCCGACAAATTCTCCCCGAACGTAAAGTTGTGGAATGGTCGGCCAGTTCGAATACTGTTTTATCCCTTCGCGCACGGTATCGTCGGCAAGCACGTTTACCGAGGCAAAACGGACTCCGCAGGCCTGGAGAATCTGGGCGGTCCGTCCCGAAAACCCGCACTGGGGGAACTCGGGGGTTCCCTTCATGAACAGGATGATTTCGTTGTTCTGGATGACTTCTTTCAGTTGGTCCTGTATGGACATCTTACAATCTCAGCAGTCTGTGCACAGGGTGGAAAGGAGCATTATAACTCATCCCGGGTGAAGGTTTTCATGGAAAGGGCATGGATATCCTCTCTCATCTTGTCGCCCAGCACCTGGTAGACCATCTGGTGTCGCTGTACCAGTGACTTGCCTGCAAAGCCGGCGTAGACGATCCTCGCCTCGAAATGCCGCCCGTCGCCGGTGACGGCAACCTCGCTGTCCCGAAGACCGGATGCGATCCATTTCTCGATATCCTGCGGAGTAACCATGTTGAATGTGACCTATTACGGAAAATGAGTTGAGCACATGGACTTGTCGGTCGTAAAAATCTTTTCCAGACCGACCAGCTTTGCAATGTCGAACAGCCGTTCCGGGCAATTCTCGAATCCGGCGAATCCGGGTTGCTTCAACAGTCTGGCACGCCAGTAGACCAGTAGCGCGAGACCGGAACTGTCGACGTCGTCGATCTCCTTGAGATCGATAGTGCGGATCGGATCGCCGAAATCCGTATGGCTCGCGTAAAGCTCCGGAACCGTGTCAATGGTCAACGCACCGAACAACGCAATCGTTCCATTGTTGATCTTGACACGCGTCATGGGTTCATGAAGCGGTCATTGCTCTCTTTCATGGAGGCAATGGTGCCATCCAATCCCCTGTCCAGGATCGTGGCCTGGAAAACGCCGCGGTAATTGATGACCATGTTGAGGCCGGCAACCGACAGGTTGTAGATCTTCCAGGACTCGCCTTGAGCTGCCTGGATCAGGAAATAATCGACAGGAACCGGCTCGATCTCGTCTCCCAGAATCACCTCTGTCCGGACTGTGGCAAACAGGCGTTGCTTTTTCTCCTTGATCTCGGCCTCGTGAATCCTGACTTTCTCCTTGCCGGTGTACTGGAACAGCGCCAAACTGTATGTCGCAATCATCAGCCGCTTGAATTCGTGAGCAAACGCTTCGCGCTGCTCCGGACCGGCCTTTTTCCAGCTCCTGGCCAGTATAAGCCTGGCGATACGATCAAAATCGAACAGTGGGACCACGGTTCTGTTCAGCAACTCCAGCAATGCCGGGTTATTGCCCGTCAGTTCTTCCTTGCGCTCCAGGAATTCATCCAGAGCGGAGCGAACCGTCCGGTCGATCAGAGCGGCCGGATCCTCCTCCGCGAAGACGGATCCGGAGGCTGCAAAAAAAACCACCAGAAGGACTGCGCCAGAAAAAATCCGCCGGGCGCGAACTCCGATTGCCTGCGTGGTCGAACCCATCATTGGCCGAATATCTGCCTATTGATTGTCCTGGCTGTACAGAAATTGCCCGATCAGCGTTTCGAGCTGAACCGCAGACTGGGTGAATTCCAACTCGTCGCCTTCTTCGAGATAGATGTCGGACGAACCGGGCGACAGGCCCACGAACTGGGCGCCGAGCAATCCGGCTGTAAGGATGGAGGCTCCGGTGTCGTCGGGAAGCTGATCATATCGCTTCTCGATGTCCATGCTGACCACCGGCACGTATTCCTCGGGGTCGATCCGGATGCCACCCACCCGGCCGACGCGAACTCCACCGATCATGACCGGGGCATTCGACGCGAGTCCCCCGACATTCTCGAATTTCGCCTCAATCCTGTACGTCTCCCCGGACGAAAATCCGGAGCCGCTCACCTGCACCGCCAGCATTGCCAGCGAGGCGATTCCAGCCAGCATGAAAATGCCGACCCAGATTTCTATCACACTATTGGAACGCATCATCGATTTCTACCCTCCGTACATCAGTCCGGTCAGCATGTAGTCACTGCCCAATACCGACAGGGAAGACCAGACGACTGTCCGGGTCGTCGCTCTGCTTATCCCTTCGGATGTCGGAGCCGAGGCATAGCCTTCATACAAGGCTATCCAGACCACTATGACACCGAATACCACGCTTTTTATCACGCCGTTCAGGATGTCTTCAACCAGGTCGACGCCCGTCTGCATCGACGTCCAGTAAACACCTTGGTCGATTCCGAACTGGCCGTGCCCAACCAGATACCCTCCCAGTACGCCTACGGCACTGAACAGGGCGGCAAGAAGAGGCATGGATATTATACCCGCAACAAAGCGGGGGCCTATGATTCGCGATACGGGATCAACGGCCATCATCTCCATTGCCGCCAGCTGTTCGGTCGCTTTCATGAGCCCGATTTCCGCGGTCAGGGCCGAACCGGCCCGACCGGCAAACAACAGGGCTGACAAAACGGGGCCCAATTCCCTCACCAGCGACAGTGCGACAACCAGCCCAAGACTGGATTCGGCGCTGAAGTTGACCAGCTGGTAATAACCCTGCAATCCGATAACCATGCCGACAAACAGGCCCGACACGATCGTGATCAGCATGGTCAGGACGCCCACCGCATAGATTTGCTCGATGATCAGCCCCCATCTGGACAGGCTTGCAGCCGCCCCGCGTATCGCACTGACCAGAAACAGGACCGACTCGCCCAATCGGAACGTGAAATCTATCCCGTAGCGTCCGAGTCTCGCGATCGAATCCATGGCCGGTTATCCTGCCAGATCTTCCAGATAGTCCTTCGCCGGGTAATGGAACCCGACCGGTCCGTCCGCCAGCCCCTGCATGAACTGTTCAATGGCCGGATCACTCTGGGTCGACAATTGCTCAGGAGTGCCGCTTCCGGACACTCTTCCGCCATCGAGAAGATAGACGTAATCGGCAATTTCACATCCCTCCGTGACATCGTGCGTCACCACGATCGAAGTGAGGTTGAGCACATCGTTCAGATTCCTGATCAGCTTGAGGATGATCCCCATGGAAATCGGATCAAGTCCGACAAAGGGTTCGTCATACATGATGATCAGCGGATCCAGGGCAATTGCCCGCGCCAGCGCCACCCTGCGCGCCATGCCTCCGGACAGTTCGGATGGCTGCATGTCGCAGGCGCCCCTGAGTCCCACCATCTGCAACTTGGTTAACACCTGGATGCGGATCAACGCTTCCGGCAGCCGGGTTGTCTCCCTGAACGGAAACGCCACATTGTCAAACACGTTCAGATCGGTCAAAAGGGCGCTTTTCTGGAACAGCATGCCCATTTTGCGACGCATCGCATACAGTTCCGGGCCTGATTTGGATGGCACGGCAGTGCCATCGAAGCTGATCCGCCCCTTGTCCGGGACCAGCCGTCCTCCAAGCAGGCTCAGAAAGGTCGACTTGCCGCACCCGCTCGGGCCCATGATAACGGTCACCTTGCCTCTTGGGATCGACAGGTTGAGTCCATCGAATACCGGGCGATCGCTGTAAGCGAAATGGAGATCGTGCGCCTCGACGATGGAATCTTCCGACAAGTGCTGTAAAGACATCTGGCTATCGGACAATCGTCAAAGACCGGGCGACTTCCAGATCAGCAATCGGACCATCCGCTGCCATGTCGACACCGGCGCACTGGCCCGGCAGTCAGCATCTGCCGTCTCCCGCTTGTTTTTCTTCATATTTCCCTATCCGACTTGCCTGGTCCGGCGCGACCGCCCGACATCTGGTGCACGGTCTACTTTCGATCGTTCATTTGCCAGATTTCAGCCCAAGGCATGTTGCGATTCACCGGCGCAAATCCGCCAGGGACTCGGGAAGGCTGAAACGCACGCTTTCCTGGATTCCCTTCAGCGAGACGATATCGAGCCGGGCGCAGTCCTTCAGCTTGTCGATCACATCCTTCACCAGTTCCTCGGGGGTCGACGCACCGGCCGTTATGCCGATTCGACTTCCGTCTCCGAACCATTCGAAATCCACGTCGAGCGGATCTTCGACCAGATACGACGGAATGCCCATCTCCAGGCCCAGTTCGCGCAACCGGTTTGAATTGGAACTGTTGCGCGAACCCACCACGAGCAGCACGTCGACCTGTTTGGCAAGCGCCTTGACCGCTCCCTGGCGGTTCTGGGTCGCATAGCAGATGTTTTTCAGATCCGGGCCAGCGATTTTCGGGAAACGCTCCCTCAATCTGGCAATCACTTCCTTCGTGTCGTCAACAGAAAGCGTGGTCTGGGTAATGTACGCGACCTTTTCGGGATCCCTGATTTCAAGCCGGTCCACGTCATCAATCTCACTGATCAGGTGCACCGGTCCGGGAATCCGGCCCAGAGTGCCCTCGATTTCCGGATGGCCCGCATGACCGATGAGAACGATCTCGTACCCTCTGGACGAGTATTTCTGGCCTTCCTTGTGTACCTTCGTCACCAGCGGACAGGTGGCGTCAAGCGTCTTCAGGTCCCGTTCCAGGGCACCCTGTTCGATCTCCATCGATACCCCGTGCGCGCTGAATACCGTGACCGCTCCCTCGGGAATGTCCCGGATGCTCTCGACAAAGATGGCGCCCTTCTTCCTGAGAGACTCGAGAACCCGTCTGTTGTGCACGATTTCGTGCTTGACGTAAACCGGAGGTCCGTGTTTTTCCAGTGCCAATTCGACGATCTGAATTGCACGTTCAACTCCGGCACAGAACCCCCTGGGCTGCGCCAGAACAACCCCCAGTGCTTGATTGGCGTTGCGGTTTGTCATAGTTATGGGCGGAATCGGTGTCGGCACTCGTAGCATACCACCAATAACATTGGCACCACAATTCCATGCGCCGATTCCGGTGGTGTTGGAGCAGAGCGGGAAGCGACAGTGGCAACGCCGGCATTCGCACCATGGTCCCGTAACATAACGCCGGCCCGGGACTATTCGCCATGCGGCTGCATTCCGCGTTGCTTCGTGGCCGATAATTTACGGGCAAACAGCCTGAACAGCAGCCTGAGCATCGAGTCGAAGTTCGACAGGATGCCCATGGTCCCCACCGCCAGACGAACGCTGCATCTTGATATCTTGACTTCCTTTCCGCTCCGGTAACCCGGATTGGCATGGATCTTGCGCAAGGTCAGCACGGCCATGGCAAGCGCCCAAAGGCAAAACCGCCGGATTCCCCTTTCTTCCGGCGGAATCAGCAAGGTAAAACGCAGGGCATTCTCGAGGTGGTCCCGGGCAATGGCGATCAGCTCAAGCAGTCCCTGTTCATAGCGATCGTCAGCCGGACCCTTCGACAGGTCGGCCAAATCGAAACCGGCATCGCGAAACACCGACCTGGGCAACCAGCACATGCCCCGTTCCCGGTCCTCCCAAACATCCTTGAGGATATTGGTCATCTGCAGGCCCTGGCCGAACGAAACCGCCAATTCAAGGAGGACTTCTTCATGACTGGCGATTTTCCTGGAATGATCACAGAACAACGCTGCCAGCATCTCACCCACGACACCGGCAACAGCATAGCAGTACCGGCCCAGCTCGGACAGGCTCGACAGTCCTTCCAGACTGGAATTTTGCTGGAACTTTGCCATCCCGCGAGACATGATGCGCACGCATCGCTCCAGGGCGGATCTCTGGAGTGGGCGGAAACCGTGGGTCAGCCGAACCACGCGTGGCGTATTGCGGATCAGATCACGCTCGTTGTCGCTGGCCGAACAGGTTGCCGATGAAAGTAGCGGGACAAGGTCATTCGCGAATTCCTCCGCACTGTCGCTCCCGCTGACAACGCGTATGAAATACTCCGTAAATTCATGCTTTCGTTCAACAGACAGATCCTGCTCGTCCTCGATGGTATCGGCGATCCGGCAAAGCAGATAGGCATTGCCGACGACATCCTCGAGGTTGCCGGGAAGCTGGGGGATGGTCAGCGCAAACGTTCTCGAAACTCCGGCCAGGATACGGCGTTGATAGGTAAGATCGCTCTCAGGATGCTCCGAAGGTGAGGGATTACGCATTTGCCTTGTACAAAACCACGGCTTCGGCAAGCCGCAACCACTTACCGAATCTGGAGACAGGACAACAGTATCGTTCCCGTCAGCGGGAATCGTTCTGCTTCCCGTTCTCGCTCTCGATAAATGAATTGATCTGATTCAGAAGCCCTTCCTCGTCGAGGCCGACCTCATTCCACTGCTCCCGCTGGGTTCCATGTTCGACATGTCGATCCGGTACGCCGATGTTGAGTATCGACACACAGATCCCCT
This sequence comes from Gammaproteobacteria bacterium, assembly GCA_009841725.1. GTDB lineage: Bacteria > Pseudomonadota > Gammaproteobacteria > Arenicellales > Poriferihabitantaceae > Poriferihabitans. The sequence goes on from VYGS01000122.1 coordinate 9,369, forward strand.
GTGCGGACAGAAACTCGTTGATCGCCGAGCCTGCGCCGCCCATGACCACATTTTCCTCGATCGTCACCAGGTATCGGTGCCGGTCGGCAAGACTGACGATCGTCTCTTCGTCCAGGGGCTTCACGAACCGCATGTTTGCGACCGTGGCATCCAGATGCTCCGAAATGGACTCGGCTTGCGCAACCATGGTGCCGAAAGCCATGATCGCCACCTTGCCCGTCGCCGATTCCCGGCGAATCTCGGCCTTGCCGATCGCCAGTGCCTGCATTTTTTTCGTCTCGCTCACGCCGGGCCCGCTTCCGCGCGGATAGCGGACGCTGGCCGGACCCTGGTGAAGGTACCCGGTATACAGCATGTTTCGGCATTCCGCCTCGTCGGCGGGAACCATAATCAGCATGTTCGGCACGCACCGCATGTATGACAGGTCATAGACTCCGGCATGGGTGGGGCCGTCTGCACCCACAAATCCGGCACGATCGATTGCGAGCAGGATGTCGAGGTCCTGGATCGAGACATCGTGAATCAGCTGATCGTAGGCGCGCTGCAAGAAGGTCGAGTAGATGGCCAGAACCGGCTTGACGCCTTCGCAAGCCAATCCGGCCGCAAAGGTGAGAGAATGCTGCTCGGCGATCCCCACGTCGAAATACCGGTCCGGAAATCTTTCGGAGAACTTGACCAGTCCCGATCCTTCCCGCATTGCCGGAGTAATGCCGATCAGTTTCGGATCGGCTTCCGCCATGTCGCACAGCCAGTCACCGAACACATGGGTATAGGTTCTGACCTTTTTCTTGGGCGGAAACTCCCCGGTTTCGGGATCAAATGGCGTGACACCGTGATAGACCAGCGGATCTTCTTCTGCCGGAGCATAGCCCTTCCCCTTGCGGGTAACGATATGCAGAAATCTCGGTCCCCTCACATCCTTCAGGTTTTGCAAGGTGCTGACCAGTGCGCCGACATCATGGCCATCGACGGGCCCGATGTAGTAAAACCCCATCTCCTCGAAAAACGTGCTGGGCATGACCATCCCCTTTATCAGCCCTTCTGCGCGCTCGGCGTAACGCAATACCGAGGGCGGGAGTGTGCCGAGCACTGTTCGCGCACCTCCTCTTGCCATCGTATAGGCCCGCCCGGACAGGATCCTTGAAAGGTAGTACGACACGGCGCCAACATTCGGCGAAATAGACATTTCATTGTCATTCAGCACCACAATCAGGTCTGTATCCTCATTGCCGGCATTGTTCAATGCCTCGTACGCCATCCCTCCGGTCAATGCGCCATCGCCGATCACAGCGATCGTCTCGCGTGAAAGACCCAATTGTTTCATCCCCACCGCCATACCCAGGGCCGCGCTGATCGAAGTGCTCGAATGCCCGGCTCCAAACGTGTCGTATTCGCTCTCGGTTCTTTTCAGAAATCCGGAAATTCCTCCATGCTGGCGAATCGAGTGAAGCAGATTTCTGCGGCCGGTCAGGATCTTGTGGGGATAGGCCTGATGACCAATGTCCCAAACGATGCGGTCTTCGGGCGTGTTGAAAACAAAGTGCAAGGCTATGGACAGCTCAACGGTGCCCAGCCCGGCAGCGAAATGCCCCCCGATCTTCGACGTGACGTCAACCAGATAATTGCGGATTTCGTCAGCAAGATGCTCGAGCTCGTCGGGGTGCAATTCACGAACCGACGCGGGATCCTTGATCTGACTCAATAACGGGAATTTGTCGACATCTGTTGTCATGGACTGCCCCCTTACGATTTTCTGCTGACAGTGAATTCTGCCAGATATTGAAGAAATCCGGTATCACCTTCCAACTCCCGGAGACAACCCACGGCATCCCGGCATACCCGGGACGCCTCCTCCCTGGCCTTGTCCAGACCCATGACCGATACGTAAGTCGTCTTGTTCTGCCGATCATCGGACCCCGCATCCTTGCCGAGCGTCATGCTGTCGGAAGTGTGATCGAGAATATCATCGGCTATCTGGAAAGAGAGCCCCAGCGCCCGGCCATATCGGGACAGGACATCCAGCACCCGATGCCCTGGACCCAGGGCGGCAATTCCTCCCAAGAGGACCGACGCCTCGATCAGCGCCCCGGTTTTCAGCGCATGCATGGTCGACAGCTCCTCCAGGCTTTTCCGCATTCCCGTGAACTCGATGTCTATGGCCTGTCCCCCAACCATGCCTTCATCACCGATGGCCCGGACCAGAACCTCGGCCATCGCCGCCCGGATCCGTGCATCGCCCGGATTGAAACGCTCCGACAGAAGCGTCTCCATCGCCAGTGACTGAAGACCGTCTCCCACCAAGATTGCGGTGGCCTCGTCGTACTGGATGTGACAGGTCGGCCGCCCCCGTCTCAGATTGTCATCGTCCATTGCCGGAAGATCGTCATGGACAAGTGAATAGGCATGGACAAGCTCCACGGCACAGGCGGCTGCATCAAGCACCTTTCCCCGTGCTCCGAGCAATTCGCCGGCTGCATAGACCAAGGTTGCCCTGAGCCGCTTCCCGCCGCCCAGCGTCGCATACCTCATCGCCTCGGCCAGACGTGTCGAGGCCACCGACCGGGTGCGGAACAGCTCGGTCAGCTCACTCTCGACACGGCATGAGTTCTCGGTCAGGATCGAACTATGGCTTGTTGTCGTCCCCGGCACCACTGTCCTGTCCGTCATCAGCATGACCGGAGTCCATCGGGCCGAGCAGTTCGTCTCCATTTCTGGCAATCAGCCTCTCGATCCGCAACTGGGCCTCATCCAGACTTTTCCGGCACTGTCCGGACAACAGCATCCCGCGTTCAAAGTCCCGCATGGCCTGCTCCAGGGTTTGCTCTCCCCGCTCCATCCTCTCGACAATGCTTTCAAGCTCTTTCAGCGCCTTCTCAAAGTCGAGATTCTGAGGGGATTCCGTCTTGTCGGTCATTTTCTTGTTGTCGTTCCGGGACGTAGGCCCGCATCGCTGCCATTATACATGCCCGGCTCACGTCTGTTTTCAGCCTTCTTGCCCCGTTGACGGAAGCGGCGGCATCCCCGTTTCTCTTGGTCGAAAGTATATAATCCCCCAAACCGTAATTCCGAGAGTTTCCGCCACCGGTCAGTGCATGCTCCCTTTTCAACCAAGCCTCCCGCCGCAACCGCCCCGAATTCCAGCCACTCCGTCCGCCTGCACGCCATGAGTCGAGATTATACCGCCTCCGCAATCGAGGTACTCACGGGCCTCGAACCCGTCAGAAAGCGCCCCGGGATGTACACGGAAACCGAGCGCCCGAACCACCTGGCTCACGAAGTCGTGGACAACAGCGTTGACGAAGCAATATCGGGTTATGCCAGCAGGATCGAGGTGGCCCTGCATGATGACGGTTCCCTGACCGTCACCGACGACGGACGGGGCATGCCGGTGGACGCCCATGCCGAAGGGCCGAGCGGAGTTGAGGTCATCCTGACACGTCTGCACTCCGGGGGTAAATTCACCGACAAGCACTACACCTATTCGGGCGGCCTGCACGGTGTCGGCGTGTCGGTCGTCAATGCCCTGTCATCAAGCCTGGAAGTCTGGGTGAGACGAAACGGTGCCGAGTATTACATGGCATTCCGGGATGGCGAAAAGGTTTCCGAACTTGCCCGGATCGGCAGTTCGCCCCGGAACGCGACAGGCACCAGATTGCGATTCAAGCCGGATCCCTCGTTCTTCGATTCGATCCATTTTCATGTGCCGAGCCTCAAGCGCGCGCTACGGGCCAAAGCGGTGCTGTGCCCGGGATTGCGGGTCGAATTCAGCGACGAGAGCGATCCCGACCAGAGCGCCAGCTGGCTGTATACCGACGGACTTGTCGAATACCTGAAGGATTCCATCGAATCCCTGGAAACCGTCCCTTCCCCTCCCTGTCTGGGACAGTACCGGCACGAGTCGGGCGAGGCAGACTGGGTGGTTGCCTGGATCGAGGGCGAAGGGGAAGGGCCGACCGAAAGCTATGTGAATCTTGTCCCCACCGTGCAGGGAGGCACGCATGTGACCGGATTCAGGGCGGGGCTGACCGATGCCCTGCGTGAATTCTGCGAATACCGGAATCTGCTGCCCCGCGGCGTCAGACTGACACACGAAGACGTCTGGAAAAGCTGCACCTACATCCTGTCCGTGAAGATTCCCGAACCGCGTTTCAGCGGACAGACGAAAGACCGGCTGTCCTCAAGGGAGACAGGAGCCATGGTCCAGGCCGGAGTCAAGGACACCTTTGCCCTGTGGCTCAACCAGTACATCCCGGACGCGGAGCGCATCGCAGCGGCCGCCATCGAGCATGCCCAGAGCAGGCTGAAAACGACCAAGCAGGTCAAGAGAAAGAAGGTCGGCTCGGGGCCGGCGTTGCCGGGCAAGCTTGCCGACTGCACCAGCGACAGCCTGGACGAAACCGAGCTGTTTCTCGTAGAAGGGGATTCGGCCGGAGGTTCCGCCAAGCAGGCCCGGGACCGGATCACCCAGGCCGTCATGCCCTTGAGAGGCAAGATCCTCAACACCTGGGAAGTCGACTCGTCAGAGGTGCTGGGTTCACAGGAAGTTCACGATATCGCCATCGCGCTCGGTATCGACCCGGGATCGGACGACCTGTCCGGACTTCGCTATGGACGGGTATGCATCCTCGCGGATGCCGACTCCGACGGAGCGCATATCGCGACCCTGCTGTGCGCCTTGTTCATGAAACATTTTCCGGCGCTGGTCGAACAGGGAAAGGTATGTGTGGCCATGCCGCCGCTTTATCGGATCGACGTCGCCAAGCAGGTTTTCTACGCGGTCGATGACGAGGACAGGGAGGCGGTTCTGGCACGCATCGAGAAAGACCGGATCCGGGGCAAGATCGGCATCCAGCGATTCAAGGGACTCGGCGAGATGAATCCGTTGCAGCTGCGGGAAACCACCATGAATCCGAAAACCCGAAACCTGTTCCAGCTGGAACTGGAAGACAGGAATCAAGCCCATGAACTGATGGACATGCTGCTTGCCAGGAAGCGTTCGGCCGATCGCAAGAGCTGGCTCAGCGAAAAGGGGGACCAGGCCGACAATCCGTGACACGGGGCAACAACCCGGCTGACTGTCCCGCCGGTTCTCCCGGCACTGCTCGCCAAATAGACGGCAACCGGCCGCCGAGGCGCTCACCGCAATCCTTTCAGCACCTCCGCGGCAGCGTCGACCGTGGCATCGATGTCATCCTGGCTGTGCGCAATCGACACGAATCCGGCCTCGTATGCCGAGGGAGCAAGATAAATGCCCCGCTTGAGCATGCCGTGGAAAAAACGGCGAAAGCGA